>SVKS01000007.1 GCA_015068345.1 Oscillospiraceae bacterium
TCTCACGACGTTCTGAACCCAGCTCGCGTGCCACTTTAATCGGCGAACAGCCGAACCCTTGGGACCGAATTCAGCCCCAGGATGTGACGAGCCGACATCGAGGTGCCAAACCTCCCCGTCGCTGTGAACGCTTGGGGGAGATCAGCCTGTTATCCCCAGGGTAGCTTTTATCCGTTAAGCGACGGCATTTCCACTCACTTACCGCCGGATCACTAACTCCTACTTTCGTACCTGCTCGAAATGTCTCTCTCGCAGTCAGGCTGGCTTCTGCGTTTACGCTCTATGCACGATTTCCGTCCGTGCTGAGCCAACCTTTGAGCGCCTCCGTTACTCTTTCGGAGGCGACCGCCCCAGTCAAACTCCCCACCTAACAATGTCCCCCACCCGGATTCACGGGTGCAGGTTAGAATCCCAATATCACAAGAGTGGTATTCCAAGTGCGCCTCCACACCAGCTGACGCCGATGCTTCCCTGGCTCCCACCTATCCTATACATGTAATATCGAAACTCAATATTAGGCTAGAGTAAAGCTCCATGGGGTCTTTCCGTCTAGTTGCGGGTAACTGGCATCTTCACCAGTACTTCAATTTCACCGGGTGGGCTGTCGAGACAGTGCCCAGATCGTTACGCCATTCGTGCGGGTCAGAACTTACCTGACAAGGAATTTCGCTACCTTAGGACCGTTATAGTTACGGCCGCCGTTTACTGGGGCTTCAATTCAATGCTTCTCTTGCGATGACATCTCCTCTTAACCTTCCAGCACCGGGCAGGCGTCAGCCCCTATACTTCATCTTTCGATTTTGCAGAGACCTGTGTTTTTGTTAAACAGTCGCCTGGGCCTTTTCTCTGCGACCAGATTTCTCTGGCACCACTTCTCCCGAAGTTACGTGGTCAACTTGCCGAGTTCCTTGACAACCCTTCTCCCGTTGGTCTTAGGATTCTCTCCTCATCTACCTGTGTCGGTTTGCGGTACGGGCACCTTAGTATACACACAAGCTTTTCTCGTCTCCAAGCATCGGTTACTTCACTACTATATTTCGTTCCCTTTCGCCCATGTCTACCATCGCATGGGTTAACCTATCTCAAAGCGTCCCTTGTGCTTAAATTGTCGGTGGCTACAGAATATCTACTGTATGTGCATCGACTACGCCTTTCGGCCTCGCCTTAGCTCCCGGCTTACCCTGGGCGGACGAACCTTCCCCAGGAAACCTCAGATTTTCGACCATTATGATTCCCACATAATTCTCGTTACTCATTCCGGCATTCTCTCTCGTACCTCGTCCACACCTGCTTCCGCTGATGCTTCGCCCTACTGTACGACGCTCCCCTACCCAACGCTCTCGCGTTGCCCGTGCTTCGGTTGTATGCTTAGCCCCGTTATATCTTCGGCGCACGACCACTCGACCAGTGAGCTATTACGCACTCTTTTAATGTGTGGCTGCTTCTAAGCCAACATCCTGGTTGTCTTCGCGATCATACATCCTTTTCCACTTAGCATACATTTGGGACCTTAGCTGCGGGTCTGGGCTGTTTCCCTTTTGACTATGAAACTTATCTCACATAGTCTGACTGCCTTGAATCAATTAGCCGGCATTCGAAGTTTGATAGGGTTCAGTAACATTATCTGCCCCTAGCCCATTCAGTGCTCTACCTCCGGTAATCTGTCAAAACGCTAGCCCTAAAGCTATTTCGGGGAGAACCAGCTATCTCCGGGTTCGTTTGGAATTTCTCCGCTACCCACAAATCATCCGCCAACATTGCAACGGGGGTCGGTTCGGTCCTCCATGAGGCTTTACCCTCACTTCAACCTGTTCATGGGTAGGTCACCCGGTTTCGGGTCTGCTATATCTAACTAGACGCGCTATTCACACTCGGTTTCCCTTCGGCTCCGGTACGTAATACCTTAACCTCGCTAACTATAGCAACTCGCCGGACCGTTCTACAAAAAGTACCTCATCGCACCTTAACGTGCTTTGAGTGCTTGTAAACGCAAGGTTTCAGGTTCTTTTCACTCCCATACTTTGGGTTCTTTTCACCTTTCCCTCTCGGTACTTCTCCTCTATCGGTCATCAGGTAGTATTTAGGCTTAGAGGGTGGTCCCCCTATCTTCCCACGGCGATTCCACGTGCCCCGCGGTACTCTGGATCCTGCTATCTCCTCTTCGTATTTCGCCTACGAGACTCTCACTCTCTTTGGTCGTCTTTCCCAAGACATTCGACTATACTCAGATTCAAATATTGCAGTCCGTAACCCGGTTCATATTTCTACGAACCTTTAGCCTCTTTCGCTTTCGCTCACCACTACTTACGAAATCACGTTTGTTTTCTCTTCCTCCGCCTACTTAGATGGTTCAGTTCAGCGGGTTCCCTCTATTAAGCTATGGATTCACTTAATAGTACATGCGTATTACCACATGTGGGTTTCCCCATTCGGATTCCCACGGATCAATGGCTATTTGCGCCTCCCCGTGGATTTTCGCAGCTTATCGCGTCCTTCGTCGGCTCCTGATGCCAAGGCATTCCCCTTGCGCTCTTTTACGCTTGACCTTTTTTGTCTTACGTTCCTTTTAAGAATTACTGGGCTCCATTAGATTTTTCTTACCAACGGCTTTCTTCATGAAATTTCGTACCATCCTTTCGGACGGTTACCTCTAGATCATAATTTTGCCTTTTGTTAATTTTTCTCTATTTGTTGCCTTACTTTGCTTTTATGTCTTCTCTTCTCTTTATTCGGTTTTCAAGGTACGTCTTTCCTTCTCTCGTTTCCGATTGAAGGTTTCAACACTCAAATTTCTTTGAATGTTCAAATCCTCAGTCGAAGAATGGTGGGCTCAAGTGGAATCGAACCACCGACCTCGCGCTTATCAGGCGCGCGCTCTAACCATCTGAGCTATGAGCCCTTCTCGCCTTCCTGGTGGAGATGAACAGATTCGAACTGTCGACCCCCTGCTTGCAAGGCAGGTGCTCTCCCATCTGAGCTACACCCCCGCTTTTCTCGCGGTGAGTGCCCTCTAAATTAAACAACATCAGTCAGTCTACCTTCTGACCTTTTCGTCGAGTTCACCTTCTAATGCCTTTGGTTCTCACCTTAGTACATCCTTCGGTTCTCTCTCCTTAGAAAGGAGGTGATCCAGCCGCAGGTTCTCCTACGGCTACCTTGTTACGACTTAACCCCAATCACCAGTCCCACCTTCGGCAGCGCCCTCCTTGCGGTTAGGCTACTGACTTCGGGTGTTACCGACTTTCATGGTTTGACGGGCGGTGTGTACAAGGCCCGGGAACGTATTCACCGCGGCATGCTGATCCGCGATTACTAGCAATTCCAACTTCATGCAGGCGAGTTGCAGCCTGCAATCTGAACTGGGACAATTTTTGGCGTTTCGCTCCCACTCGCGTGTTTGCCTCGCTTTGTTAATTGCCATTGTAGTACGTGTGAAGCCCAAGACATAAAGGGCATGATGATTTGACGTCGTCCCCACCTTCCTCCGTTTTGTCAACGGCAGTCCGGCTTGAGTCCTCTTTCGTAGTAACAAACCGTAAGGGTTGCGCTCGTTGCGGGACTTAACCCAACATCTCACGACACGAGCTGACGACAACCATGCACCACCTGTCTCTGCTTTCCCCGAAGGGCACCTAATACATCTCTGTTTCGTTAGCAGGATGTCAAGCCTTGGTAAGGTTCTTCGCGTTGCGTCGAATTAATCCACATACTCCACTGCTTGTGCGGGCCCCCGTCAATTCCTTTGAGTTTTAATCTTGCGACCGTACTCCCCAGGTGGGATACTTATTGTGTTAACTCCGGCACGGAAGGGGTCAGTCCCCCCACACCTAGTATCCATCGTTTACGGCGTGGACTACCAGGGTATCTAATCCTGTTTGCTCCCCACGCTTTCGCGCCTCAGCGTCAGTTAATGTCCAGTAAGCCGCCTTCGCCACCGGTGTTCCTCCTAATATCTACGCATTTTACCGCTACACTAGGAATTCCGCTTACCTCTCCATCACTCAAGAGTATCAGTTTCAAATGCAGCTCCGTGGTTAAGCCACGGCATTTCACATCTGACTTGATTCCCCGCCTACACGCCCTTTACACCCAGTAAATCCGGACAACGCTCGCCACCTACGTATTACCGCGGCTGCTGGCACGTAGTTAGCCGTGGCTTGTTTTCCGAGTACCGTCATTTTCGTCCTCGGTCAAAGAAGTTTACAATCCGAAAACCTTCATCCTTCACGCGGCGTTGCTGGGTCAGGCTTGCGCCCATTGCCCAATATTCCCCACTGCTGCCTCCCGTAGGAGTCTGGGCCGTGTCTCAGTCCCAATGTGGCCGTTCAACCTCTCAGTCCGGCTACCGATCGTCGGCTTGGTGGGCCGTTACCTCACCAACTACCTAATCGGACGCGAGCTCATCTTACACCGGATTGCTCCTTTGACAGCATGTGGATGCCCACTCGCTGTGTTATGCGGTATTAGCAACCGTTTCCGGTTGTTATTCCCCTGTGTAAGGCAGATTGCTCACGCGTTACTCACCCGTCCGCCACTAAGTTTTCTCCCGAAGGAAAAAACTCCGTTCGACTTGCATGTGTTAAGCACGCCGCCAGCGTTCGTCCTGAGCCAGGATCAAACTCTCTAAGATTGTTATATGAACGACGTTTCCGTCGATCGTATACTCACTCAGAGCTTTTGTTTGCTCTTAGCTTGTCTTCCCCTACTGTTAAGAGAAGACTGAAAATTTGTTGTAATCTGTGGTTACAGATTCGCAATTATTATCTCAGGTGTTCTGTCTGACGTTGTTTAATTTACAAGGTACTCACCCTGTGAATCGATTCTAAAAGTTCGCGTTTCCGCTCCTTTTTGAAGTTTCGGTTCACATTCGGAACGCTCATGTTCGAGATCGATGAGGCTTCGTGACCCCCGCTCTCTTGAGCGCTTGTATATAATACCACATCCCCCTAACTTTGTCAACACCTTTTTTGCCTTTTTTTCGTCTCCTTTTACTCCCTCCCGGGCGTGTTTTTCTGCGTTCTGCTTAGTGTTTTTCAAATGTTTTCTTGTCAAGTCCACCACACATGTGATATAATAAAGAATGCAGGAAAGCCGAACGACCGCGTTGGGAAACCGATGAGGAAAGTCCGGGCACCACAGAGCAGGGTAACGGATAACATCCGCCGAGGGTAACCTCAGGACAAGTGCAACAGAGATATACCGCCTGTCTTCCTGACAGGTAAGGGTGGAAAGGCGGGGTAAGAGCCCACCGAACTCCCGGGTAACCGGGAGCTCCTGTAAACTCTATCCGGTGCAACACCCGAATTGCCGGCACCCTTCGGGGTGCAATGCTTGCTCGGCATGGCAGAGGTCGGTGGCATGAACCTTCCGGCAACGGAGGGGCTTAGATAGATGGTCGTTTAAGACAGAACCCGGCTTACAGACTTTCCTGCTTTTTTAGTTTCTACTTATATTATATAGAGAATCGAACGAGGGCGTCCCATGGGAACAGATCTTCAGAAAAACGATGCAGACAAGATAGTCGCTTGACACCGACAAAGTCGGTGCGTCGGTTTCTGTTCCGGGGACCTTTTGTTTTATCCGATTTTGTGATACGAGGTGAAAGCTATGTCTATTTTCCCCAAGCTTGAACTCCAAACCCAATTTTGCGTGGTGGGCGGTGGTCTTTCGGGCCTTGCCGCCGCCGTTTCCGCCGCAAGGCGGGGCACCAAGGTGGTTCTGGTACAGGACCGTCCCATGCTGGGCGGCAATGCCTCCAGCGAGGTACGTATGTGGATCTGTGGCGCCCACGGCAAGAACATGCGGGAAACCGGCATTGTGGAAGAACTGGAAATGGAAAACCAGCACCGTAACCCCTACAAAAACTACAACATCTGGGACAGCGTCATGCTGGAGATGGTACAGAAGGAACCCAACATCACACTGCTGCTCAACACCACCTGCATGGATGGGGTCTGCCAAGATAATCGCCTTCGCTCCATTACCTGCTGGCAGATGACCACCCAAACCTTCTATACCATTACCGCCGACCTGTTTGCCGACTGCTCTGGAGACTCCATCCTGGCTCCCATCACCGGCGCCCCCTACCGCATGGGGCGAGAAGGCCGGGAGGAATACCAGGAAAGCATTGCTCCCGAAAAGGCCGACGCCCGCACCATGGGTATGAGCACCATGATCGTGGCCCGGGAATACCCCGAAGAGCGGATTTTCGTAGCCCCCACCTGGGCTAGGAAAGTGACAGCTGAGGATTTGAAGCTTCGAACCCCCAACCTTCGCAGTTCCAGTGAAAACTTCTGGTATCTGGAATTGGGTGGTATGGTGGACGCCATCAAGGACACCGAAACCGTCCGTGACGAGCTTCTGCGGCTTGCCTATGGCATCTGGGACTACCTAAAAAATGACCCGGAGCAAAAGGAAAAGAATAAAAACTTCGACATTGACTGGATCGGCATTTTGCCGGGCAAGCGAGAATCCCGCCGCTACATCGGCGACCATGTTATGACCCAACACGACGTTTCCTCCGGTGGACACTTCGATGACATCATCGCCTACGGCGGTTGGACCATGGACGACCACCACCCCGGCGGTTTCGATGCTGCAAACGAACCTCCCACCATTTTCCATCCGGCTCCCTCCCCCTATGGCATCCCCTACCGCTCCCTCTACTCCAAAACCATCGAAAATCTCTTCTTCGCCGGTCGCAACATCAGCGTAACCCACTCCGCCATGAGCTCCACCCGGGTCATGGCCACCTGCGCCCTGTGCGGTCAGGCAGTGGGCACCGCCGCCTCCATCGCCGCGGAACGAGGTATCACACCCCGGGGCGTTTACCAAAACCACATCCGGGAGCTCCAGCAAAAGCTGATGGATGACGACTGTTATCTTCCTTATGTATCCCGTGAAATCGCCCCCATGACCCGGGACGCTGTTCTGGAGTCCGACATGGAAAACGCCGAAGCCCTGCGATACGGCGTTGACCGCCCGGTGGGCGAGAGTGACAACGGTGCCACCGGAAAACTCGGTTGCCACGTCACCTACAGGCTCCCCTTGGGCGCAAAGGCCACCCTGGCCAGAATCGTACTGGACAGCGACCTGAACCGGGAGACCCTGCCGGAGGAGGAATACCGGCTGAACCGCCCCATGTTCCACAACATGCTCCTGAAAAGAGAGGCTTCCTACACCCCCAAAACCATCCTGAAGGATTTCACCCTGATTTGCCAAACCGAAACAGGAGAGGTCCGGATTCCCGTCCGGGGCAACTACCAGCGACTGGTAAAGCTCCCCCTGCCGGAGGGTTGCCGGGAGATCACTTTGGTGGCCGAAGCTACCCACGGGGTGGACTACGTACATATTTTTGCCTTTGAAATTCAATAGGAGGAATTCATATGCGCGACATTGAACCGATCCTGCAAAAAATCCGGGATACCGTCAAGTCCCACAAGCTTGCCGCCGAAGGGCAATACTCCCGCTATCTCCACTTCATTCCCGAGGGCGAGACCCTGCGTCTGAATGAGTATGGCGTAGCCGATGCCGCAAACATTCTTTATTCTTTGGGAGACTTTTCGGCGTCTCCCCTCTTCCGTGAAGGCTTCGTGGATGCCTTTGCCGCCCTTCAGGATCCCACCACCGGTCTGTTCCGGGAGCCCACCCATTTCCCGGTGCACACCACCGCCCACTGTACCGCCGCCCTGGAGCTCTTCGACCGGCGCCCGGCCCCTCCCAAAGACCTTCTCCCTTATATCAATAAGGAAAAGCTCTACGAACTTCTGGAGTCTTTAGAATGGGTCAAATCGCCCTGGAACAATTCCCACATCGGTGCAGGCATCTACGTTTCTCTGATGCTTTCGGGAGTCGCCGGCAGAGAGTTCGAAAATGACTACTTTGCCTGGTTCTGGGAGGAAGCCGATCCCGAAACCGGTCTGTGGCGCAAGGGTTGTGTCAATCAGCCCGGTGCGGCCCCGCTGTACCAGCATATGGCCGGTTCCTTCCATTATCTATTCAACCACGAATACGCCTGCCGTCCCCTGCGTTACCCCGACAAAATGATTGACTGCAACCTGGAAATGTACCGGACACCCGGCGCACTGCCTGCAAACTTCGCCACTACCTGCGGTTTCATCCAGATCGACTGGATCTTCTGCCTGACCCGGGCCTCCCGCCAGACCCCCCACCGTTTCCACGAAGTCAAGGCCGCCCTGCGCCGCTTTGCCAATGACTACTTCGATTACCTGGAGGCGGTAGATCCCACCAAAGACAAGAGCTTTGACGACCTGCATGCCCTGTTTGGCACGGTATGCGCCATTGCAGAGCTCTACCGGGCTCTCCCCGGGGAGTTTACCGCCGCCAAGCCCCCCAAGCTTGTGCTCGACCGCCGTCCCTTCATTTGATTAACGTACATATTATATATAAGGAGAAAGATATATGGAAAAGAAACTTCGTATTGGTATCATTGGTACCGGCGGCATTGCCCATGCCCACATGCGTGCTTACCTGCAACTGCCCGATGTGGAAGTGGTAGCCGGGGCGGATATCGTCAAGGGTAAGGCCCGAGAATTTTTCGACGAGTTCGACATGCCCCAGGCTCTGGCGTTTGACAGCGCCGAAGAAATGCTCCGCTCGGTAGAACTGGACGGGGTCAGCATCTGCACCTACAACCAGACCCACGCTGAATGTACCGTGGCCGCCCTGGAAGCCGGGTTGGACGTGCTCCTGGAAAAGCCCATGTGCGTCACCATGGACCAGGCCGCCGAAATCCTGCGGGCCGAAAAGAAGAGCGGCAAGTTCGTCACCGTGGGCTTCCAGCCCCGTTACGACCCGAACTCCAAGAAGATCAAGGAGATCGTGTCCTCCGGCATTCTGGGCGACATTTACTATGTACAGACCGGCGGCGGCCGTCGTCGCGGTATTCCGGGACGCACCTTCATCGAAAAGAAGACCGCAGGCGTTGGCGCCCTGGCAGATATCGGCTGCTACGGCCTGGATATGCCTTTGAATGCTTTGGGTTATCCCAAGCCCCTGACGGTTTCGGCTTCGGCCTTCAACAAATTCGGTACCAGTCCGGAATACAATCCCCAGGATTATAAGCGTTTTGACGTGGACGATTTCTCGGTGGCCCTGATCCGTCTGGAAGGCGGCATTACCCTGGACTTCCGTATGTCCTGGGCCATGCACATGGACACCACCGGCGCTACCTTCTTCCTGGGCGACAAGGCCGGCTTCAAGGTCATGCCCGCCAACCCCGAAAAGCTCTGGGGCGGCGCCTGGGATGGCACGGTCGGTCCCATGACCATCTTCCACGATTCCTTCGGCATTCCCACCTCCACCCCCATTCCCTACATCCAGCATAACGTGAACCTGTTCTTAGAAAAGGTGAAGGCCTTCACCGAAGCCATCAAGACCGGCGGTCCCGCCCCCATCCCCACCAGCGAGATCATCTACAACCAGGCTATCCTTTCGGGTATTCTGGAATCCTCCGAAACCGGTCACGAAGTGGAAATCGTTATCCCCAAGGTATGATCCATCTCGTTCTGGTTGAGCCGGAGATTCCCCAAAACACCGGCAATATTGCCCGTACCTGTGCCGTAACCGGGTCAGTCCTGCATCTGGTGAAACCCCTGGGATTCAAAATTGACGACGCCAAGCTCAAGCGGGCAGGTCTGGATTACTGGGACCTTCTGGATATTCGGGTCCACGAAAGCCTGGAAGCCTACCTTGCAGCCTACCCCGACGTGGAGCGCTTTTTGGCCACCACCCGGGCCACCAGAAGCCACACCGAGGCGGTGTTCCACGACGGGTGTCACATTCTCCTGGGAAGGGAAACCGCAGGGCTTCCTCAGTGGCTGGTGGACCGCTATCCTGAGTGCGGCTTCCGTATCCCCCAGATTCAAAACGCCCATGCCCGCTGCCTGAACCTTTCCAATGCGGCAGCAGTCATGTGCTACGAGGCCCTGCGCCAGCTGGGTTTTCCGGATATGAAATAGTCCTCTCCCATCCCCGAAGAAGTTCCTCTTCTTCGGGGATTTTTCTTTTCCCCAAGGCCGCTTTTGCCCTCTTGTGGGTTTTCTCCCAAGCGAAAGGCATGGGATAAGATGAAATTTAGAAATATTTCGCCAACTTTTTTGGAATTATGGCTTGATTTCTTTCGGGTTATGGTCTATAATATAATTGCTTCCTTCGGGGGGTATCCGAACAAAATCATTACGAAAGGACACCACTATGAATTACAACAAGAAGACCATTGAAGACATCTGTGTCTCCGGTAAGAAAGTTCTCGTAAGATGCGATTTTAACGTTCCTCAGAACGATGAAGGCGTTATCACCGACGACAAGCGCATTGTTGCCGCCCTTCCCACCGTTAAGTACCTGGCCGACCAGGGCGCCAAGGTTATCCTTTGCTCCCACCTGGGCAGACCCAAGGGCGAATTCAAGATGAAATATTCCCTGGCTCCCGTAGCCGCCCGCCTTTCCGAGCTTCTGGGCAAGGAAGTTGCCATGGCTAAGGACGTCATCGGCGAAGATGCCGCCGCCAAGGCCGCTGCCCTGAAGGACGGCGAAGTTATGCTCCTTGAAAACGTTCGCTTCCATAAGGAAGAAGAAAAGAACGATCCCGCTTTCGCTAAGGCCCTGGCTGACATGGCCGAAATCTACGTCAACGACGCTTTCGGTACCGCTCACCGCGCCCACGCCTCCACCGCCGGTGTCGCCGATTACCTGCCCGCTGTCTGCGGCTACCTGATCGGCAAAGAAGTCGGCATCATGGGCAAGGCTCTGGAAGATCCGAAGAGACCCTTCGTCGCTATCCTGGGCGGCGCCAAGGTTTCCGATAAGATCGGCGTTATCAACAACCTCCTGGAAAAGGTCGACACCCTCATCATCGGCGGCGCTATGGCTTACACCTTCATCGTTGCCCAGGGTGGCACCGTTGGCAACTCCAAGCTGGAAGCCGACAAGGTTGACTACGCCCGCGAAATGCTGGAAAAGGCCAAGGCTAAGGGCGTAAACCTGCTCCTGCCGGTTGACACCAACGTTACCGTTGAATTCGACGCCAATGCTGAAAGCAAGGTTGTTGACTCCATGGCTATCCCCGAAGGTTGGCAGGGTCTGGACATTGGTCCCAAGACTGTTGAACTCTTCTCCGAAGCGATCAAGAACGCCGGCACCGTTGTTTGGAATGGTCCTATGGGCGTTTTCGAATTTGAAAAGTTTGCTGTTGGCACCAAGGCTATCGCCAAGGCTGTTGCCGAAAGCAACTCTGTCAGCATCATCGGTGGTGGCGACAGCGCCGCTGCTGTTGCTCAGCTGGGCTACGCTGACAAGATGACTCACATCTCCACCGGCGGTGGTGCTTCCCTCGAGTTCCTCGAAGGACTCGTTCTCCCGGGAATCGCCTGCCTTCAGGATAAATAATTCTTCCACAGGAAAGGAAATAGAGATATCATGAATCGTAGATACCGTAAAACTGTTATTGCCGGTAACTGGAAAATGAACAAGACCCCGGCCGAAGCAAAAGCCCTGATCAACGAAATCAAGGAAACCGTTGGCAAGGTCAAGTGGTGCGACGTGATCGTTTGCGTCCCCTACGTTGACATCCCCGCCGCCGTAAAGGCCTGCAAGGGTGCCAAGATCTCCGTCGGTGCTCAGAACATCCACTTCGAACCCAAGGGTGCTTACACCGGTGAAATCTCCGCCGATATGCTCAAGGAACTGGGCGTTAAGTACGTTATTGTTGGTCACAGCGAAAGAAGACAGTACTTCGCCGAAACCGACGAAACCGTCAACAAGAAGGTCCATACCGTTCTGGAAGCCGGCATGCAGCCCATCGTATGCGTTGGTGAATCCCTCCAGCAGCGCGAACAGGGCGTTACCGCTTCTGTTATCGAAACCCAGGTTCGCATCGCCCTGAACGGCGTTGCCAAGGAACAGATGAGAAAGATCATCATCGCCTACGAACCCATTTGGGCCATCGGCACCGGCAAGACCGCAACCTCCGAGCAGGCTGCTGAAGTTTGCACCGGTATCCGTGAAATCATCCGCTCTCTCTACGGCGCCCGCGTTGCCCGTTCGGTTTCCATCCAGTACGGTGGTTCCATGAACGCCAAGAATGCCGCTGAGCTCCTTGCTCAGAACGACATCGACGGCGGCCTCATCGGTGGTGCTTCCCTGAAGGCCCCCGACTTCGCCGCTATCATCAACGCTGCCAACCAGTAAGATGAATCGTCCATACAGCCCTTTCGGTCCTCCCGAAAGGGCTGTATTTTCACCGGAGGTATCCTTATGATGACAACCCCGAACGTTTTGATTCTGGCAAAAATCAAAGAAAGCCCCATGTATGAAGAAAAAATATTATCCCTTTTCCAGAAAGAACCGCATATTATTCTGGAAAACAAGGGTAAAATAGAGCTGGACGTATTAAAGGACTTTGCATCCAAGATTCGGCTTTCCCTTTTCGAGGCGGCCGACCGTTCTTTCTTCCGCAAACGTCACAACGCCGTGAAAACCATTCGCATCATGCGGGACTCCCTATTATACGAATACACCCAGCGCCAGAGTAATCTGTTGGTAGCCCACTTTATTGATAAGGTGGACCCCTACACCTCTCCCATTGAAGAATATAACCGTTCCATTTATGACATGTGCAGTCACGTCTACAATGCCGTATCCGATGGAGGCTCTATCGCCGTATTCTGCGTAATTTTAGGGACCGATATGCACATGTTCCTCACTGGCACCGATGCCTCCCTGGCTGCAGGAACGCTGAATGACGTAATCCCCACACTGTTGGATCTCATCGGCTTGGCAAAGCCAGAAGAAATGAAAGGTACGTCCATTATTATCTGAATATCAGAAGGGATTTTATCTATGCTGCAAACCATGCCGTGCCGCAGGGTGGAGGGTTATTGGATTCTGGATTCCCGGGGTACCCCTACCGTTACCTGCCAGCTCACCGCCGAATATGACGGCCGCCTTATTTACGGTTCCGCCGACGTGCCCTCCGGGGCCTCCACCGGCAGCCACGAAGCCCACGAAAAACGCGACAACGACCCCACCCGCTTTCTGGGTAAGGGAGTGGAAGGAGCCCTTCTTTCCCTGGAGGAGATTTCCGTCCACCTTCACGGCGCCAACTGTCTGGACCAGCTCGCCTGGGACAGGGCTCTTTGCGACCTGGACGCCAGCGAAAACAAAGAACGATTGGGAGCCAATGCCATTTTGGCAGCCTCTCTGGCGGCGGCTGTCACAGGAGCAAGGGCTCTGGACATTCCTCTGTATCGTTATTTGGGCGGTTTTGGTCCGGTGGAATTGCCGGTTCCCATGCTCAACGTGATCAATGGAGGAGCCCACGCCAAAAACAACGTAGACATTCAGGAATTCATGATCCTTCCGGTGGGGGCCGAAAGCTTTTCTGAAGGCCTTCGGATGTCCGCCGAGGTGTACCACACCCTGAAGCGCCTTTTGGAGGAAGGAAATCTCGCCACCACCGTGGGAGACGAGGGAGGCTTTGCCCCCAACCTGAAGCGGGATGAGGATGCGCTAAAATACCTGGTTCTTGCCATTGAAAAAGCCGGATTTACCCCCGGCAAGGACTTTATGCTGGCTATCGACGCTGCCACTACCGATTGGTATTCCCCCATCGACAAGCTCTACTACCTGCCCAAGGGCAAAAAGCGTATGACCTCTGCCCAATTGGCTTCCTATTGGAAGAATCTTGCGGAAAAATATCCCTTGATTTCCATTGAGGATGGCATGAACGAAGACGACCACGAAGGCTGGGCTCTTTTGATGAAACAGCTTGGCAAGCGCATGCTAATTGTGGGGGACGACTATTTCGTCACCAACCCCGATCGCATCCGCCGTTTTGCCGGGGCTGGCCATGCCAATACCCTTCTTGTCAAGCCCAACCAGATCGGCACCCTGAGCGAGACCCGGGAGGCCATCCGAGTGGCCCGAAGCTACGGTTGCCGTCCCATCCTCTCCCACCGTTCGGGTGAAACCAGCGACAGCCTGCTGGCCGACCTGGCTTGCGGTCTTTCGGCCCCCCTGATCAAGGCCGGTGCCCCTGCCAGAGGGGAACGCACCGCAAAATACAACCGCCTCCTGGAAATTGAACGGGAGCTTGGCCCAAGCGCCCGCTACGCCGGGATGAGGGCAGTTACCCTGTAAGCAACAAAAAAGACGAGAATTTTCATTCTCGTCTTTTTGTATTTATTCGGTTACACTCCACTTGCAAACCCGGGGACGGGTGGGACAGTCCTTGCAGGGTGGATGTCCGTCTATCCCTTCCTGCAGACACTTGGCAATCACCTGATACCCCTCCGATAGCTTGTAGAAATTGACGGTGGAATCCCCAATCTTGATCTCCTTATCGATGGCCGCCATGCCGGGTACGTAAGCCCCCATGTCGGTAATGGGGCAGACCCCGTTTCGCCAGGACCAGGTGTGAGCCATCCGCTCACTCCCGTCTGCCAAGCGGACCGGATACACCTCTCCCCGCAGGTTCAGGCACTTGGCCCCTTCCATGGTTTCCACATGGTGATGGAAGGTGTTACTGTGGTATCCTACCCCCAACAGCAGACAATAGCCCCCATCGGCCATCAACCGTCCCAGGGGAGAATCGGGGCCCATGGCGGAGGTCTTCTGGTGGTCAGCGGTGTAGCGTTCTTTGTCCTTGCCCCAGGCCGCAAAGGCGTGAGTGGGGTTAATGCTGCGGGCCACCCCTTCCCGCCGCCAGAAGGTATCGGGAATGATACCATTGGTGGTGGGGGTGGTACGCACTTCGAAAATTTCTCCCTTATTATAGGGTGCTTCGTGATTGAAGGAGGGCATCATTAGGGTTCCCTCCGGAGTTAAAATCTCCATTAAAACGTCAATAACAGCATCGGCGCCCCCTTCCACATAGCCGAAGCTTTTCAGGGAGGAGTGGACCATGACCTTCATTCCCGCAGTCAGCCCCAGCGCCAGAAATCCCTTTTTCAGATCCTCTCTGGTTACAATGCTTCTTTCCTTTGCCATATGCTTCTCCTTATCGGATGAAGTTTGTGCCCACCCGGGGCTCCTTCTCGGGCAGGCCGTAGGTTTCCTTGCCCAGGGCAATGCTCTTCATCAAAAATGCCATATTCCGGGCCAGGGTCCGCATCATCTGCAACCCCTCTGCGTCTTCCTCCCCCTCACCGGGGCGGGCTCCGTGGATGCCGTTCCAATACTGACTGGAGGCCACCGGCATACCCGAAATGGTGAAATATTTATTCAGCACGTCAAAGGATGCGGTCAATCCGCCACGACGGGCGGCCACCACGGCGGCCCCCACCTTCATGGTTTTATCGGTCTGGCTGGAATAAAAGAGCCGGTCCAAAAGCGCCAGCAGGGTGGCATTGGGGGATGCATAATACACCGGGCTTCCCACCACCAAACCGTCACAGGCATCGAATTTATCGGCCACCTGGTTGACCAGGTCGTCAAACACACACTTGCCGGTGGCAAAACATCCGCCGCAGGCCATACAACCCCGAATCTCCTTGCCGCCAACCTCTACAATTTCGCACTCGATCCCCTCTGTCAAAAACACCTTTTCCATTTCGTGGAGCGCCAGGGCGGTATTGCCGTTTTTTCTGGGACTGCCGTTGAGCATTAAGACCTTCATGTTTTCTTCCTCCATGTTCTTTTTTTCTATTCTACCATGCTTACGAACGAAATGCAATTCTTTCCTTCATTTTTGTGATTCTGTCACAGTATTTGCCAAAAAAACCGGGTATAGTATAAATAAGAAGAATGTAAAGGAGTTTATTTCATGGAACATATTTACGACACCATCATCATCGGCGGCGGCCCCGCCGGCTACACCGCCGCCCTCTATGCCGCCCGGGCAGGGCTGGACACCCTTGTGGTGGAACGGCTTTCCCCCGGCGGACAAATGGCCACCACCGATATTATTGATAACTACCCCGGTTTTGAAGAAGGCATTGATGGATTTACCCTGGGCATGAAAATGCAGCAATCGGCCGAGCGGTTTGGGGCCGTCACCCAATACGCCGAGGTCACTTCTCTGGATCTTTCAGGGAATCCCAAAAAACTGGAAACCACCGACGGCCTTCTCTTGGCAAAAACCGTCATCATCGCCACCGGTGCCAACCCCACCCCCCTGGGAATCCCCGGAGAAGATGCGCTGATTGGCCGGGGGCTTCACTATTGTGCCCATTGTGACGGACGCTTCTACAAAGGCAAGACCGTCATCGTGGTCGGAGGCGGCAATTCCGCCGTATCCGACGCCTTGTATCTGTCACGGCTTGCCGAAAAGGTTATCCTGATCCACCGTCGGGATACCCTGCGGGCCACCAAGATTTACCACGAACCCCTGATGAAGGCCGAAAACGTGGAATTCCTGTGGAATTCCCAGGTGGTGGATTGGGTGGTAGACAAACGCATCACCGGGGCAGTGGTGGAAAACAAGCTTACCGGCGAAAGCCGTACCGTTAACGCCGACGGCTTCTTCGTCAGCATTGGCCGCAAGCCCGCCACCGATTTTTTGAAGGATAGCCTCCCCCTGGACGAAAAGGGCTACATCATGGCCGATGAGTCCACCGAAACCGGCGTCCCCGGGGTCTATGCCGTGGGAGACGTGCGGACCAAGGTCCTGCGGCAGGTAGTCACCGCCGTGGGAGATGGCGCCGTTGCCGCCCATATGGCGGAGGAGTATATTTCCAGATTGGGGTAACAATTCTCCATTCCCATCGAAAGGTTTCTCCAAAAAAGTTGTCTATATTGGTAAACACCCCTTTGAAGGAGGCTTTTTCGTGAAGCGCACCATACTGCTTTTGATTTTCCTCGTCGTTTTTCTCTTCTCTGCTTGCAAGGAGAGCGAAAAAACGCCGCCGGAGCCACCCTCTGGCACCAAGCCGATGGTTGAATCGGCGGTGGTGAGTGAAGCCGAGCCGGCATTCTCCTACACCCGTCTGCCGCACGAAAGCTCCAAAGACTACCTTGTCCGGGTAATCGAGCACGAAAAACCGGAGATGGAGGCCCAGATTGCCCTGGAACAAGAAAACCAGGCCCCAATTTACCCGGCTCCCGCACGGGAACAGGCAGAACGAAACTATCCCCTTTACAACTATCACCATAGTGAAACCTCCCCCTATCAAGAGGGGACGCTGGATATGGATCCGGATATGCCAACGGAGGTATTTGCAGAAAACTTTTTCTATCCGCAACTTGGCATGACCGCCTGTTATGGAATGGAGTATTCCCCCTCCATTGCATGCGTTAACTACCACTTTCCCTACAATATGTGCATTTGGGGACGTGTCATTTCAGATGAAGGAACCCTTCGTCTGGAGGTAATCGACTCCTATTGGGGAGAAGCGGCACCGGGAGATGTACGCCCTCTGCCCCAGATTGACTACCGCAAGGCCCATGAGCACATGGTCGAGGGAAGCGAATGGTTTCTGATGGGTGCTGTGGATGGCAATCACGTTTTTAGCGTCAATGCTTATACTGTGTATCGGGTAGATGACGGCAAGGTCAAAGCCCTCACCTACTACAACGACTTTCTCCAATACGACGGTTGGGCTCCCGAGGAGCTTGCCCTGCAGGTGTGTCGTATTCAGGCCAAATATTGCTCCAACTAAAAAATATCGCCGCGTTTTTTACGCGGCGATATTTTTTTAGTTTTGCTTCTTCAAAAACGCATCGATCAACCGAAGCATTTCCCCATCGCTCATTTTGGGAGTAAAATCCACCCCAAGCTGGAAATATTCGGGAATAACTCCCGGCTTCCGTTCGGAAAGTGCTTCAATCTTCATGGTAAAATAAACCAGGATCTTCCGGATGGCTTCCCCAAGGGCTTTGGGATATTCCTCCCCTTCTGTAAGCTCGGGCAGCATGACCTCCCGGCTTTCCCAGACGTGGGAGAGGGATTTTACCATACCTGTCGCCTCCTCCATTCGTCCCAGTCGCAGATAGAGGAAGAGCAGATTGGCGCTGACAGTCGCTTTCGCCTTCATACTGACCCCCTCCATGGTCAGAGCACGCTTGAACAGGGTAATGGCTTCCCCCACCGCCCCAGGATCCTCCCCATGAGCCAGGGTCTCTCCCAGGGTGACCAGTAGCCCGGTATCACCGGGATAGCGTCTGACACTCTCCCTGGCAAGGCGAATGGCTTCCTCGATTTCCCCGGCTTCCACAAAGTTGTGGATTTCCGCATGCAATTCCGTCATCGCTTCTCCCCGGCGGATTTCATCCATCCCCACCAGGGTATCCACCGAAACGTCAAATAACAGGGCAAGCCCAGGCAGCAGAGTAATATCGGGGTAAGCCGAATCGTTTTCCCACCGGCTGACCGCCTGGGGGGACACCCCCATAAGCTCCGCCAGTCCCTCCTGGGTCATCCCCTTCCTTTGCCGAAGGTGCTTTAGGTTGGTTCCGATGCTGATTTTCATGGTATACTCTCCTTCTTTCGTGTTCAGAAGCTTCTGTACCACAAGTATAGTCCAGTTTCCCCCGGCAAGCCATACCTATTTTGTTGAGTAAATTTCAACCAAAGCGAGAGTTCACGATTCACTTCCCGAGTTAAAATAGATACCCCGGTAAAGTTCTACCGTCAAGGGCACCTCCACCGTGGTGGGCGGATTCCCTTCAAACGTCACTGTGGCTTTCTTTCGGTCAGATACCACTTCCACCCTTCCCGTGGGATTGGCTCCCATATAACCTGAAAGACTATCAGCGGTGTGACGGGCAACATGTTCCACCAGTTCGGATTTTGTCATGTTGGCATCCGCTTCCCGGAACAGACGCCAAAGAGCCATACCATCACCGTTGTGGATTTCCAACTGCAATACTGCTCTGTTGTCCATGTCGACCATCATATCGGCAATCCAGCCGCTGTTAAAATGGATTTCCACCTGCCATACCCGAATTACCACGTTGTCGGACAAAAGTGCCAGCATATCTACTGCAATGGTCTCATGCAGATACAAAGGCTCCTCCACAAGATCGTTCAGCAGGAC
Organism: Oscillospiraceae bacterium; assembly: GCA_015068345.1. Lineage (GTDB taxonomy): Bacteria > Bacillota > Clostridia > Oscillospirales > QAMX01 > RUG11797. Next base: position 18,993 of record SVKS01000007.1, read on the forward strand.
AATAGTCATTTCGATCGCTTCCTCACTGATTGAAAAATTATCCGCCTCATGATCCAGCATATCGTTTGGCACGACTACCACTCCATCCCGGAATTCCGCCAACCTCCGGGCCACCGTCCGGCTTTTTAGAAGCTTTTCCGTCTCTCCGGCATTTTCTATATCGGTTCCCAGTATCGGTTCCTCGGCTGCAAAGGCTTCCGGGTCCACTAGGTTTTCGTCCAAAATCAACATATAACCTCTTGGCAGAAAAAAACCCACCACCAGAGCCAGAAGGAGCAGGCCCACCGGTATCAATTTCCTCATACAGCCCCCTCCTTCAAAATCACGCTGACGCAGGTTCCCTTCCCCTCGATGCTTTCAAATTGAAGTTCTCCTCCGTGGTATTGGACAATCTCGTTACACAAACTAAGTCCCAATCCGGCGCCGCCCTGGGCCCGGGAGCGGGATTTGTCCACCCGGTAAAATGCCTCGGTTAAATGGCTGATGACCTCCGGTGGCATCCCACGGCCGTTGTCGATAACCCGGATGCGGCAATCCCCGTCGGGGAAATCCAGAACCATAGCAACCATACCTTCCTTTTCCATAGCCTTGCGGGCATTGTCCAGGAGATTGGTCAGCACCGATTCCATCAAAGCCGCATCCATGCGCCATTTACCAGGGGTCGTACGGCACTCCAAACGGATACCGCTTTGCATCAACACGGGACGCATTTTTTTCGCCGTCCGCTCCACCAACCGGTTCACCTCCACCCATTCCAGGTCGGGGGTTTCATTTTTGGCAAGATGCAGAGACAGGAGCTTCAGAGACAGGCTTTCCAGCCGTTTTCCTTCGGTAAAAATATAGTTGGCCGCCTCCTGGGCGTCCCTGGCATTCATTTCCTGCCCCCGGAGCAGGTCAGCATAGCCAATGATGGAGGTCATGGGGGTCTTGAGCTCGTGAGCAAAGCTCCCCATAAACCGTTCCTGGGCTTCCACCGTCTCCTCCATATCCCGGATATTGCTTTGAAGACGATCGGCCATGTGGTTAAAGTCCCGGGCCAGGGCACCCACCTCGTCTCTGGAGCGGGTCCGGATCCGAACGCCCAGGTCACCCCCCGCCATTTTTCGGGCAGCCACCGACATTTTCCCAAGCGGACGGGTCAGTGCCGCCGTCAGCAGAAAGCTGATGATAGCCCCCGCCACCAGGGTGACAAGAAAAACCCACTGGAAGGTGACAAGCATGCTCTCCCGGTCTCTATACACGTCGCTGATATCGGTCACCAGGGTCAAAATCACCCGTTCCTCCCCCATCCGGATTCCTCCGGAAAGCCCGATATAGGCGGCACTCTCCTTTTCACCGGTACGAAATACCTGGAGAACCAACTGGTTCTCCTGCGGTTCCTGCACAGCCTCCGGAAAAATCTTCCCCTGCTCCAGGAATACCTTCCCGTCCCGGGTCAATCTCCAGGCCGCCGCATCCACTGCCGTATCCAATCGGTTCATGGTATCCTGCCAGGTTTCGGTACTGCTTTCCCCCGATCCGGTGGCAATGCGAAGCTCCATGGTGGACACGATCATCCGATAATGCTCCCGACAGGCATCCTTTTCCCGGGCAATAGCCCCCAAAAAAGAATGCTCCACCATAAAAGCACCCCCCACCCCCAGGGCTACCGACAAAAGCCACACCATGGCAAGCAGAATTTTGGTCCGAAACTTCATTCACACCTCCAGGCGATAGCCCACCTTGTTCACCGCACGGAGTTTCTTTTCCCAGCCCACCTTTTTGCGAAGCCGCTGGATGTGCAGATCCACCGTTTTGCTGCCGTAGGGGTATTCCTCGTTCCATACCCGTTCGTAAATGGTTTCCCGATAGAGAGCTACGTTGGGGTTCCGGGCAAAAAGCAACAGCAAATCGTATTCCTTTGGCGTCAGCTTCAAAAGTATACCCTTCCGTTCCACCGTTCTGGCCACCGTGTCGATGAGCAGATCCCCCACCGTCATAAGCGATTCGGTCTTGTTGTAACGTCGAAGCACCACGTCCACCCGGGCTAATAACTCCAGAATTTCAAATGGCTTTACAATGTAATCCTCAGCCCCCATGCGAAGGCCCTTCACCCGGTCCATGACATTGTTCATGGCGGTGATAAATATCACCGGCACCCCCATGGGGCGAATATATTCCATCAGCGAAAACCCATCCATTTGGGGAAGCATCACGTCCAGTAGGATCAGGTCATAGCTGTGTTGTTCCAGAAAATCCATAGCCTCCAGCCCGTCGTAGGCCGCATCGCAGGTGTACCCCGCCCGTTTCAGGCTCATACGGATCAGGTTATTAATAGGTTTTTCATCTTCAACAATCAAAATATGAATCACACATTTCCCCCCCTTTTCTATAGTATAACATAAAGTGTCATCAAAACGGCATCATTTTTCGACAAATTTCCTGTCGTAAAAATATTTTTTCAAAATTTGCCAAGGTGTTGCCGGTCTGATGCCATTTTGATGGATTGCCCGCTTACAATATAGACAAAGGAGGTAACCCCATGATCGAATACCTTACCCTGCAAAATCCCCGGGAACTGGATCTTTTCGTGGCTTCTCACACTCGGGGACACTACATGCAAACCGCCGCTTACGGCAAAAGCCGCTCCGATTACCACTGGAGTTGTGTGGTTTTGCGAAATGATAACGGCGAAATCTATGCCTCCATAGCACTCCTCTCCCGCAAAATCCGCATGACCCCTTGCCGAATTTTTTACGCTCCCCGGGGACCGGTTTTCTCGAATCTTACGGAATTCAAAGAGATCTGCACTGCCGCCCGGGATTACTGCCATCAGCAGGGGGGATACCTTTTACGAATGGATCCTCCCATCCTGGAGAACGACCCAATTTACCCCCATCAAATCCGGAATATGGGCTTTCATATTGATCCCCGGGACGACTATTCTGCTTACCAACCCCGGCACGTTTATCAGCTGTCTCTTTTGGGCAAAAGCGAGGACAAGCTTCTTGCCTCCTTTCACCCTAAAACCCGCTATAATATCCGCCTGGCCAGCCGCCGGGGTCTTGTCATTCGGGACGGAAATCGGCGGGACCTGCCCATCTTCCACGCCATGATGCGGGAAACCGCCGCCCGGGACGGATTTCAACCCCGTCCCATAACCTTCTTTGACGATCTTCTCACCGCCATGGGCTCCAACGCCAGCCTTCTGTTGGCTGAAAAAGATGGAAACGTATTGGCGGGAGCCATTCTGATCGTCCTTGGTAACAAAGCTTGGTACGCCTTCGGCTGTTCCTTTGATGCCGGACGTTCCAATATGCCAAACCACCTTCTGCAATGGGAAATGATACGTCGTGCACGATGGTTTGGTTGCTCTCTCTTTGACCTGCGCGGGGTTGAGGGGTTACCCTCGCCTCTCAACCCTGCCTACGGTCTTCACCACTTCAAGCAAGGCTTCGGATCCCACTTCGTCTCTTATCTGGGACAGATGGATCTTCCCCTTCGCCCCGGGTGGTATTTCTTTATTCAAACCCTCCATCGCTTCCTGTAACCTAACCGAAAGGAGTGCCCCATGGTCGAGCAAGCCCGCCCTCTTCCCAAAGGAAAGAAAAAAAGAAAAAAGCAAATTCCGCTTTCCCTGCCTCGCTGGGTCTGGCTTTCCCTTGGGCTATTCCTTTTTATTCTTCTCTTGCTTTTGGTTCGTCCAAAGGAGCCAAAATTAACTACCATCTCCTTTCTTACCGGAGAGAAGGCCATCCCTGCCGATGTGCAAAAGGTCTCCTCCTCCCACTCTGTTGGTTCGTCCCAATGGAATCTGATACTGGTGAACCGATGGCATACCCTGCCGGAAGGGTTTCAGGTGGAATTGACGCAGCTTCGAAATAACCATGCCATTGACTCCCGGGCTTACCCCGACCTGCAGGACATGATGGACGATATGCGCACCCAAGGACTTTCTCCCTTGATCTGTTCCTCCTACCGCACCACCGCCGACCAGGAAAAGCTGTTTACCGATCAAACCCAAAAGCAGCTTGCCCAGGGACTTTCCCAAAAGGACGCCCAGACGGAAGCCGCTCTGCTGGTGGCTCTTCCGGGTACCAGCGAACACCAAACCGGCCTGGCGGTGGACATTGTGGACACCTCCTACCAGCTTCTGGAAACCGATCAGGAGAATACTCCGGTCCAAATCTGGCTCCACCGGAATGCCTGGCAATACGGCTTCATTCTGCGTTACCCCCGGGGAAAGACCCAGCTCACCGGCAAATCTTACGAGCCCTGGCACTATCGCTACGTGGGTAAAGATGTCGCCCGGGAGATCCACCAAAGCGGGCTCTGCCTGGAGGAATACCTGAACGACACCCATAGCTGATACCCTTCTTTCCCTGTGATTCTGCACGTTTCTCTTCTTGACGTTCCTTTCTGAATCCATTCCTTTTCTGTTCCTCCACACCGACGCAGAGTCACAGAGATATTTTGAAAACACCGGACTTTTCCGTCCGGTGTTTTTTATGGATACCCACTAAAAAATTGCTTTTCCCAATAAAATGTTTTATAATAGAGGAACTTCCCATACCTTCCCAAGGAGGATCACATCATGAAATTTCAGGCCGTCACCACCCCCGATTGGCTGGCGCGGAATGCCATTTACCAGATCAATCCCCGCACGTTTTCGCCGGAGGGCACCATTGCTGCCATTACCAAAACCCTCCCCGAACTGAAGGGAATGGGGTTCAACATCATCTACCTGTGCCCCATTTTTGAAGAAGACCCTTCGGAAGACCGGGCCAACTGGAGCATTCGTCAAAAGAGATCGGAAACCAACAACCCCAAAAATCCCTACCGAATGAACGATTATTTCAAAATCGACGAGGAATACGGCACATTGGAGGATTTGCGGGAACTAATCGACACCGCCCACGCCATGGATATGCGGGTCCTTCTGGATCTGGTTTATCTGCACATCGGCCCCAACGCCCCCATTCTGAAACGGCATCCCGAATTTGCCAAGCAGGACGAGGATGGCAATACTCTCCTGACCCAATGGTTCTTCCCCCATCTGGATTTCACCTGTCCGGGACTTCGGGAATATCTTTGGAGCAATATGGTCTTCTACGTGGGCGAGTTGGATGCCGACGGCTTCCGCTGCGACGTGGGAGACAGGGTTCCCATCGACTTTTGGAACGAAGGCCGCCGCAGAATCCAGGCCATCAAGCCCGATGCGGTACTCATCAACGAAGGGCGCAACTGGGACTATCTCCTTACTGGGTTTGACGCCAGCTACTTCTTCTGGTGGCACGAGACCCTCTACTCCATTTTTGGCGGTGTATCGAATGGTATCAGCGGTCAAAAACCCTCCACCTCTCTGGACGAGCTGCGCCGTGGCTCCACCCCAGAAAACTTTCCGGCGGGCGGACTGCTCCTGCGGGATATCGACAACCACGACACCGTTACCGACTGGCCTGTCCGTATTGAGCGCGCAGCAGGACATGACGGTATGGAATTGATCGAAGTGATCAACTACCTCATTGATGGCATTCCCATGGTGTACTGCGGCAATGAGCTCGCAGACGAGACCAATCTGAGCATGTTCGCCAACCGCTTCCACATGGGCAAATTTGAGGTCACCGACCGCAATATCGCAGGGGAAGCATACAGCATCCGTCGCCAGGAGATCATGAAAACCCTCAATCGCATGAAACAGGAAAACGATGTTCTCCACTACGGTAAGACCGTTTGGCTCCCCAACAGCGCCGATGACAAAGTTCTTTCCTTCACCCGTGATCACAAGGGAAATAAAATTACCCTCATCGGCAACGTGACTACCGAGCCGCTGACCGTAACAGTGGATACCGATCTGGGAGACCGCATCCTGATGAGCCGTGGCGGAAGCCTCCGGGACAATGCCGTTTTCCTGGAAGGGCACGGTTATCTGGTACTGGAACATACTGCCTAAAATACACAACATCGCCGGGCATGCCGCCCGGCGATGTTGGGGTTGTTTACTTCTTCTTTTTGAATTCCTTCATGCCGTTGGTGCTGCCGCCGTCGCACAGGACGTCCACACCCGCAAGATAGCCGTTGCGTTCATCCGCCACAGTGGCCAGGGCGTAGCCCAGTTCCTCGGGTTTACCCATTCTCTCCTCGGCGGAGAAGCCGATGAGCATACCGCCGTCTTCCTTTTCCAGGTTGCCCATGTCGGTGGCAATAAGTCCTGGGCTCAAGGAGACCACGCGAATACCCTTGGGGCCATATTCGTAAGCGCACTTTTGGGCGTACCAGATCACGAAGTTCTTGGAAATGGAGTAGGCAAGACCCTTTCTTTGATATTCGCCCTTGGCCATGCCGGAGCGCTTCACAATTTTTTGGAGGAATACTTCCTCATTGGTTTCGGCCAGGGGGTACACCTTCTTGGGGATAATGAAGGAGGGCAGGATATAGGCCGAGTTGGAGGACACGTCCACAATGACACTGCCGGGTTTCATCACCTTGGAAAATTCCTGGTTGATGTACACCGTGCCCAGGGCATTGATGCGAAGGATCCCTTCCGGGGTACCCTTCATGGCCGGGGAAACCCCTGCCGAGTTGATTACGTTTTTGATTTCACCAAGGCCGGCGGCAAATTCCACCAGCTCCTTGACGCTTTCCCGTTTGCTGGTATCGCAAGTTTTGGCATAGGCGGTAAAGCCCAGACTTTCCAGCTCCGCCACAGCCCCTTCCAGCTTGCTCATGGTGCGGCCCGAAAGGACGATGATCTTATCCTTGGGCATGAATTTTGCGGCTTCCAGACCCATTCCGCTGCCGCCTCCGGTGATGACACATACGTTTGCCATAGTCGCTGACTCCTTTTCTTTTTATGGTCCTTGCTCTTCTTCAGAGAAAGTATACCAAATCCATGTGGGAATTGCAAGCAGGGATACCGTCTTTTCGCTTTTACGCACCCTCGTATCGGCTGATAACCTCCAGCTGGGACTCCCTGCCCAGTTGTACAAACTGAATACTGAAGCCACCAATACGTATGATCAGATCCTGATGGCTTTCCGGATGTTCCATTGCATCCCTCAGTTCCTCCGGATTGGCGGAGGTCACCTGAAGCATCTGCCCGCCGCTTTGGAAGAAAGTACGTATCATAGCGGCGGTATTTTGCCGCATTTCGGCAGTTTCCAAAAGACTCCGGGGCAGCGTCAGATTCAGGGTGGTACCCCCCACCCCCTTTTCCAGGGGCAGCTTACTCACCGAATTGAGCATGGCGGTGATCCCCTCCCGATCCGCACCGGGACGGGGTCCCATGGTATTTCCGAAGGGTTCCCCGGCAAACCGGCCGTCCGGCATGGCTCCGGTGGTAAGACCCATCACCGTCCCGCCCTCCAAAAGAGAACAAGCTCCGATGAATACGTCCCCCCGAATGGATTTGTATTTCCCTATTAGGCTCCAGAAATCGTCCAGTACCCGGCGGGCCATTTCGTCAGCCTTCGGGTCGTCATTTCCAAACTTAGGGGCATGATGCAGGAGCATTTGCCGCAACTCCTCATATCCCTCAAAATTGGCGTCCAGAGCTTGCATGAGTTCGGTTTTGGATATTTTCTTCTCTTCAAATACCAGCTTTTTGATAGCAGTAAGGGAATCCGCCACCACTGCAAGACCGCCGGTTTCCACCACACCGTAGTTGTAGATGGGGCCGCCGGCGTCGTGATTTTTCCCCTTTTCCAGACATCCCTCGGTGAAGGGCGTCTTCACCAATTTGGAGAAGTTGGCCGCCCGAATCTCCTGTCCTCTATCGCATAGTTTCAGGAAAATATCGGTGAAATGGGCCAGTTGTTTATAATAGGCCTCGTAAAAGGCTTCGAAATCCCCGAACTCCGTAAATTCTCCGGTGGAAAGACCCACCTGAATATCCGGGCTTCGGCGGCTCCTGCCGTTATACAGGGTAAATTCCAATATCTTTGCCAGGTTGAATACCCCGTCTTCGCACCCAAAATTGCTTTTACCGGGAATTTCGATCTCCTGGCACCCAAGCTCGCTATAATCCCGGGCATCTTTCAGGGGAACCCCGATTTGGGTCAACCCCCGGATCACGGTATCATCCCCCACCACCGTGGGATCGGACATACCTTCCTTCCACATCTTGATGGCCAGATCGAGAATTTCGGGCTCCATCCTATCGTGAATACGAAGCGACATTCTGGGATGGGTGTCGTGGATACTCCGCAGCACCTGCAGGAGCAGATAGGACAGCTCGTTTGTGGCGTCGCTGCCATCCTCCGGCTTAACACCCCCCAGGGTCAGGTTGTGAACTCCGTTTTCAAAAATCTTGAAAACCAGGGAAGTGATAACCTCCTCGGTGGACACCACGTCCCCTTCGGTTTTAGAGGTCAGGTAGAAGGAATACAGGTATTGATCCATCCGACCAACACAGTCCACCCAATCCCACAGGGAAAGGGTCCACACAAGCTGGGCCGCCTGGTAAAGGGTTTCCGGTTTCTTATGGGCTACAAAGGCACAGTTTACGGCAATTTCCCGGTACCAGCGCTTCTGCTCCCCTTCCGATTCAGCTTCGGCAAGCTCCGAAGCTTTCTGGCTGTACTGCATCAGCCAGTCCGACATGCCACGGATAATAATCCGGCAGGCTTCGTACAAATCAGCGGACTCCCCACCATTCTTTTCGGCACACTTGTCAATATACCCAAACATCCCGTCCAATCCATATTCCAACAAGCGGGGGTAGCTGGGAATGGTATGCCCCTGGTAGCCACCGGCACTAAAAAGGTATTCCTTGTTCATGGCCCTCCACTGGGCAGTCCCCAAAAGAGCTCGAGCTTCATCGAAAATATGCTCCTCATCCAGGGGCTCCATCTGCCGCCGCAGGGCTTCCAGTTTTTCCTTCTCTGTCCCTTCCGTCCCGACGATTTCTTCCCGAAGTCCATCGGTCATGACACCCCAATGAAAATGCTCGATATTGGGATAGCGGGGGCGGGTAATTCCCACCAATGCCTCCCCCGGAAAAATCACCACCGGCGTCACCAACCAGGACCGAACGATGGCACAGGCCTCCTTGATCACGTAGGGAGCATCGGCCATTTCACAAAACACATCCCGGAAGGGATCCTTCCCATCGGTAGATACCGGGCTGGTATTGGTATCTTCCCGCAAACGATTTGGCTTGACCCGGGATCGAATCGCTCGGTACACTTTCTCCATTCGGGGGGAAAATACCAGTTTTTCTTCGATTGACCGATAATCTTTCATACGATTTCCTCTTTTCCGTGCTTTTTCCGCACAAAACGACACACTTCAATCAACAAAAGCCGGTGGGCCAGGTAAATCTGGTCGTAGGTACAACCGGGCCGGTCAGCTTCCACAAGGCCCTGATTGGATTCGTAGGTCACGGCGGGTTCTCCGCAGGCGTGGTGCATGGCCGAAACCAAATTGAAGGCGGTGGGCGGGTCGGCCTGTTCTTCCTTCCTGTCGGGCATGAAGTAATAGGGCAGATTCTCCTCCAAATGCCTCTCCTCCACCCGTCGGCTCAGTTCCAGTGCTTCCCCCATGGCCTTGCCGGACGCATAGGTCGGTGGAATGATGTGGTCGGGACTGTTATCCCCACCGTGGAGCAAGATGGAAAAGTCGGGGACTTCCTGCCGGCAAACATCCAGCAAAAGCTGGGTTTCGGCGGAAAGCTTTCCACCCAAAAAATCCTCGTGCATCATATTGATGCCGTCGTCATTGAAGTAGCTTCCCAGATAAGAAACGTGGTCCTTAATGGGGTGTACCAGCTTGCATCCCGGCCAACCACACAGGCTTCCGTCCTTCCAGGCTCCTTGGCAGTAGTAACGCAGGTCGTGGAAGCTTCTTCCCACAAAGCTGTCAAAGGGTACCCGGGCCCGTCCATCGGGATTTGCCAGGGGAATCAGAATCAAATGCAGCCCTTCACAGGCTTCCACCAATTCGGGATAAGCATCCCCGGCGTAGTCGGTTCCGGTTTCCAGGAGCTTGATCAAATTCAGGATGGCAGAAGTTCCCTCCACCTCTCCTCCGTGTACTGCCCCCACCAGGAACACTGTAGGAATATAGTCTTCCCCGGTTTTATCGGCATAGGCTTGATAACTCTTGCCACCCAGAGCACTGGAAAGGTTGGCCTTTCCCCGCACCAGGTTGCTTTTTCCATATTCCACCATATAGATGGGTCTTCCCCCCGCCGAGTAGGCGGGAATGGATACCCGTCCCTTTTTCACCAAATCACAGGTTTCGGCCACATCCTCCGGCCGGGTTTTCCAATAAACAGGCATGGTCTGCATCGCAAATCCTCCCTCCTCTTTTAGGGTGATTATACCACGCGGAGATTCCCTCGTCAATCTGATTCCCTTGCGTTTCGTCAATGGTTTTGCTATAATAGGCCCAACGGGAGCAGATATCCTGTCCCGCCATTTTGGATGAAAGCGAGGCGCATGGTATGAGCGACCTGGAAATCGGATTACAGATGTACCAAAAAGCCACCGATTTCGTAAATAAGCGATTCCCCAGCGGTTGGGGCGGCTGTGCCGTGGTCTACACAGAGGACGGACAATTTTTGATTTCGGTGGCGTTGGAATCCTTCAATGCAGCTTCCGGCTTGTGTATGGAAACAGGTGCCATGTGCGAAGCGCAAAAATTCAATTTGCGGATCACCCACTCCCTGTGCGTTTCCAGGGACAGCGAAACCGAAGAGCTGAAAATTCTGACAGCCTGCGGGATCTGCCAGGAACGGTTCCGTTATTGGGGTGGCAGCGTCAAAATTGCCGTCACAAACCCGCAGAATAGGCTCCTATTCAAAACCTTAGACGAGTTATCGCAATATTATTGGGGCAACGCCTTCCCGAAAGAGGAATGGGAAACCTACGATAACCAGTAGGAATTCCTGTTGTTTCCATTTGAATTTCACGAATAGATAAGGGGATTACGCTCAACTAAAGGCTAAGATGCCATCCCATCGTAATAAACAAATAATCCGAACCCATTTCCCAAGAGGGAAATCCGGTTCGGATTGTTTTGCTTTGGTGCAGGTAGCCGGGATCGAACCGGCATGAGTTGCCTCGACAGATTTTAAGTCTGTTGCGTCTGCCTGTTCCGCCATACCTGCGTGGTTATTATTCTACCATTCCCAGGACGCTTTGTCAATTCTTTTCCGCGAAAAAGAAGGAGCGGATTGCTCCGCTCCTTCCGAAAAAATGAATTACTTCTTTTCTTCGTCCTTTTTGGAAACGTAGTGGCTGGTGTCCTTGCGGGAGAAGTTGAGTCTGCCCTTGTCGTCCACTTCGATGAGCTTGACCCAGGTCATGTCGCCCACGTTGACCGAGTCTTCCACCTTGGCAACACGGTAGTTTTCCAGCTTGGAGATATGAACCAGGCCTTCCTTGCCGGGAGCAAATTCCACGAAGGCGCCGAAGGTCATCAGGCGGGTAACCTTGCCGTAGAATTCTTCGCCGATTTCGGGATCCTTGACAATGGCGCTGACGATCTTATAAGCAGCGTCGCAAGCATCACGGTTGACAGCGGAGATGAAGACGTGGCCGTCATCTTCGATGTCGATCTTGGCACCGGTGTCACCCTGGATCTTCTGGATGACCGAGCCTCCCTTACCGATGACTTCCCGGATCTTGTCCACTTCGATGACCATCTGGAGCATCTTGGGAGCGTACTTGGAAATTTCAGCTCTGGGCTGGGCAATGCAGGGGAGCATGATCTGATCCAGGATCTTCAGGCGAGCTTCCCGGGTCTGGCGGAGAGCTTCCTTGATGATGGTGGGGGTCAGACCGTCGATCTTCAGGTCCATCTGGATGGCGGTGATGCCGTCCTTGGTACCGGCGACCTTGAAGTCCATATCGCCGAAGAAGTCTTCCACACCCTGGATATCGGTGAATACCAGTTCGCGATCGCCTTCGGTCACAAGACCACAGGAGATACCGGCTACGGGAGCCTTGATGGGAACACCGGCGTCCATGAGGGCCAGGGTGGAGCCACAGACAGAACCCTGGGAGGTGGAACCGTTGGAGGAGAGAACTTCGGAAACAAGGCGGATGCAGTAGGGGAATTCTTCCTCAGAGGGGATAACCGGTTCGAGGGCTCTTTCAGCCAGAGCGCCGTGACCGATTTCCCGGCGGCCGGGGCTTCTGGAGGGACGGGCTTCGCCAACCGAGTAGGCCGGGAAGTTATAGTGATGCATGTATCTCTTGGTCTCTTCTTCGGAGATACCGTCGATGAGTTGCTGGTCGGCAACGGTGCCCAGGGTGGCAACAGTCAGAACCTGGGTCTGGCCACGGGTGAACATACCCGAGCCGTGGGTTCTGGGCAGAACACCAACTTCGGCGGCCAGGGGACGTACTTCGTAGAGGTTACGGCCGTCAACACGCTTGCCTTCGTCCAGGAGCCAGCGGCGAACCACAGTCTTTTCCAGCTTGTAGAGGCAGTCTTCGATAGAAGAGCCGGCTTCGGGGTTGGGGTAGGTTTCGTCGAACTTTTCGTGGACTTCCTTATTCAGGGCGGCCAGACGTTCTTCACGGACGATCTTGTCGTCGGTATCCATGGCGTACTTCATGCCGTCGGTGGCGTAAGCCGCAATGGCGTCGTACATATCGTGGTCCACTTCCACCACGGGGTAACCCTGCTTGGGCTTGCCGATTTCGGCCCGGATGGCGTTGATAAATTCGCAGACACGCTTATTTTCTTCATGGGCCAGCATGATAGCGTTGTACATCTTCTCTTCGTCCACCTGGTTGGCGCCGGCTTCGATCATGACGACCTTCTTTTCGCTGGAGGCAACGGTGAGGGAGAGATCAGACTTTTCACGCTGGGCGGCGGTGGGGTTGATGCAGTATTCGCCATTGACCATACCGACGGCAACGCCGGAGATGGGGCCAAACCAGGGAATATCCGAAATGGTGATGGCGATGGAGGTGCCGATCATGGCGGTCACTTCGGGGGAGCAATCGGGGTCAACGCTCATGACGGTGTTGCAGATGACCACGTCATTGCGCATATCCTTGGGGAAGAGGGGACGGATGGGACGGTCGATCACGCGGGAAGCCAGGATGGCCTTTTCACCGGGACGGCCTTCACGGCGCAGGAAGCTGCCGGGAATCTTACCAACCGAGTAGAGCTTTTCTTCGAAGTCCACCGAGAGGGGGAAGAAGTCGATGCCATCCCGGGGGGCGGCAGACATGGTGGCGGTGGTCAGAACAGCGGTTTCACCATAGCGAACCAGGCAGGAGCCGTTGGCCAGACCGGCCATCTTACCGGTTTCCACCTTCAGGGGACGACCGGCGAGTTCCATTTCGAATACACGGAAGCCATTAAACTGCATGGACTTCATGTCGAGAACAGAATTGGACATGGGATTTTCCTCCTAAAATAATATAGAGTGTTTCCCCACCCGCCGTTTAGCACTTGAAACAAAGGCACAGCACCCTGTGTCCCTCTTTCAACTACTAAATGGCAAGCAGGATAGGATTTGCTGCCGTAAGCCAACAGAGGCCTACGGCAGCTCTCAGAAATTTCGGATTACTTACGGATGCCGAGCTTGGCGATGCAGGCACGGTAGCGTTCGATATCCTTGCGAGCAAGGTAATCGAGCAGGTTGCGGCGATTACCAACCATCTGCAGAAGACCACGACGGGAATGATTGTCCTTGGGGTGGAGCTTCAGGTGACCGGTCAGATCGTTGATTCTGTAGGTCAGAATGGCGATCTGGACTTCAGGAGAACCGGTATCGGTTTCGTGAGTGCGGTTAGCTTCGATGATCTGCTGTTTGATTTCCGGAGTAAGCATGCGTTTTTTCACCTTTCAGTTTCTAATTTTTGTGCGTGCCCGCTTGTCATGGTAAGCGGTGGGTGAAATACTCTTCTGATGAAAAGCTTTGTCCGCAAACTTTGCCAAGGGGCCACACTGGGAAATATAATATCACATCTTTTCGAAAAAGTAAAGGGAAACTCTATACATTTCCGAAAAAAAGTTGTATAATAGTAGGCAAGAGAAGTGGGACCGATTTGCCCAATTGAACAATAGGACCCAATAACGACTGTCAAGGAGGATGTTTTTGCGTTATGACTAAAAAAATGCTGATTGCGGAAGATGATTCCAACATTGCGGTTCTTCTCCGCCTTTATATGGAAAAAGAAGGATATGAGGTTACCATCGCCTCCGACGGCGGGGAAGCTCTCCGCCTTTATCGCACCGTTCGCCCCCACATCATTCTTTTGGATGTGATGATGCCGGTGGCAGACGGTTGGCAGGTTTGCAACGAAATCCGCAAGGACAGCGACGTCCCCATTATCATGCTGACCGCCCGGGGGGAAACCAGCGACAAGGTGTCCGGATTGGACAGCGGTGCCGACGATTATATCGTCAAACCCTTCGAAATGCGGGAGGTTATCGCCCGGGTCAATGCCGTTATGCGCCGGACCCTGTCTGCCGAGTCGGTAAATACCCATTCGGTTTCCTTCGATAACCTTTTCATCAATTTGGACAACTATCAGCTCTACCTGCGGGGCAAGCTGGTGGACGTGCCCCCCAAGGAAATCGAACTGCTTTATTTCCTGGCTTCCAACCCCCACAAGGTATTCACCCGGGAGCAGCTTCTGGACCACGTTTGGGGCTTTGAATACACCGGGGATACCCGCACAGTGGACGTACACATTAAGCGTCTGCGAGAAAAGCTGGATGGGGTCAGCAACAGATGGATGTTGAAAACCGTATGGGGTGTCGGTTACAAGTTCGAGCTTGTTAATTTATGAGAAGTCTGTACCAGCGGCTGTTCATTCGGGTTCTTCTGGTCCTTTTGTGCAGTCTTCTGATCCTAAGTATTTCCCTTTTCCCACAACTTTATCGTTATTCCGAACGGCAAACCAAATTGATGTTGCAGCGCAGTGCCGAACGCATTGCCAGCACCATTGTTCTGTATTTTGAAACCTCCTCTGTTCCGGTGGAAAATCTGGCGGAAATCGTGCGTTCCTCGGCAGAGGAAACCGATGCAGAAGTTCTGATCGTCAACCTGCAGCGGGAGATTCTGATTCACGCCAACAAGGATCGGTTTGAGGAGGTTTTTTCCACCTACACCTATTCCCCTGTCCGGCAGATTGAGTCGGACTTTCCCGACCGGGTAGCCGCAGAGGGACTTTCTTCCGAATTCAGTTCTTTGAATGGTTTTTATCCCCAAGCCTGCTACACGGTGGGGGTTCCGGTTCGTTCCCAGATCAACGACAGCCTTTACGGCACCGTTCTGCTTTCCACCACCTCCTCCTTCCTGAATGCCCTGTCTCAGGATCTGGTCGTGATTGCCCTGTCTTCTCTGGGCATTGCCACCATTGCCGCCATGCTATTGACCTATTTCATGGCACGGCGAATTGTTTCCCCCATCAATGCCATGAGCCGGGCTGCAACCGCTTTTTCCCGCGGGGATTTCTCAACCCGTATCCCCATCACCGGTTCGGACGAAATCACCAATTTAAGCAAGGCCTTTAACGAAATGGCCGCCAACCTGGAAAAGGCTGAAACCAGCCGACAGGACTTGATCACGAACATCACCCACGAGCTCAAGACCCCCATGACCACCATCTCCGGGTTTATCAACGGCATTTTGGACGGCACCATCCCCCCGGACCGCCAGAACCATTATCTGCAGATTGTTTTGATGGAAACCAAGCGGCTTTCCCGTATGGTCTCCCAGACTCTGCTTGCTACCCGCCTCTCCTCCGGGGAGGAGGAGCTGGTCATGCGGCCGGTGGACCTGGGTGAAATCATGCGCCGTACCCTTTTGGGATTTGAGGACGCCGTCAACGGGAAGGAGCTTTCCTGTGCCGTACAAATTCCCGATTCCCCCTCCATGGTGGAAGCCGATGAGGACTCCATGGTACAGGTACTTTACAATCTCATCGACAATGCCATCAAATATGCTTCTCCCCGGGGACATCTTCGGGTATCCCTTCGTCGGGGCGGCGGACGGGCTTACGTGGAGGTTTACAATACCGGCGTCGGTATCTCCAAAGAAGCCCTGCCCCATATTTTTGATCGCTTTTACAAGGCCGACTCTTCCCGGGGAATCAACAAGGAAAGCTTCGGGTTGGGTCTTTACATCATCAAAACCATTCTGAATCGTCACAACACCGACATCCACGTGGAAAGTGAGCCTGGTGTTTACTGCATATTCTTCTTTGATCTGCCCCTGGTATGATCAGCATATTTTCCGTTTTATGGAGGTAATTCCTATGTTTTTTGACGTCATTATTGTCGGTGCAGGTCCCGGCGGTATTTTTTCCGCTTACGAACTGACACAGCGCCGTCCCGACCTGAAGGTGGCAGTATTTGAAGCCGGCCATCCCCTTGCCAAGCGCAAGTGCCCTATTGACGGGGACAAGATTAAAGCCTGCATCGGCTGCAAGAGCTGTTCTATCATGAGCGGTTTTGGCGGCGCCGGCGCTTTCTCCGACGGTAAATACAATATCACCAACGACTTCGGCGGCACCCTGTACGAATACATCGGCAAAGCCAAAGCCCTGGAACTGATGCGTTATGTGGACGACATCAATATGGCCTACGGCGGCGAGGGCACCAAGCTCTACTCCACGGCCGGTACCAAGTTCAAGAAGCTTTGTATGCAAAACGACCTTTACCTCCTGGAGGCTTCGGTCCGTCACCTGGGCACCGACATCAACTATGTGGTTCTGGAAAACCTGTATACCTATCTGAAGGATAAGGTCACCTTCTTCTTCGATACTCCCGTGGAGGAGGTTGCCGTTGCCGAGGGCGGTTACAAGGTCCTCTGCAAGGCCGGGGAATTTTCCTGCAAGAACTGCATCATTTCGGTTGGCCGCAGCGGCAGCAAGTGGATGGAAACGGTTTGCAAAACCATGGACATTCCCACCAAGTCTAACCGCGTGGACATCGGCGTACGTGTTGAATTGCCGGCGGAGATTTTCTCCCACCTGACCGACGAGCTCTACGAGAGCAAGATCGTCTACCGCACCCCCAAATACGGAGACAAGGTCCGCACCTTCTGCATGAATCCCCGGGGCGCTGTGGTCAACGAGAATACCAACGGCATCATTACCGTCAACGGTCACAGCTATGCCGACCCGGAAAAGCAAACTGCAAATACCAACTTCGCCCTTTTGGTGGCCAAGCATTTTTCCGAACCCTTTAAGGATTCCAACGGCTACGGCGAATCCATTGCCAAGCTCAGCAACATGTTGGGCGGCGGCGTTATCGTTCAGCGCTTCGGCGATCTGATCCGCGGCCAGCGTTCCACCCCCAGCCGCATCGAGGAAGCTTTCCTGACCCCCACCCTGAACGCCACCCCGGGCGACCTGAGCCTGGTGCTTCCCAAGCGTATTTTGGACGGTATCATCGAAATGATCTACGCCCTGGACAAGGTGGCCCCCGGTACCGCAAACGACGACACCCTGCTTTACGGTGTGGAAGTCAAGTTCTACAATATGGAGGTTGCTGTGGACAACCGCCTGGAAACCAAGCACAAGGGCTTCTACGTCATTGGCGACGGCAGCGGCATCACCCACTCCCTGTCCCACGCTTCAGCCAGCGGCGTCTTCGTCGCCCGGAATATTGCAGAAGAATAAATCCTCAATAAGAAACAGCGACCTTTGGAGCAAATAGCTCCAAAGGTCGCTGTGGTTTTTTACTTGAAGTTTGCCCAGAAGGCATCTGCCGTCTTTTTCACCTTGTGGAAATAGTCGGTATTCAGTTCATAGAAGATATTTTTCCCTTCCTGACCCTTGATGCGGATCACACCGTCGCTTCTCAGCGATTCCAGATAGCGCCCGGTCATAGGAGGCGAACTGTGGAGAATCTTGGAAAGCTGAGACGACGTGAGCTTGCCCTGTTCCAGGAGCAGATATACGATACGGATTTTGTTTTCCGAACCGCATGCTGCTACAAAGCTTCTGAAATCGGTGTTGGAAAGCTCCTGGGGGCCCGCTTCCGCATCCCGGTAGTTCATGCCGCACAGAATCTGGTGGACGATACTCCGTTGGGCATCCATGGGGAACAGAGCATAGGGCTGGCATAGCGTGATAGCCACGTCGGCTTCGGGAATGTTTTTACCGGTAAGCTTGTAATTCATCCGGCGTTCCAGATCCTTCTGTATCACAGGATCCTGCAAGCCTTGAACCATGCTTTCAATGCGGGTTGCCGCGGCCACGTGACACGCCTTCACCGCACGATAGATTTTAGCAAACAGCAGGTGCAGTTCCCGCTTAACATCCTCATAATTGCCGCAAATATAAAGGAGTTCCATTTTGATGGCATCGGGAATATCCAGCTCCTTGCATGCCTGGTACCAGGCAGCCAGATCCCGTTCGGTCAAACGGCTTGCCACGCTCCCGCCAAGATCGGGGAAATAATGTCTTGCCAGTGCCCCGAAGAATACCTCCTGCTGATCCACGCAGGAAAGCAGTCTTTCCTGTGAATAGGCGGGGAGAAGATCTTCGTGCAGGAAAAAGTCCTCACTTTCGGGATAACGTCTGCCACCCACAAAAAAGAGAGCTTTGCACCAGGTCGGCATTTCACCGACTTCCTGCTTCACAGCTTCAACAAAGGACATCAAGTCCTCGTCCGAAAACTGCTTTTCTTTCAGCTCGGCTTCTACGGATGCCAAATTGTTCACCACGAGGCCGTAACTGATGGTATCGATTACAATACCAAGTTCACTATTTAGGATCATTTTGCATACCCTCCTGCATAACCCTAGTTTATACCTGTATTATACAGGGAAATACAGAAAATGTAAATACACATTTCTAAATTTTTCCTCCTCTTTGGACAATTTTTCTCCAATAATCACCTTTTAAAGAAGGTAGTGGTAATAGGATTTCTGTGTAAAAGGCTTATGCAGTCTTCTTCTCATTCTTTTTTCGCGACATTGGCAACTTTTCTTTCCGATTGCTTGCAATTCGATGGAATTCGTAGTATAATTTCTTTAGTGTGTTTACCCCGTAAAACCATTTGTATCAATTTAGGAGGAATTCCCCAATGATTACCTGGAAAAATCTGGATACCCTGGAATCCTATAAGGCTCTGTGTGCCACCGAGAAGATCAACCTGGTTGAGGCCATGTCGGGCGAAGCCGGTGCCGAGCGTGTCAAGACCTACACTGTCCCCATGGGCGCAGGCATGGACTTCAACTTTGCTTCCCGTCCGGTTGATGATAAGATTCTTTCTGTTCTGGCTGATTTTGCCAAAGAACAGCAGCTTCCCGAAAAGTTTGCCGCCCTCTACAACGGTGAAATCATCAACACCGGTGAAAAACGTCGTGTTCTCCATCATATGTGCCGTGGCCAACTGGGCGATGCCGTTGTTGCCGATGGCGTGGACAAGCGTGAATTCTACCTGGGCGAACAGGCCCGCATTGCCGAATTCGTAAATAAGGTTCACAATGGCGAGATCACAAACGCCAAGGGTGAAAAATTCACCACCGTTTGCCAGATCGGCATCGGCGGTTCCGACCTGGGTCCCCGGGCCATCTACCTTGCCCTGGAAAACTGGGCCAAGGTGAATAATACCCTGAAGATGAAGGCCGCCTTCATCTCCAACGTGGACCCGGACGATGCTGCCGGCGTTCTGTCCACTCTGGATCTTTCCCGTTCTATCTTTGTTTTGGTTTCCAAGTCGGGTACCACCCTGGAAACCCTCACCAACGAATCCTTCGTGAAGGATGCCCTGGCCAAGGCCGGCCTGGATGCCTCCCGCCACATGGTGGCTGTCACCAGCGAAACCTCCCCCCTGGCCAAATCCTCTGATTACCTGGCCGCCTTCTTCATGGATGACTACATCGGCGGTCGTTTCTCCTCCTCCTCCGGTGTTGGCGGTTGTGTCCTGTCCCTGGCCTTCGGTCCCGAAGTCTTTGCCGATTTCCTGAAGGGCGCTGCCGAGGCTGACGAAATTGCCAAGTCCGCCGACCTTCTCCAGAACCCCGCCATGCTGGACGCCCTCATCGGCGTTTACGAACGCAACGTACTGGGTTACCCCACCACCGCTGTTCTGCCCTACTCCCAGGCTCTGAGCCGCTTCCCGGCCCACCTGCAGCAGCTTGATATGGAATCCAACGGTAAGTCGGTGAACCGTTTCGGTGAACCGGTGAACTACGTCACCGGCCCCGTGATCTTCGGTGAACCCGGCACCAACGGTCAGCACTCCTTCTACCAGCTCCTGCACCAGGGTACCGATATCATCCCCCTGCAGTTCGTTGGCTTCCGCAAGAGCCAGATGGACACCGACATCGTTATCCAGGACAGCACCAGCCAGCAAAAACTCGCCGCCAACGTGGCCGCCCAGATCGTGGCTTTCGCCTGCGGCAAGCAGGATGACAACCTGAACAAGAACTTCAAGGGTGGTCGTCCTTCCTCCATCATCATCGGCGAAAAGCTGACCCCCGCCGCCGTGGGCGCTCTGCTTGCTCACTTTGAAAACAAGGTCATGTTCCAGGGCTTCTCTTGGAACGTCAACTCCTTCGACCAGGAAGGCGTTCAGCTCGGCAAAGTCCTTGCCAAGAAGGTTCTGGCTCACGAAACCGACGGCGCCCTCAAGGTTTATAGCGACCTCCTGGGCATCTGATTTTCTCGATTTCAACCATATCCCCCATTCGTGTACCACGGATGGGGGGTTTTTCTTGCTCCTCCGGACGTGCTGTGCTATAATGTAACTACCATTCATCACCGAAAGGAAGCATCACCATGAAAATCACCCTGGGCCCCGCGCAGGTCGTTGCCATTGGGCCGAGATATGAAGATTCCTATTGGGGACAGTTCCAGTTCCCCAAATTGCACGCCGGTAAGGGCGGCAAGGTTCTCCTTTGCTTTCACAACGGGGACGACGTTTGGGAGGAGCTGGGCACCGCCGACCTATGGTTTCAAACCGAGAACCAGGGCGAAAGCTGGGAGGCCCTTACTCACGCCAGCCAGATCGTGCGGGGTGTTCTGCTTCCCAGCGGTGACCGGCTGGTACCCGCCGCCCGTCCTGCAAAAGCGCTGGACATGGCCAAGATAAAGGCCCCCATGCGTGTTGCCACCCAAACCATTCCCAGTGATGATATTTGGGCGTCCTCCACCGACACCAACCTGCTGCCTCAACCAAGGGGTGCCTATTGGGACGTATTCGGACAAAAGCATCACGTTTACCATATCGCCGATCTTCCGGAAGGGTTGTTTGAGCGGTTGAATCAATGGCCCATGCTCCGCACCAAGGCCGGAGAAACCGAAGCCAAACCGGAATGGGCCACTCTTCACGGCTGGGATACCATGGGGCTCCATGTTTCCTTCTCCCAGGATAGGAAAAAGGGAATTCCCCTGATGCCTCAATGCCTGGGCAATCTGAAAATGGGCCCCGACGGAAAGCTATGGACTGCTGTCTACTGGAACGGACTGCATCCCAGCGGAGCATTTACTCCCTTTACCCATGTTTTCGTGTTGTATTCGGAGGATGAGGGCCGCAACTGGTATTTGCAGGGCAGTGTGCCCTACACCCCAGACCCGGAGGAATACGAAAACGCCTATACCTGTTGCGGCTATGCCGAACCCGATTTTGTCTTTGCCCCCGATGGGTCCATGGTGATGCTGCTTCGCACCACCGACGTTTTCAAGGGGGATAAGGAATGGGCCCCCAGCTACATCACCCGCTCCACCGATATGGGCAAAACCTGGTCCAAACCCACCCGCTACGACAATATCGGCGTCCTTCCCGGCATGTGCCGCCTGGGAGACGCCATATTGGCCATTTACGGACGCCCCGGCATCTACGTCCGGGCTACCAAAGACCCCGCAGGGCTCCAATGGGAGGCCCCGGTGGAGGTCATGACCCCGAATGACCGCAGTACAGAGATGAATGAGCCCCCCACCCGGCCCAATTTTCACCAATGGGTGGGTTCCTGCTGTAACTGCACCATTCTGCCTCTGGACGAGCACCGGGCTATGATCGCCTACTCCGACTTCTATCACTCCTGCGAAGACGGTGTGCGCCGCAAATCCATCAAAACCCGCATCGTCACCCTGGAACATTAAGCATAGCAAAGCAAAAAAGCCGCCCGCAGGCGGCTTTTTTCTGTTAGATCAGGAAAGCGTTAGCAATACCAAGCACCAGACCGGCGGCAGCCAGGATGCAGGCCACCAGGAACTTCTTTTCGTCCCCCTTGGCGAGGATTGCCAGGACGCCGCCTCCAACGCTCAGCAGGGTAAAGAGGATACCGGCGGCGAACTGCCCTCCAAAGTCAAAGGTCAGAAAGCTTGGCAGATAACTCACTGCAAGCCCCAGGGATACCAGTACCGAAAGGGCCAGAGAAATCTTTTGCACCAGAGGGTTCTTGACCACAAACATCACTACCACCGAAAGGAGCGAGAAGGCGGCCACCGCCAGGAATACGATTACCAGGAGATCCAGAAAGTTTAACATTGTTGTTTCCTCACATTCATTTTGTTTTTGTTGGGTCTTTGCTTTTGTGAGTATATATTACCATTTCTTTCTGAAGAATTATCCCAGCTTTTTCTGAAGATTTCTGAAGTTTTTACGGAAACCTTCTGAAATCTCGATCATACGATTTCTCCCCTCGCTTTTCCCCGGGTATGTTTTCGGGCTCAAAAACACAGGGAGCCGAAATCGGCTCCCTGTTCTCCTTATTGTTTGCCGTTCCATTGCCCACAGCGCAATCGGCTCGTAAATCACTTTTTATCTTCTGTTACCTTCCATATAATCTGCACTCAATGCGTCGAAGGTTACAGGAACTTAGCTCTCGACCCCATATAGTGGCAGGGGGATTACAGCGTTCCCACCAAAGTATCTTTACAGTACACATTCACAGACGACACACCGTCTACGGTGATATGTACATTTTACGGTATTGCATTTCCGGATCGATCGGAACATGGAATCTTTACGCTCAAGCCACAGTAGAAACTACAGCACGCTCCCACAGAGTGTTGATCACCTGCGAAGCTATAGCGAATACCGCAGTATGGCGTGTGGTTTTATTTAGCTTGCCTTTATGCCTCTCAAATGCTATACTAAGGATAAAGAATTCGGATCATACAAGAGGAGATACCAAAAATGAAAAATACCGTATTTTACGTTGACGGCAAACCCTTCTTCACCACCGGGTTGCAGGCCCACAACTCTTCAGGGTATTCGCTTGCCGAACTGGAGCCGGTTTGGAGAGCCTGTGAGTTGATGGAGGTCAACACCGCTGCCATTGCCATAGCCTGGGAGCGTTTTGAAGCCAAAGAGGGCGAATTCGACACCCAGCTTGTGAAAGATATTATCCGTAAAGCCCGGAAAAAGGGGCTTAAACTTGTGCTCCTGTGGTTTGGGGCCTGGAAAAACGGCCACATGAAATACAGCCCCGAATGGGTCAAAACCAATCACAAACGCTTCTGGCGTGTCCGCACCCATGACGGCTATGAAATTGCGAATCTTTCGTCCTTTTGTGAAGAAACCTGGAAAGCCGATTGCCGTGCCTTCTGCAAGCTGATCGAAACCATCCGGGAAGAGGACGAGGGGAAAAAGACCGTCCTTGCGGTACAGATTCAAAATGAACTGGGCATCGTTGGCAGAGCCGTCCGTGACTTTGGTGACGTCGCTCAGGCTGCTTACGAAGCGGAGGTTCCCCAGGAAGTGATCGATGCTCTCAAGAAGGGTGACGAGCGGGAACAAGCAGTAAAAGACTGGAAGGAATGCGGTGCCGCCGAAAGCGGCAACTGGTGGACCCTGTTTGGTCGCCGGGGCGATGAGCTTTTGCAAGCCTACAGCATGGCATGCTACGTGGACAAAATGGCCATCGCGGGCAAAGCCATCTACGACCTGCCCATGTACACAAACGTATGGCTGGAGGGCGGCTTCGAGATTCCGGGAACCGATTACCCATCGGGGGAAGCGGTTATGAAAAACCTTGCCTTCTGGCGTTGGTTTGCACCCCATCTGGATATGATTAGCCCGGACGTCTACGTCTCACAGCCGTCCCAGTTCCAACACGTGTGCCACACCTATAACCGGGAAGACAACCCCCTCTACATTCCGGAGACAGGGGCTTCCGCGGCCCATGCCATGGGGATCTACCGTGCCATTGCAGAAGACGGTTTGACCGGGGTTCACGTTTTCGGTGCCGAGAGCTTGCTTGATGAAAACGGAAATCTGAAGGATTCGGCTCGTCCAATGCACGAAAACTTCCAGTGCCTGAAGGCGATTGCTCCGCTTCTGAATCAGTATCGGGGTACCGGGAAGATCCACGCAATCATTCAGGAAGAATTTGCCGGGGATACAACGCTCCATGTAGATGGCTGGCAGCTACGTGCCGTATTTGGGGACTACCCCCGGGGCGGGGACTATCGTCATGCTGTAAAGCAGGAAGCTTACACCAAACGAGGCCGGGGTCTTGTGATCCATACCGATAAGAACGAATTCTTCGTCTGCGGATCGGCATTTACCCTGCAGTTCCGAACCAATCCGTCCTTGACCACATACAAGGTTCCCCAACAGGATTATCAATTTGAACATGCCCTGGACTATGTCCGTGTGGAAGAAGGCCACTTTGATGCAGATGGCAACTGGATCGTTGACCGCATTCGTAATGGTGACCAGACCGACTTCGCAATTTTCGTGTACCCGGATCACGGCGCGGTTCGCGTTGTGCTGGAAGATATGCTGGAGGAATGATAATGGAATTTGTCTGCTATTCGAAATGTACCACCTGCCAAAAGGCCAAAAAATGGCTCGATGAAAAGGGGATCGAGTACCGTCTTCGTGATATCAAGTTGCAAAACCCTACCCGTGAGGAGCTCGCCGCATGGCACAAAAAGAGCGGATTTGAGCTGCGGAAGTTTTTCAACACCAACGGGTTACTTTACAAATCGCTCGAGTTGAAAACCAAGCTTCCGACCATGACCGAGGAGGAAATGCTCGATTTGCTCGCCACCGACGGCATGCTCGTCAAGCGTCCGATCCTGGTCAGCGAAGATCTTGTCCTTGTCGGCTTCAAGGAAACCGAGTGGCTATCGAAGGTGAAATAATACCTCTTACCTTCCAGAAAAAAACACCTATTTTGTATCAGAGGCAAAGGGTTCTGTGAGCTCTTTACAGCCGCCACAAATTTAGGTGCCCAAAATCAATCCTAACATTAGTATAAACAACAAATAACCGGCCGACTCAGATGAGTTGGCCGGTGTATTCTATAGGAGAAACGCAAGAAGGACACCCCTGCAACCCCACTACCTTCCGGGATGAATCCCGCGATATGACCGCAATAATCGAAGAGGTAAGACTTTGGACACTACAAATTAGTAGTCAAATACGGGTCAAAAGAGATCCGCAAGGCAAATAAGTTCCCGAAACAAAAGAAAAGCCTTGAAAACACACGGTTTTCAAGGCTTTTTGGTGGAGATGAGGGGGATCGAACCCCTTACCTCTTGAATGCCATTCAAGCGCTCTCCCAAGTGAGCTACACCCCCAAGCGACTTGTATATAATACCACACGTTTGGGGATTTGTCAACACCTTTTTTGAAAATTTTCAAAAATTTTTAGGAGACTTTAGAGACCGAGAATATCGGTGACCGCTCTGCCAATACCCTCCGCCATACGCAGGAAGCCCAGGTCATTGGGATGGCAGCCATCTACCGTGCAGGCAAAGCGCTCGTATTCTCCAAAGAAGCTGGCGCCGTCCAGGAAATAGACCTTATCGTCCCCGGCGGCTCTGGCCTTTTCGTAGGTAGCCCGGATGATCTCCCGCCGCCGGTCGGCATTGGGGTCCAGGTCGGGATCAGGCTTGGACACAAACAGAATAGGGACCTCCGGCCGGGCTTCCCGATAGCGTTCATACAGAGGATAGTGCACTTCCTCCAGGAATTCCGGGGTGGGGGCATTGTGGTCAAAATCACACACAAATACCGAGGGGTCATATCCGGTAAGCCAATCCACCATGATGGGTTCTCCCTTGGCGGAGCCGGAGAAGCCCAGGTTGATGAAATCCAATCCGAATATCCGGGAAATCATGGCCTGGTAGGCGTTACCCGCACGAGATGCACATCCCCCTTGAGTAATGGAGGAGCCATAGTAAAGTACCGGCTTCACGTCCTTATAGGGGGAAGCCACCACCCAAGCATCCTTGCCTTCCTCGATTCCGATTTCCAGGGAATCCACCGAATTATAGAGGGGGAAGTAGAGCATAATTCTATGCTTTCCCTCCTCCGGGAAGGTATGTACCCCAAGGAAGGGAGATTCGCTGCCGGGATTCACCAGGAAATCGATGGCCCGGTACTTGCCGTCCACGATTTCCCACATATCAAACCCGCTGTGACCGATGGCAGAAAAGTTTTGAGAGGGGATGGTTTTTTCCTGGCGACTCACCCGCAGGGCCACCTTTTGAGAATCGGTTTCAAAAAGAAAGCGAATTCCGCTGGTGTGGGGGGCCAACACCTTCACACCGTCGTTGGTTTTCTCGGCAATATCCGCCGGTACGCGGTAGAAGGGTTCCCCCTTTTTCGATGCCGGGGAACCGAACATGGTACCGGGCATATCCCATACGTCGGCAAATACCAGCCCGGCATCGGCCTCGTTCCGTCCGTTTTTATCAAAGGAAGTGATACACTGCATGTCGTGATCCTCGCTTTCGCGTATTCTATCCGCATTGTATCACGATATAAGTCCCATTGCAAGCCCTTTTGCAAAAGAAAAAGCGGCACTTTCGTACCGCTTATTTCCTGGTATCAGCCGGAATATCGGTGGCAGGCTATCCGCATGCCATAATCCGGCGTAACCCTTTGCAATCAGCTTACTTCATGCTGTTTTCGTACTGCTCGATCATCTTCTTGACCATCTGGCCGCCGACAGAGCCGGCTTCCTTGGAGGACAGGTCACCGTTGTAACCATTCTTCAGGTTGACACCGACTTCCCGGGCTGCTTCCATCTTGAACTTTTCAAAAGCGTCCTTGGCATTGGGATTCATCATTTCGTTTCACCTCTTTTCTGTAAACCTTCCGGCCGTCAAGACCGTGGCTTACAGTCCATATTATTTTCCGGACACCGGAAAATAACCGAGGTAATTTTTGGTGGAGAGGAAACACAAAGGCATACCGAGCAGAACAGAGGTTTTATGCCTCCTCAACGTTTCCCAGAAGCACAACAGGCCGATATCACCAAGCTGTTCTCCCCCATAAAAAACAGGGATTGGCACTCCAACCCCTGTAAGTATTGTTATCCTTTACCTTAAAGTTCTCCGGCGTGTTTCGACGTTTTTTTCTTATTGGAGGTCAAGGCCATCTCACCGTTCAAATACATAGCGACCAGTCCCAGCAGAACCATCACGGTAGATACCTTTATAATATAGGGAATAATGAATTTATAGATCACTTCACAAATAGTCGCTGCCGCTTCTCCACCAACCAATAAGGCCGCCAAATATCCGAAGAAAGTCAGACCACCTGCAAACAAACAGATCATAATCCCATAACCGAAGATTGTCTTTAATACCGCGGAAATTTTTTTGCAAATCGCTTTCATTTCTACCTCCTGATTACAATCCCAGAATAGGTAACCAATTCATCAACACTGCGACTTCCAGGACAAACTGAGCTGCAACCCACCACATATTATTTTTGAAGGTCTTATCAAAATCGGACCCTGCCAAGGTCATACCTGCATACATGCCCAAGCCCAACGGAGGAGTAATCCCACACATAACACCACAAATACAGGGCAGCATAGCAGCAACCAGCAGCGGATTACAACCTACGTTTGCCAGAGTGGTAATGAACATGGGTCCAAAAATAACAACCAGCGAAGATCCCGGAATCACCATGCCCATAAAACAGGTAATGGCGCAGATTGCGATAACGGTACCCAGTTTCCCGAAATTCCAAGCAGAAATAATGCCACCCATTTCGTCTGCAACATTCAGTTCACCGAACAACGAGCCAATCATATACCCGAAAATGCAGACAGCTATGGACGGAGCAATGGTCTTTACACCATTTGCAAACATCTTGGCAACCGATGGAAGCGTGACCTGAGACTTATCCTTTGCGATCAGACAGGTATAAATTGATGCCAACCCACCGATAAACAACAGAATGGAGCTGGACATATACTTTGCCCCGGCTTCTCCCAGACGGTCAGTAAACAGGGTGCTCTTGAACAGGTAGTCCAAAACAAACGGAAGCAGGATAATCACAGGCAGTAGCAAGCCCTGCCATCCGGACTTCAGGGTTTCCTTCAGATTGGGCAGCTCTTCTTTTGCCATGGGTTTGACCTTATAGTATTTGCAAAAAGCCCAAACCATGAATAATCGCTGGATAATAAACCAGATCGAAATTCCCCACAGCACAATCCAGAACTGCCCGGTGGTCATATTGCTTTCAGGATACAGTGCCACAAAGGCACCCATAGCCGCTACGATGTTGGAGGAAGGAGGAATCATATTCCCCATATAGCTTGCATTGCTTTCAATATTGGCCGCCAAATGAGCCGGAAAGCCCGAACGTTTCATTGCCGGGATGGTAATTGCACCAGTAGCCATGACGTTACCCGGACCGGACCCTGATAGGGCTCCCATAAATGCACTGGCAATAACTGCCGTATAACCTGCACCCCCAGTAACCCGGCCAATCAAAGAAAGAATTACAGCAATACAGCTGTCAATGATCTTTGTTTTTGTCAGAAGAATCGACATAGCTACAAATGCAACCATCGAATAGAGCAGAGATGTGGATAACGCATCTTCAACGTAGACGAATACGTTCTCCCAAGTTCCGGTTATGGTCAGCAGAAGTAAAAAGCTAATAAAAACAGCTTCATATACAGGCCGCTTGAACAGAACAAACCATACGATGATGACTCCCAGCATGACAGCCAGGTAAATAATGGAAGAGGGTATCATGATTCAATTCACCTTCCCAGTTTTATTAGGTTATTAACTCTATTCCCTTTTGGGAATATTATATCATGACTGGAAAAAAAGTCAATCCTTTTTTCTTTTTTTCCTTGATTTTTTCCCCCACAGCGAGTATCCTTAATTCATAAGAAAATTCCTCTTAAATCAAAGGAGTGTCTGTCTTGAATTCCCGACATATACAGTATGCCATTTTATTATCCGAACTTCGAAACTTCTCCCAGGCAGCGGAAAGCCTGGGAATGTCCCAGCCTGCTTTCAGCAAACAAATCATGAATCTGGAGAAAGACCTTGGTGTCAAGCTCTTTGACCGCAAATCCTTGCCACTGAAGCTGACCCCGGCCGGCGAATTCTTCATCAGAGAGGCAAAGCTGTTGCTTGACAAAGAGACCCAACTTTTTCGCACCATGGAGCGGTTTCGATCCGGAGAGCAGGGGACGGTAACCATCGGCATTACCCCATTTCGCGCGACCTACTTGTTACCCAATATGATACGTAAGTTCCACGAAGATTACCCGGGGGTACAGGTCGTTGTCCGTGAAGCCGGCAGCAACGTTTTGAGACAGGGTGCCATAGATGGCCACTATGACTTCGCTATTGTAAACCTGCCGGTGGACGAATCTGTCTTGGATATCATTCCCCTGGAATCGGACACCTTGGTTTTGGCTATTCCAACGACTTTGTCCCATACTCTCCCCTGCGCCGACGCCGACACCAGCAGCATCCCTGAAATCGCATTCGAAGATTGTAAGGACCTTCCCTTTATCGTGGTAGGGAGTAATCAGGAAATGCGTCAACTGTTTGACCGTTTGTGCGCCAGGTCTTCCATCAATCCTCACATCGCATGCGAAGTCGTCGGCATAACCACCGCCTGGTCCATGGCTAACGCTGGAATCGGCGCCACTCTCTTGCCCTTACAGTTTATCAACAGTCATTTTTTCGAACACAGCCTGCGGCTTTACAAAATTAAGGACGCACATTTCGTTCGTCAGCCGTGTATTATTTCCCGGCACGGACAATATCGTTCCGAGTTTGCCCAACATGCGATTGATCTGCTGATTGACAATTATTCTTCCAAAACCACAGGGTGAGCCATCCTCCTTAGTTTTCTGCAATGTACATACCCTATCAACAAAAAAGGGTGAGCCATCATTAGCTCACCCTTTTCATATTGTCTTTATTCCAAATCAGGCATCAAATCACGTCGCATGAGATCAGATCCATCTTCACCAATCACCTTGACGGACTCGACAATTCTTCTGTGCTTCGCATTAAACTCTTCCAAACTGTCACCCACAACAGTAATCCCCGCTATCCGATCGGAACTACTGAACACACCATTGATTTTCATTCCTTTCGGACGCAGGCTGTAATAGTCGGTTAACACGCCTTCTTCCCGTAGTTCTTCAAACCCCTCCAAATGATCGTATACGCCGGGTTTACAATAAATAAAATCATTGACTATGTATTTCCCCTCCGGTGGAGCCAATTCTACATGGGGCTTCTCACCCAAGGTCAAATCGATTACCGCTCTGATTACATCAAAGCCGCAAGCACGTTTGATCAGCAAATATTTCATATTGCCACCTGTCCGGGCGCAAAACTCCAGAACAGAAACACGTTTCCCATCATTGATCATCTGGATCAGCATGGGGCAGTTCTTTAATCCAAACGCATCCGCTATCCGCTGAGCAACCATACGAATTTGTTCCTTGATCTCATCGGATGCAATAGCAGGATAACGGCCACGAAAAATAACAAAACGGTCAACATCGTTGATCTTTTCGCTGTTAGAAATACAAAGAACCTTAGCTTCGCCGTCTTCCACATAGATATCTACGCTAATTTCATCACCGGCCACGAACTCTTCTACGATGACACCACCGGTACGGCTGATCCGTGCCGCTTCTGCAAAGTAAACCGACAGTTCCTCTTCGTTCGTTACCTTTCGGACACCCCTGGAGCTGTAAGCATCAACCGGTTTTACCACAAGGGGGTATTGCAGATGGCTGATTCTGTCCAAATCCAGCTGGGTCAGTTCCACGTAACGGGATGTGGGGATACCGTTTTCCCAGAAGATTCTCTTCATGTATTTCTTGTCGGAAACCAGTTGCGCTGTTTTATAATCAATATACCAGGGAAGACCAAGCATTTCCGAAACCTGCGCAACC
The DNA here is from genome assembly GCA_015068345.1 of Oscillospiraceae bacterium. GTDB lineage: Bacteria > Bacillota > Clostridia > Oscillospirales > QAMX01 > RUG11797. The sequence goes on from SVKS01000007.1 coordinate 50,041, forward strand.
ACAAGCAACACCTGGTCAGCACAGACAGTAATCAGAAAATCTACCTTTTCCTTAATGGCAACTTCCTTTACCTCCTCAATATCAAAAATTGCCAGCTGGTAAAAAATATCCGCATAAGGTCTTGCCAGTGCGTTGGGATTACCATCTGCCAAAACAGTTGTAATACCGCGTGCTTTCAGCTGTTTGATCAGTTCAATCTGGGGAAGGCCACCTGCTAAAACAAAGGCTTTCATTTCTCTCATTTTCCCTTTCTAATATACAATAAGATGAATATTCAACAAACACAATGTGTATATAGAACTACATTAATTTTCTGTATCTGAGAAAATTGTATCAATCAATGCGGCAAAATCGTCACCCGAACGAGGGGTGTATCTCTTTATCAAAATATTATCCGGCGATTCTCCCTTGGTGAAAGGATTATAATTCGATTCATGAATGCTTTCACCCATATAACGATAGGCGCTGTCACTATTACCGCAGAACAGCAGTTCATATTCCAAATCGTCACGTAACACAGGGATTGACGGCATAGATACAGCATAATAGGGATATACGAAAAATCTAGGAGTATATCCTACACAGTTCTTAATGGCTTCATTGAGCGGCTTGAGGTCATTAATCAGCACTTTTCGATAGGTTGCAGTACCTTCATCCGGCTTCAGCATTGTCCCTGTGCGACCATTTCCCTTGTCGTGCAAATGATAGGTGTGCGCACCAAACTCAACATATCCGGAATCGGCCATTTCCTTAATCTCGTCCCAATTGCTATAAAGCTTTCTATATGCATTACCCTCCGTCGCTCCATCTGTACGGTTGCCAATTATGGCTGCGTTCATTTTCACACCATACTTCTGCAGTAGCGGATAGGCATATTTATAAAAACTGATATCACAATCATCCACCGTAAGCAGCATGCACTTCTCCGGCAAATCAATTTTTCCTTCAATATAGTCTAACAGTTCCGAAACCGTGATCACACGGATGTTTTCTGCCTCCAGATACTGAAGGTGCTGTTCAAACTGATCCGCCCAAATCGCGTAGGTTCCAAGATCTTCTCCCTTTTGCTCTTCTGCTAGAGTATAGAACTTATGGTAACAAATTGCGCCAACTTTGATTTGGCTAGGCTTCTTTGCACTGTAGGAATACACCATTACTATTATGATAGCACCCAATAGCATAGCGATGACAGCCATGGTATATTTCAGATTGACTCTTTTCATATGTTTTACTCCTGATCGGCGCGTGGTTTATAGTTCGCACCGGAATCCTTCATTAATTATCCTTCCTTCCAATTTAGACTTCAAAAAGGCCTTCAATCAACTCGCAATTTGACTATTAGTTGATAAGCAGTGAGCTCTTTTTTAATAACTTTAAATACCGCTTAATATGGCTCAAAATAATCCGACACTTTCCCTTTAATTTGATATCCTTTCTTTGGGCCTGAAATTTCAAATTTTTGCGCTCCTTGACCAAATAATCCTTCATTGCGATGCGAACCTTAGTCAAATAATCAGCATCGTCAGCAATACAGTTGAAAGCAGTGGGAGATTCTGTTTTTCTGATTTGTGCCGCGTCTCCATCAATATAAATCGGCATATATTCCCACGAGCAGTCATCTTCCTGCAGATCAAGCTTCAAAAGAATGCCTTCCTTGGATTCCGCAAAAACACGCATGTAGTTGTCGTCAAAGAGAAAATTCCCAAGCGAATAGAAGATTATTTTTTCAGATACGTATTCGTAATTCTGAACCACATGCGGATGATGTGCAACAATGATGTCAGCTCCCCAATCAAGGAATCTCAAATATCTATTTCTGATCTCTGGGAAGGGCGTCATGCAAAATTCATCGCCGCCATGGATCACAAGAATACACCATCTGCTTTTGCTTTTGATCTCCGTAATTCTTCTTTGAATGATGTCATCTTCATCCCAAATAAGGCATCCGGGAAGGTTATTTGTTGCCCTTGAATGCTTGTTGTGATAGCGAA
>SVKS01000114.1 GCA_015068345.1 Oscillospiraceae bacterium
CACCCCCGATCTTACCGACGAAAGCGAACTGATGGCCGAGAATACCATCGAAATCGAGGTCATTGACGCTGAATTGCCCCCTCAGGAGCTTCGTTATACCAACTGGTTCTATGCTGACGGTCTGGCCAACTACTACAATGTGGAACCCTTCAGCGACCGCCACTTCGAAATTTGCGAAAACTTCGTGAAAACCGCCGTCAAAAACGGCATCAATATGATCCTGACCCCAGTATTCACCCCGCCCCTTGACACCGGTATCGGCTGGGAACGTACCACCACCCAGCTTGTGAAGGTCATCCGGGAAAATGGCGTTTACTCCTTCGACTTCAGCCTGCTGGATCGCTGGATCGACATGCTCAACCGCCAGGGTGTCAAATACATCGAAATCAGCCACCTGTTCACCCAGTGGGGTGCCTACGCCGCGCCCAAGGTCATGGCCACGGTGGACGGGGAATACAAAAAGCTCTTCGGTTGGGACGATTCCGCCTCCGGCGAGGAATATGTCACCTTCATCCGGGCTTTCCTAACCGAGCTGACCGCCCACCTGGAAGCCAGAGGAGACAAGGAACGTACCTACTTCCACATTTCCGACGAACCCCAGGGGCAGCATTTGGCCCAGTACAAGACCAACAAACACAACGTAGCCGACATTCTAAAGGGCTGGAAGCTCCTGGACGCCCTGAGCGAGGTTGAATTCTACAAGGAAGGTCTGTGCGAAATTCCCGTACCCAGCACCGGCGCCATCGAAAGCTTTATGCCGGAAGACATCAAGGAACGCTGGACCTACTACTGCTGCGGTCCCTGGATCAAAGCCAGTAACCGTCTGATGGCCATGTCCCTGGCCCGTACCCGTTCCATCGGTATGCAACTCTACAAGTACGGCATCGAGGGCTTCCTGCATTGGGGCTACAACTTCTACAACAACTGCCACTCCTACGATGCCGTGAACCCCTTCATCAATGCGGTGGCGGGTTACTGGTGCTGTGGCGGCGACGCCCACGTGGTGTACCCCGCCCAGGACGGCACCCCCCTGGAATCCATCCGTATCAAGGCCATCAAGCAGGGCATTGACGATATGCGTGTCATGAAGCTTGCCGAAAGCTACTACGGCAAGGAAGCGGTGGTAGCCGCCATTGAATCGGTCATGGGCGAACTCAACTTCATGACCTGCGCCAACGACAGCGCCACCATGCAAAAAGTCCGGGACGCCATTGACGACATGATCATCGCCAAGCTCTGAATCACAGGAGAACGCCATGTATAACACCGAACTTTACGAAATTTTGCTTGCCAAAAAGCATCACGCTTACCGCAAGCCCTTTGACAAAATAAATGAGTCGGCCTTTACCGACCCGACGATCCCCTCCGAAAAGCGCATGGCGATCCGTCTGGCCCAGCTTTTTGCCCAGGAAACCCCGGTTTTCCTGCCGGGGCAGAAGATCGCCTTCATCCGCACCGTTACCGGTCTGCCCGGTATTTATACCGATGCCGAGTGGGCGGAGATCTCCGCCAAGCACTTCATCCACGAGCTTGGTTACCTTTCCAACATGTGCGCCGACTACGCCACCACCATTGCAACCGGTTTGGATGCCAGATTAGAAGAAGCCAAGGCCCACCTGGAAATCGCCAAGGCCGAAAATGATATGGAAGGTGTCTCCTTCCTGGAATCGGCCATTTGCTCCATAAGCACCGTGCTGACCCTTGCCGACCGGTATCTTGCCGCTGCTGAGGAAGCCGGCCTTACCGATATCGCCGCCACCCTGCGGGTGGTCCCCCACAAGGGAGCCACCACCTTCCGGGAATGCCTGCAGTTCTTCCGTATTCTCCATTACACCCTGTGGGCCGAGGGAGAATACCACAATACCATTGGCCGATTCGACCAGTTTGCCTACCCCTACCTGAAGGCCGACCTGGATGCAGGTCGTATCACAAAAGCCGAAGCGGAGGAGCTTTTGGAAGATTTCTTCCTGAGCTTCAACTGGGACAGCGACCAGTACATCGGCGTACAGCTGGGGGACAATGGTCAATCCATGATGCTGGGCGGCGTGAACGAGGACGGAGAAGACAGCTACAACCTGCTTTCCGAAATGTGCCTGCAGACCTGCTACGAGCTCAAGCTCATCGACCCCAAGATCAACCTGCGGGTTTCCTCCAAATCCCCCTTCAGCCAGTATCTGGAGGCCACCCACCTGACCAAGGCCGGGTTGGGTTTCCCCCAGTATTCCAATGACGACGTGGTCATTCCCGGGCTGATGCGCCTGGGCTATTCCGAAAAGGATGCCCGGAATTACACGGTTGCCGCCTGTTGGGAATTCATCATCCCTGGTGTTGCCGCCGATATTCCCAACATTGGTGCCCTTTCCTACCCCAAGGTATTCCAGAAGGCCGCTTACGAGCATCTGCTTTCTGCCGAAAGCTTCGAGGACTTCCTGGAAAAACTGCGTCTGACCCTGTTTGCCGAAACCAAGGCCATCCGGGACAGCGTACATGATCTCTACATTGTCCCCGCCCCCTTCTATTCGGTATTGATGGATGGGTGTATTGCCCGAGCCCGGGATATTGGCAAGGGCAGTCGTTACAATAACTTTGGCGTTCACGGCACCGGTCTTGCCACCGCCGCCGATTCCCTGGAAGTCCTCCGCCGCTACGTGTTTGGTGACGGCTCGGTCTCCAAGGAAGAGATCCTGGATGCCATGAAAAACGACTTCGCCGGTCAGGATGCCCTGCTTCACAAGTGCCGGTTCGAAACCCCCAAAATGGGGGACCACGACGAACACGTGGACGACCTTGCCGCCATGCTGATGAACTGGTTTGCCGACAGCCTGGAGGGCGAGAGAAACGAACGAGGCGGCGTATGGCGCGCTGGTACCGGTTCTGCCATGTTCTACCTGCGTCATGCGGAAGAGCTGGATGCCTCCCCCGATGGCCGCCGCAAGGGCGAAGCCTTCGGCACCAACTATTCTCCCAGCCTTTATGCCAAATCCAAGGGCCCCTTCTCGGTGATCCAGTCCTTCACCCATGGACCGGTAAACCGGGTCATCAACGGCGGCCCCCTGACCATGGAATTCCACTCCACCGTGTTCCGCACCGACGAGGGCATTGAACAGGTGGCAAAGCTTGTGAAGCTCTTCATCGACAAGGGCGGTCACCAACTACAGCTGAACTCCGTGAACCGGGAACGGCTTCTGGACGCCCAGGAACACCCCGAAAACTACCGGAACCTGATCGTTCGAATCTGGGGTTGGAGTGCCTACTTCGTGGAGCTGGATAAGGCTTACCAGGATCATCTGATCGCCCGCCAGGAGTTCGAACAATGACCGGACGGGTCTTCGATATCAAGGAATTCGGGTTGCACGACGGGTTCGGACTTCGCACCACGGTATTTATGAAGGGTTGTCCCCTTTCCTGCGCCTGGTGCCACAACCCGGAGGGGATCGGGTTTTCGCCGGAGCTCTTCCGGAACCTGTCCCAATGCCGGGCTTGCGGCCTTTGCCGCATCCCCTGCGACCACCCCGATTGCCAACCCTTCGGTACCTGCCTCCACATTTGCCCCGGCAATTTCGTGAAGGTGGCAGGAACCGACTATACCCCGGAAGCCCTGGCCAAAAAGCTTCTGTCCCAGCGGGAATTTCTCGAATTCGGAGGGGTCACCTTTTCCGGCGGGGAACCCCTGATGCAGGAGCCCTTCCTGCGGGAGGTGGCAAAGCTGCTCCCGGGTATTTCCACCGCAGTGGAAACCTGCGGCTACGTTGTCCCGGAGGTATTTCACCGCGCCTGTGAATGGCTTGACGACATCTTTATTGATCTGAAGCTTTTCGATCGGGAGGCCCATCTCCATTGGACAGGGCGCCCCAACGACCTGATCCTGGAAAATATTTCCTGGCTGATGGAGCACCAGGAGAAATTCACCCTGCGGATTCCTCTGATCCCCGGGGTCACCGATCGGGATGAAAATCTTTCCGCCATTGCAGAATTTTTGAAGGATTCCAAAGCAAAGGTTCGGGTGGAACTGATTCCCTACAACACCATGACCGGGGCGAAATATCGGTCGGTTGGCAGGGAGTACGCCCCTGCTTTCGACGAAAAACAGCCCTTGAACAAGAACACGGTTCCTTTTGAATCCTTAGGGATTCCCGTCACCGCTTTTTAACCCAAGAACAACCGCTCTGTCCAAATTGGACAGGGCGGTTTTTTAAAATTACTTGCATCATGGTGGGTGGTTTGCTATAATAAAGGAGTGTAAGTTCCATCGATCTTCATGGGTTTCTTCTCCTGTTCGGAGAAGGATTCCATACCATAGGAAAGGGTGAAAGGATGCGTAAAATTAAACTCATCCCCATTTTATTCATATTGATTTTACTATTTTCCGCCTGCGGCAAGGAGGATATCCATTTAACCTCCGACCAGTATCCGGTCTGCCGGGGGGACGTAATTGCCTCCCGCATTGCCACCGAAGCCATGTGTGCCCTGACCGGGATTTCCGCCGAGGAAGCCCGGGGCTATACTCGCCTTTTGGGCTCTGAATCCGGCTACGAAGAGCTTTTGGCCGGAGTCTCCCAATTGGTATTCACCACCGAAATGCCGGATGATGCCACCTTGGCCGCCGCCAAAGCCGCAGGGATTACCCTGGAGGTGACCCCCATCGCCAAGGATGCTCTGGTATTCATCACCCACGAGAAGAATCCGGTACGAAGCCTGACCATGACCGAGATTGCCGGAATCTACGCCGGCACCATCACCGATTGGCGCAGTCTGAGCGGTAACAACGAATCCATCCTTGCTTACCGTCGCCCCGATGGAGACCCCTATCATACCCTACTTACCGAAAAGGTTATGCACGGCACCTCCTTTGGGGAAGCCCCCCTTTCGCTGGTGACCAATGTCAGCGGAGATCCTCTGCTCTTCTCCCTGAGCAACGAGAATTCTCTGGCAAAGCTCGCCCCCTATGAAAATACACCGGGCGCCATTTATTACGGTAGCCGTTACTACTTTGCCGGCACCGAAGAGCAAAATGGAATCCGTTTGGTTTCGGTGGAGGGTGCAGAACCCAGCCTGAAAAATATACAGAACGGCAAATACAATTTAACCTACGAAATTTATGCCATAATCCGGTCTGACAGCCGTACCGGAAGCGCCGAACGGGTCATTGTGGATTGGCTGCTGTCGGATGACGGTCAGGATATGCTGAAGGAGGTAGGCTATGTTCCGGTTTCCTAAGAGATTCATAAGCCTTTTTCTGGCATTCGTCCTGCTTTTGAGCCTTTGTTCTTGTAAACAAGAGAAAGAGAATTATGCCGTTACCCCCTCCTACTACACCGGGAACGGACTTTCTGTAAGCGTTTCCAGCGAAAACGTCCCCTTGGTTACCCTTTCCGGCATGCTGGATTCTGATACCATGCTAAAGATTGAGGAAAGCATCAATCTTGCCATTAAGTCCTTTGCCACCGCCGACCGTCAGGTGGGCTGGGGCGGCTATCAACTGGTGGAAAAGGGTGTTTCCCCTTCGCAAATCACCATTGACGTCACCCCGGCATTCAATGCCGGAAACCTTTTAAGCCTGCTTTTGACAAAAAACTGCACCTATCCCATTTCACTTGGCAACGTCACGCTGACCGAATCGATACCCTTGAACTACGACCTGATCAGCGGGAAGTCCCTTGCTCTTTCCGACCTGTTCGATGGAGAGATTGACGTTATAAAGGAGCTTGAGGCTCGCATTCTCGCCAATCTGGATCAATATCGGCTTGCCGCCCCCTTTGGCGGTCTGGATAAGGATACTCCCTTTCTGTTTGATGCCCAGGGGATCACCTTGTATATTGGTGATTCCCTTTCGGAATTTGTCACTGACCCCGTCGAAACCGGCACCATTCGCATTGACTATGACAGTGTCCTTTTCAATCACCTGACCATATTTGACCGGGAAGCCGACCTGACCCGTTACCAGTCGGTCAGTGACGTGCGGCACCTGATCTGCTATCCCTCCGAAATTGTGGAAAACCACAAAAAGACAATCAACGGCATGGAAATCCAGGTGTTGGTCACCATGCCCACCCAATTTGCAAGTCAGGCCGTGAAGGAACGAGTGGAACACCTAGCCCCGATTCTGGAGGATATTGAGCTTCAGGCCACCGGCAGTGGCGATGAATTTTACAACTGCTGTTATTATGCCGAGCGGGTCGGCCATTTTATGGTCATTCGCATGGTGGAAGAAGACCACTCCGGCATGAACAGTTATCAGTCCGACCGTATTTACGTTTTCGATGCCATCACCGCCGAAAACATTCCGGTAACCGATCTTTTCCGTCCCAACTTTAACTATAGGGAAGCCTTGGTGGAAAAAATGTACGGAGAAGCCACCGCAGGCGACAAAAAAATCGAAGCGGAAGCCATTTCCAAAGCCCAGATTATCCCCAGAGAAGATCATTTCCTGATTCGTTACACCTCCTCCGCCGTACAGGCCTCGGTTCTTTATGATGGCACCGATAAATTGGTATCCTACGCCGATTTGGGATACGAAAATTTGAATCTTTACAACTGAAAGGAACCCCATGAATACGCCCAAGATCTTTGATGCACATTGCCACATTTTTCCCCTGAAAATCGCTGAAAAAGCCACCGCTTCCATCGGTTCCTTCTACGATATTCCCATGGCCCGGGTGGGTTCCCCCGAAATGCTTCGGGAGGAAGCCGATGCCCTTGGTCTTGTGGGTTGTCTGGTTTGCTCCACCGCCACCAAAGCGGAGCAGACCCACGCCATCAATGATTTTATCCACGCTGCGGTAATGGCCGCCGATGGTTTCTTCTACGGATTCGGGACCCTGCACCAGGATCTTTCGGAAAATGAATTGTGTGCTGAGATCGACCGCATGGTGAAAATGGGACTCCACGGCATCAAGCTTCACCCCGATTTTCAAAAGCTAGACATAGATGATCCCCGCATGCTCCCGGCTTACCACTACGCCGCCGAAAAGGGTCTCCCCATCCTGTTCCACATGGGAGATGACCGCTATGACTACTCCTCCCCCGCACGTCTTTTGCGGGTGACAAAGGAGGTTCCCGATCTTCTTTGCATGGCGGCTCACCTTGGCGGCTACCACGCCTGGAAGGAAGCCAGAGTGCTCCAAAAATGCGAAAACGTCATTTTTGACTGTTCCAGCTCGTTGGAAATGCTTTCTCCGGAGGAAGCCCGGACCCAGATGGATATTTTAGGCTACGATCGGATTCTCTTCGGTTCCGATTTTCCCATGTGGCGTCCCGCCGACGTGGTGGAGCTTGTGCAAAAGCTAAACCTGGGAAGTGATCGGGAGGAAAAAATCTTTTATCAAAACGCAAAGCGTTGGCTTCATATTCAATAAATCACAACATATATTACCACACTGCAAGGAGGATCGACCATGAGCGAAACACGGTACACCATCCACTTGATCTCCAACACCCACTGGGACCGGGAATGGTACATGTCCCACGAGGCGTACCTCGTGCGTCTGGTGGAAATGACCGATCGCCTGCTTGACATTCTGGAAAAGAAGTCCGGCTACCGCTTCGTCATGGACGGTCAGTTCATGATGCTGAAGGACTACCTGGACGTGCGGCCTGAAAACCGGGAGCGGGTGAAGTTCCTGATGGAAAAGGGCCAGCTGAAGGTAGGTCCCTGGTACAGCCAGCCCCTGGAAACCCTGGTCAGCGGTGAAGCCATGGTCCGCAATCTGCAGTACGGCCTACGGGAAACCGAAAAGCTGGGTCCTGCCATGCGTTTCAGCTACGAGGTGGACGAATTTGGTCATGCATCCCAGACTCCTCAGATTTTGGCAGGATTTGGCATTGGCGGTGCCATTGCCTGGCGGGGTATGCCCCCCGAAGCCCGCAGTGCCTTTGTCTGGGAATCTCCCGACGGAAGCGCCATCTGGATGCTATGGACCAACGACGGCTACGGCGAAGCCACCGACCTGCCAGCAAACATTGAGGATTATACCGAGGTCATTGACGGGGATCCCATCCCCCGACCCGGGTTGAAAAGCAAGCTTAAAGCACTGAAAAAGCTCCGGGAACCCAAGGCGGATACCAATCAGCTCATGTGGCTCAACGGAATCGACCATTCCTTCGCCCAGGAGGATATTCTGGAGGTTCTGCCCCTGGTGGAAAAACTGGCACCCAACCTGACGGTTCGCCAGAGCACCCCGGAGGAGTTTTTTGACGCGGTAAAGAAGGACTATGCAGAGCGCGCCTTGTCACTTGGACGGGTCAGCGGCGAGTTAATGTGGCCCGGAGACCTGCTTTCCTCCACTCATTCCTGCCACCCCTCCCAAAAACTGAAGCATTATCAGACCGAACGTACCCTGGAACGCCGGCTGGAACCCGCCGCCCTGATGGGCTGGCTTTCGGGCAAGACCTACCCTGCCTGGGCAGTGGATCGGGCTTGGGAATACGTTCTCCAGAATCACGCCCACGACAGCCTTGGCTGTACTTCGGTGGATGAAGTCTACCAACAGGTGATGGCCCGTTACGTTTGTGCCGAATCGCTTGGCAACCAGGTCCGTGAGGATTCCCTTCGGGCGGTCATGGCCGCCGGCGGCGATCCCGGTGTCTGGATTTTCAACACCATCTCCTTCCCCCAGAAGGGAGTCCAAAAGGTCACTCTGACGATTCCCCGGGGTCTTGGGGACGGAAGCTTCACCCTGGAAACCCCCGATGGACGGGAAGTCCCCATTCAGATTCTCAATTCCTTCCCCATGGATGACGTGCGTTACAACCCCCGCCGAGGCCATCCTGTCTGGACCCCCGCCACCCGGGTAGTCATGCTCTGCGATCTGCCGGAGGTAGCCGGGATGGGTTACGTGAAGCTTGCCTTCCGCAAGGCCGCCCCCAAAACCACCATGGGTAATCTGCAAAAGAATTACCTTGCCTCCATGACCCGCATGGAAAACGCTCACCTTTCCGCCGAGATCACCGCTGACGGCCGAGTCAACCTTTTGGACAAGAAAACCGGCAGAACCTACTCCTCCCTCTTCCTTTGGGAAGATGATGGGGAGGTGGGCAACGCCTACGTTCACGTA
>SVKS01000115.1 GCA_015068345.1 Oscillospiraceae bacterium
AATAGTGACAGATGAGAAGACCATTCCAGAGCTCAAGTCCCCGGAAATCGGTCATGCCAGGGGAAACCGGGTCAAATGCCTGGATGTGAGAGATATCGGGGGAAGCCAGGTGAGCGCCAGCACTACTGCCAATGTAAATGACACCTGTTTTGACGTATTGAATGATATCCTGATCAAAACCGGATTGTCGGATTCGCCGAAGCATTTCAAAGCTGTTGCCTCCGCTGACATAGATTGCATCAATATCCAGATTGCGGGAAGCATTGGGGACGGAGTGATCAAAAACGTGAACGTTTTCGGGGGAAAAACCAAACTCACACAGACGGCGGTTATATTTTTTACATTTAATGTTGTCAGATGTGGCTTTTTCGTTTGGAATGAAAAGGACTCTACAAGCATCAATGGGCATGGGAAGGTGATCCAAAATGACGCGGCGGGCGTGGTCGTTTCGGAAATCACAGGAAGAAAGAATGAGCATGAGAATCTGCCTCCTTGGAAAACAGTATAACACAAAAAGGATGGGGGAGCAAGATGGGGATTCCGACAGACATTGTAAATAGTTCGATCCTGCCCTTCGGGTCCAAAACAAAAACGGTACACTATCGTGTACCGTTTCATTTTGGAGGCGCCACCCAGACGGCGGCAAGCCGCCTATCGATCAGTTCGATTCTGCACTACGTGTCCAAAACAAAAACGGCACACTATCGCGTACCGTTTTCATTTTGGAGGCGCCACCCAGACGGCGGCAAGCCGCCTATCGATCAGTTCGATTCTGCCCTTCGGGCCCAAAACAAAAACGGCACACTATCGTGTACCGTTTTCATTTTGGAGGCGCCACCCAGAATCGAACTGGGGAATAAAGGTTTTGCAGACCTCTGCCTTACCGCTTGGCTATGGCGCCTTATAGAGAAAGCTGTTACGTTCCGCAACAGCTTTCACTTTTGTGGAGCGGATTACGAGGCTCGAACTCGCTACCTCCACCTTGGCAAGGTGGCGCTCTACCAGATGAGCTAAATCCGCATTGGTGCTTCCGGCCGGAATCGAACCAGCGACACGAGGATTTTCAGTCCTCTGCTCTACCAACTGAGCTACAGAAGCAAATTATGGCGACCCGGAAGGGGCTCGAACCCTCGGCCTCTAGCGTGACAGGCTAGCGCTCTAACCAGCTGAGCTACCGGGCCATGTGCGCGTTGAGGTGGGTTAGTGGTGGGAACAACAGGGCTCGAACCTGTGACCCCATGCTTGTAAGGCATGTGCTCTCCCAGCTGAGCTATGCTCCCGTGTACCCTGCCCAAGCGACTTGTATATAATACCACAGCTCCCTGGATTTGTCAACACCTTTTTTCGGAAAATCCAAAAATATTTTTTGGGGTCACCGGGACCCCCGAAAAGGGGATCCCGGTTGGAGAAACATTAGCGAATGGCCCGGGCCAGGATCTCGTCCTGCACGTCGGGTGCCAGGGATGTGAACTTGGCGCTGTAGCCGCAAACCCGCACCGTCAGGTTGGGGTGAGCTTCGGGGTGCACCCTGGCATCCATCAGTTCCTTACTGCTCAAAAGATTGAACTGAAGGGAAGAACCCTCCATTTCGAGGAAGGCCTGGATGATGGCCACCAGGTTTTGTTCGTTTTCCAGGGTGGGGGCCAGGTTGGGCAGGGTCAGCTCGGCGCAGAAGGACTCGGCGTAGGCGGTAAAATCGATGGGGCCAAGGCTTCCCACCAGATCCAGGGGGGAGGTAATGATGAATTCGCTGGGGGAAACGCCCCGGGAAAGAGACTCCCCGGCAAGTCGGCCGTCGGGGGTGGCACCGGTACGGGCACCCAGGCCACGATAGATATCATGAGGGTAGAAGGCGGGGAGGTATTTGCCGCCCCGGGCATTGGTCTGGCCCGAAAGGGTGGCGATATCCGAAAGGAGCTTGGCAGAAAACTCGTTCAATTCCGGGTCATTGGTGCCGTGCTTGGGAAGATCTCGAAGGATGTGGTGACGAAGGGAAGCGGCATTTTCAAAATTCGACGCCAAATGGGCCAAAAGCTCCCCTTGGGTCAGGGCCTTGTCATCGAATACCAACCGCTTCACCGCGTAGGCTGAATCCACCAGGGTGGCGGTGCCCAGCATGGAAAGGGAGGTGGTGTTGTATTTGGCACCACCTTCACTGACGTCCAGACCCTTTTCCAGGCTGGTGGGGAAGGTGGAGGAATAAAGGGGCATGGGGGCAAATTCCGCCCAAAGGGCTTCTCCCTGGTTTTTCAGGGCGGCAACCCTTTCGTGGTAAGCGCCGATGGCACCGATCAGGGCAGTATAGAAATCATCGAAGCTTTCGTATTCCGCCTTTTCCAATACCGCCAGCAGGATCCGGGGCAGATTGATCCAGGTATCGGCCCGGGTGCAGACCTCGCTTCCCGAAAGAACCACCTCGTGGCAACCGCAACCCACGTAAAGCCGGGCGTCCTTCACATCCTGCCCCTGCTTTACCCGGGCGGGGATCAGGACGTCGTCGTTATGCATCATCAGGCAGGAAAGGGGGATCAGCTGAAGCTTTGCAATCTCTTCCAGGTATTCCCGGGGATGGGCTTTGGAAATGCGGCAGTTGAGCTTGGTGTTGAGGTTCCGGGTTTCTACGGCGGCATCAAAGATCAGGCGGGTAACGTCGTTGTAAATGATATTGCCTTCCCGGTCGCAACCGCCCAGCTCAATGGTAGTGCTGGTTTCATGGAACTCGTTACCGTAGGAGGAAAAACGGGTATCGGTATAAACCAAAAGCTCGCAAAGCAGGGTGTGGGCTTCCGCCTTGGTAATTCGTCCCGCCTTCCGGTCGGCCTGGTAATAGGGATCCAAAAGCCGGTCCAGCTGGGCAAAGGTGCTGATGCCGATGCCCTCCACCGAACCCACCACCTCCCGATAAAAGAGAATAGCAGTGAGGGCTTCCCGGAAGGTTGCGGGGGGATTGGCGGGAATGCGGCCGGCGGTGGCGGCAATTTCGCTGTAGTGTGCGGCGCTTTCCGGGTCGGTTGCCTGGGCGGCAAGGTTAGCCGCCTCGTTACTGAACCGTTTTGCAAGGCGGCAAAGAGCCTTGTTGGAGGCGATGACCGCCTGGTAAAACGCCTGCTTTTTCGGGTCGGCTTCGGCGGCAAGCCTTCCTTCGGCATCCCGGATGATTCCTAAAACTCCCTTCTCCAAAAGAACGTCGTAATTGGGACAGTGGTGGTCAAGCCCCACCGGCATATTCCAGTTGAGCATGAAGCCCTCTTTTTGATCCCCGGCCTGGGCATCCCGATAGGGATGCAGCCATTTTGCTTCGGTGGTACGATGGAAGGGAACTCCGTTGCCGCCCCAGCTGTAGCGGGGACGACCGGCGGCAATCTCAAAGAAGAGAGGGGTGTGCCGGAAAATATGTACCGGTGCGCTGTCACACAGGGTATCAATAATGGCCGCCCGGCGAAGGTAGGGGGATTCCACCGGGTCCCGGGTCATGATCCCGTCAATGACGCTGCACCATTCTTCGGTTTTGGGGTCATAGGTGGCGTAATACTGATCCATTTCCCGGTGAAGGGCTTCCAAGTGGGCAGAGGTATACATAGGAGCAATTCCTTTCATATTTTCATAAGTATGGAGGGTTTTTTGGTAAATTGGTAAGAAAAATATGGGGATTGGCCCAAAACAGGACTTGAAAACCAGTTCTGTTTTTGCTATACTCTATTATAGAGAAAATTCACAAAAAAAGCAAGGGAGAATGACCATGAACGATGTGAAAATCACGAAAAAACAGGAACTGATCCCCACCTATATTCCCAAGAAGCCCAACGATCTGCCCATGTTTTTTGAAAACAAGCCCTACCAGGGGGCTTCCGGCAGACTTTACCCCATTGCCTACTCCGACGGTATCACCGACGAAAAAACCGATGTGGCTTACGAGACCTATACCCTGGAAAACGAATACGTGAAGACCGTGGTTTTGCCGGAAATCGGCGGCAAGATCCTGCGGGGCTACGACAAGGTTGGCGAACACGACTTCATTTACTACAATGAAGTGGTGAAGCCCGCTCTGGTGGGCCTGGCGGGGTCCTGGATTTCGGGCGGTATCGAATTCAACTGGCCCCAGCACCATCGTCCCACCACCTTCATGCCCCTGGAAGCCGAAATTGAGGAAAATGCTGACGGCGGCAAAACCGTATGGACCGGGGAAGTGGAACCCTTCAACCGCATGAAGGGGATGGCAGGGATCACGGTGGATCCGGGCCGAAGCTATATCAAGGCGAAGATCCGTATATATAACCGCACCAATATGCCCCAGCTTTTCATGTGGTGGGCCAACCTGGCGGTGCCGGTGAACGACAACTACCGTACCGTATTCCCGCCCGACTGTGAATGGGTGAACGACCATGACCGCCGTGCCGTCATGTCCTGGCCCATCGCCAAGGGTACCTACAAAACCGCCCGGCCCTACAATTTTGGAGAAGGCACCGACCTTTCCCGTTATGACGCGGTGAAGGTTCCCTCCTCCTACCTGATCTCCCAGGGCCAGAGCGACATGGACTTTGTGGCGGGCTACGACCTTGGCATTGATAAGGGCATTGCCACCGTGGCCAACCACCACATTGCCCCGGGCAAAAAGATGTGGCATTGGGGCATTGGTGACTTTGGGGATATGTGGTGCAACAACCTGACCGATAAAAACGGCCCCTATATCGAGCTCATGACCGGTGTTTATACCGATAACCAGCCCGACTTTACCTGGCTGGCTCCCTATGAAACCCGTGAATTTGAACAGTATTGGTACCCCGTCCGGGAAATCGGCCAGGTGAAAAACGCCACCGTGGATGCCGCCATGAACCTGGAAGAACGGGAAGAGGGGGCCTTTGTGGGATTCCACGTTACCGGTGTGTTTGAGAATGCCATGATTCGTGTAACCGCCGGGGACAAGGTGCTCTATACCGAAAAGCTGACCCTGACCCCCGATACCCCCTGGATGAAGACCATCGATCTGGACGGTGCTGAATTCCAGAAGGTTCGTGCTACCCTGGTGGATGAAACCGGTAAGGTGCTGGTTTCCTATACCCCCTACGTCCGGGGACAGAAACAGCCCATCCAGGTTCGTCTGCCGGTGAAGAGACCCTGCGAAATCGAAACGGTGGAAGAACTTTACATCAACGGCTATCACCTGGAACAGTACAAGCAGCATAACTACAAGCCGGAAGCCTACTATCTGGAAGGCCTCCGCCGTGATCCCGGGGATATTCGATGCAATACCTCCATGGCACGCCTGGCTATGAAGAATGGGGTCTATGCCGACGTGCTTTCCTACACCGAAAAGGCCATTGCCCGCCTGACCAGCCGCAACCAGCATCCCACCGATACCGAAGCCTTCTACCTGCGGGGGCTTGCGCTGGTGGCATTGGGCCGGGACAAGGAGGCCTACGACGTGCTGTATCGCGCCGCCTGGAACTACACCCACCGTTCCGCCGCCATGTTCGAGCTGGCTTGCCTGGATGCCAAAATGGGCGAATACGAAGCCGCCCTGGAAAAACTGGATGAATCCATCGGCCTGAACTACGGCCACACCAAAGCCCAGAACCTGAAAACCGCCATCCTGCGCCGCCTGGAACCGGCTCTGGCAGAAAAAGCCGCCTTGATCGGTCTCACCGACGATAAGATGGACCTCTTCGCCAAGGTGGAAGCCTCCCATTTCATGGATCTTTCGGACGAAATTGCCCAATATGCTAAAAAGGCTGAAAACCTGCTGGACGTGGTCTGCGACTATATGCGGGCGGGCCTGGTGGAGGATGCCCTCTATACCCTGGAGCTTTATGACGGGGATTATCCGTTGATCGAATACTACAAGGCTTATCTCACCGGGGACAGCCTGGCCCTGCGCCGGGCGGAAGCCATGGAAAGCGGTATCTGCTTCCCCTCCCGTCTGGAGGACGTGCCGGTACTCCGCTTTGCCATTGACACCCTGCCGGAAGCCTCCAACGCCTGCTACTATCTGGGCAGCCTCTATTACGATCGTTTCCGTTATCGTGATGCGGCAGAAATCTGGGAGGAGGGCGTGAAACGCAATCCTACCCATGGTAAGATTTGGCGCAACCTTGCTCTCTACTACTTTGACAAAGCCGGGGAACCCGAAAAGGCCAAGTCGGCCATGGAAAAGGCCCTTGCCAACAAGCACGATCCCCGTCTGCTCTTCGAATATCAGCAGCTCATCAAAAACATGGGCGCTTCCCCCGCCGAACGTCTTGCGGTGTATGAAAAGTATCCCGACCTGCTGGCTCAGCGGGACGACTGCTATCTGGACAAGCTGACCCTCATTTCCCAAACCGGAGACTTTGAAGGTGCCATCGCCATGGCGGCGGCCAAGCGCTTCCACATTTACGAGGGGGGCGAAGGAAAGCTCACCAAACAGCACGCCTGGATGCATGTTCTCCTTGGAAACCGCCTTGCGGCGGAAGGCAAGCTTGCCGAGGCCGAAGCGGTTTACATGAAGGGGGTCAACATGCCCAAGTCCTACGGGGAAGCCAAGACCTTCTTCAACCAGGAGGGACATATCTTCTGGTCTCTGGGGCTTCTCTATGAAACACAGGGTGATACCGAAAAGGCGAAGGAAGCCTACGAAACCGCCGCGGTTTACAAGGCCGCCGTTTCGGAGGTATCCCTCTTCCGTGCCCTTGCCCTCCAAAAACTTGGGGAAACCGAAGAGGCCGAAAAGGTGCTGGATGAAATGCTGGCTTCGGCGGAAAATTCCATCCAAAACAAGGATCTTCGTACCTACTACGGTGTGGGTTCTCCGTCCCCCATGCCCTTCGAGTACGACATCGAAAAGAACAATCTGACCGATGGCAACATCCTGAAGGCCTACGCCCTGCTGGGACTTGGTAAGGCAGAGGAAGCCGAAAACGCCATTTCGGTGGCCCGGAGCCTGAATCCCCACGATTTCCGTATATTTGCCTTTGACAGCATCCGCCATTTGGTGGTATGATAGTGGAAAGAGAAGGGAACGCAAGGACTTTTGTCTTTGCGTTCCTTTTGCTTTTTGGGGAAGGAGACGAATGCTATGAAGATATATTTGGGAATTGACCTGGGGACCACCGGCTTGAAGGCGGTTTTGGTGAAACCCGATGGCGAAATCGCCGCCGTGGGTTATCGGGAGTACCCGGTTTTGGTACCATCCCCGGGATATGCCGAACAGGACCCCCGGGATTGGTGGCGTGCTCTGGTGGAAGCCCTGGGGGATGCCATGAGGGAAAGCGGGACGGCCCCCGGTGATATTTGCAGTATCGGTTTTTCGGGACAAATGCACGGGACGGTTCTTCTGGATGATGCCGGGGAGATATTGACCCCCGCCATCATCTGGTGCGATCAACGCTCGGTTTCGGAAGTGGAGCTGGTGAAAAATACCCTGGGCACCGAAAAGCTTGGGGAACTGACACAAAATCCCATCAGCACCGGGTTCCAGCTGGCATCCCTTTTGTGGGTAAAAACGCATCGCCCGGAACTGTATGAGAAGATCGGAAAGGTCCTCCTGCCAAAGGATTACCTTCGTTACCGCTTGACCGGGGAATATGGCTCGGAACCCACCGATGCCTGCAGTACCCTGCTTTTGGATTGCCGGGAGCGTAGCTGGAGCGTGGAAATACTTTCAACCTTTGATATCAAACCGGCGATTCTGCCCCAATTGGGGAAAACCCCCATGGAGGTGGCGGGATTGCTGACCCAAAAGGCGGCGGGGGAGTTGGGGCTTTGCCCCGGCATTCCGGTGGTTTACGGGGGCGGCGACCAACCCATGCAAGCCATTGGCAACGGTATTTTGAACCCTGGGGATGCTTCGGTGACCCTGGGCACCGGGGGACAGGTGTTTGTTCCAAGCGCCGCTCCGAGTTACGATCCGGCCCTTCGTACCCACACCTTCTGCCACGGACCGGAGGATCTGTGGTACGTCATGGGAGCCACCCTGAACTGCTGCCTGGCCCAGAACTGGTTTTTTGACAAGGTGCTTGGGGATCGGAATTTTGCCGAGCTTCACCGCCGGGCGGCGGAGGTTCCTGTCGGGGCCAATGGTGTCATTTTCCTGCCTTATCTCACCGGGGAGCGGACGCCCCACATGAACCCCATGGCCAAGGGCATGTTCTTCGGCCTGACTCTGGGACATGACCGGGAGGTCATGTCCCGGGCGGTGGTGGAGGGTATCAGTTACGCCCTCCGGGATGCCATGGCCACCATCGAGAATCAAAATATCCCCGTCAACCGTATCTTTCTTTCGGGGGGCGGTGCCAAAAGCCCCCTGTGGCGACAGATCCTGGCGGATATGCTGGGGCGTCCGGCTTATACCACCACCATGCGGGAGGAAGCGGGGGTGGGTGCTGCCATCTGTGCCATGGTGGGGAGCGGGGAATATGCCACGCTGGACCAGGCGTGCGAAACTCTTGTCCGGGTGAAGGAGGAGCCCGTTCTTCCGCGGGAAGAAATGACTGCCTTCTACCGGGAAGGGCTGGAAGCATTCCGGGCGATCTACAGAGCAAACGAAGCTCTTTTTCGGTGAGTTGCATTCTTCTATCTGCTATGGTATAATGAAGGAGAAATCACAGGAAAACGGGAGAAACCCATGATCACATTTAAGGATATACTGAAAAATAAGGCGATTCGGACCTATATTACCAGGGCGGACGAATCGCTGGACGCCCTGGGCTACACCGAACACAGCTTTGCCCATGTGCTTCATGCTGCCGTCAAGGCGGGATATATTCTGGAAACCCTGGGTTTTCCCGAACGTGCGGTGGAGCTTGCAAAAATCGCCGCCTATCTCCACGATATCGGTAACCTGGTGAACCGGTCGGAGCATTCCCAATCGGGGGCCATTATGGCCTGGAGCATTCTCAATGACATGGGCTGCGCCCCTTCGGAAATTGCCACCATTGTTACCGCCATCGGTAACCACGACGAAGGAACCGGTGTGCCGGTGAACGCCGTGGCCGCAGCCATGATCCTGGCGGACAAGGCGG
>SVKS01000116.1 GCA_015068345.1 Oscillospiraceae bacterium
ATAGAACGCCCCGGCTGTGATGACATCCACCACAGCCGGGGCGTTTTTGCTTGAAGTTATCCGTAGGGGCCGGGTTGCCCGGCCCGGGAAGAGAGTTCTTCTGCGGCAGAGGTTCCATGTATCGGTCGCGTCTCGAAGAAAATCGACCGGGGGGGACAAAAATGTGACGACAGGAGCATTTAAGGGGGATTGTCGGC
Source organism: Oscillospiraceae bacterium (assembly GCA_015068345.1). GTDB lineage: Bacteria > Bacillota > Clostridia > Oscillospirales > QAMX01 > RUG11797. The sequence continues at coordinate 198 of SVKS01000116.1, forward strand.
AGGAAGACGACAACCCCTCCGGGTTCGCGGATTTCCAATGGAAATTAACGCTCACCCACCTCCCCTTACACAGGGGAGGCAAATCCGCCGCACCTGCGGTGCGGACGGCGGGACGGGAAACCCGTCCCCTACGATGCGAAAACGTACCGGGTACGGCATAATGACCTGGTTTTGCGCTAGCAAAATTTTCGGGCCGGTGGGGCCCGAAAAAATGGTCATATGCGATCGGCCGTCGGAGCGGAGCGATCACGTAAAAAATCATTCTGCGGCACACGGTACGGCATAATGACCTGGTTTTGCGTTAGCAAAATTTTCGGGCCGGTGGGGCCCGAAAAAATGGTCATATGCGATCGATCCGCATTTGCGGAGCGATCAAGTAGGGGACGCTGCCCACAGCGTCCCGAAAGGTGCCGAGTGCAGATGGGTAGGTTGGGAACATGGCGGTGGAAACACAGGGAATCTCTGATTCCTGCCCAACAATTCCATCAATTGTAACTCTCCCATTGTCAATCGTCACAAAATATGATATACTCAACCCAAATACAACACGGAGGACGGCACCATGATCCATTTTGATAAAGAGCGCATGAAGCGGGTGGAAGAAGCCCATCTGGCATTCTGGGAGGGCTCCCTGAAGCGTCCCCTTCTGAATCTGGAGCTTACCGACGCTTACCAGGTGGAACACAAAGCACGGGCTCCCTATCTGGCACAGCCCAACTGCCATCAATTTGAGTATTCCCCGGAGGAAGTGATCGAAGCGGTGGACGAGGAGCTTTCCCGCCACGAGTTTTTGGCTGACGGCTATCCCCGACTGAACTTTGCCGCCTTCGGGCCAGGCGTTCTGGCGGCCTTCTGTGGGGCAAAGCTGGAACACGACCGGGGCCAGGTCTGGTTCTTCCCGGAAAAGGAGCTTCCCCTTTCGGAAATTCACGTGAAATATGACCCGGACAATATGTGGGTACGCCGCATCAAGGATATCTACAAGGCAGGGTTGGAACGTTGGGAAGGTCTGGTAAAGATGGGTATGCCCGACCTGGGGGGCGTCATGGACGTGGCCGCCACCTTCCGGGGCAGCGAAAACCTGCTTCTCGACCTGTATGACGACCCGGAGGAGGTCAAGCGGCTCATCGGTGAGATTGAGATCGCCTGGTACGAAGCCTACAACGATTTTTCCACCGTGTTGGAGCCCCAGGGAGGCCACACCGACTGGTCGGGACTTTGGAGTCCCACCCCAAGCTACATCACCCAATGCGACTTTTGCTACATGATCAGCCCGGATATGTACCGGGAATTCGTCCACGACACCCTTGTACGGGACACCGGAAAGCTCACCAATGTCATCTACCACCTGGATGGCATTGGGGAACTCCCCCACCTCTCCCAGATCCTCTCCATTCCGGGGCTGAATGCGATCCAATGGGTACCGGGCGCCGGACAAAAGGAATCCATTGAATGGGCCGAGGTTCACAAGACCATCCTGGACGCCGGCAAGCGGCTATATCTCACCGGGGACGTGCTCCCCGCCCTGCCGGAATTCCATAACAACACCTACGTCAATGTAGCCCTCCCCCGCTCCCGCAAGGACTACCTGGACGGTCTGATGAAGTATTACAAGTAACCATGTTCCCAAAAAGGACAGAGAACACCTTACGTTCTCTGTCCTTTTTCTTTGGAATTTACGCTTCGTTCAAGAGCCCCATGAATTCCTCCCCGGTGAGAGTTTCATTCATGTAAAGGTGTTTTGCCAGGCGATGGAGAGCGGCCTGGTTTTCCCGCAGGATGGTCATGGCCTTTTCGTACTGGGTCTTCACCAATTCCACCACCTGTCTGTCGATTTCAGTCTGGGTCTTTTCGGAGCAGGCCAGGGAGGCATCACCTCCCAGGTACTGATTGGTCACCTGTTCAAAAGCAACCATGCCGAATTCCTTACTCATACCATAGCGGGCAATCATGGCTCGAGCCAGGCGGGTGGCCTGTTCAATATCGTTTACGGCGCCGGTCGTAATACTACCCACCGCCAGCTCCTCCGCCGCCCGTCCGCCGGTATAGGTGGCGATCTTATTTTCCATTTCCTCCTTGCTCATGAGGTAGTGGTTCCCCTCCTCCACCTGCATGGTATAGCCCAAGGCACCGGAGGTACGGGGGACGATGGTGATTTTTTGCACCGGAGCGGAATTGGTCTGCCGCGCCGCCACCAGGGCGTGACCCACCTCGTGATAAGCCACGATCATTTTTTCCCGATCGGTGAGGATGGCGTTCTTCTTCTGGTAGCCGGCGATGACCACCTCAATGCTTTCCTCCAGGTCGGCTTGATTGACGCTCCTGCGACCCGAGCGCACCGCCCGCAGGGCCGCTTCGTTGACGATATTGGCAAGCTCTGCGCCGCTTGCCCCCGAAGCCATCCGGGCAATGGTCAGGAAATCCACCCCCGGTTCCACCTTCACCTTCCGGGCATGGACCCGCAGGATGGCTTCTCTGCCTGCAAGGTCGGGCAGCTCCACCGGTACCCGTCGGTCAAAACGCCCCGGCCGGGTCAGCGCAGGGTCCAACGATTCGGGACGGTTGGTGGCGGCCAGAATGATGACCCCGGTATTCCCCTCAAACCCGTCCATTTCGGTGAGAAGCTGATTGAGAGTCTGTTCCCGTTCATCGTGTCCCCCCATGCCACCTCCGGTGGAACGCTTGCCGCCGATGGCGTCAATTTCGTCAATAAACACGATACAGGGAGCCTTTTCCTTGGCCTGCTTGAACAGATCCCGGACCTTGCTGGCCCCCATGCCCACGAACATTTCCACAAATTCCGATCCGGACATGGAGAAAAAGGGCACGTTGGCCTCCCCGGCCACCGCCTTAGCCAGCATGGTCTTGCCGGTACCCGGAGGACCCACCAGCAGGATCCCTTTGGGCATGGAAGCACCGATCTCGGTGTACTTTTTAGGATCATGAAGATAATCCACGATCTCTGTCAGGTTTTCCTTGGCTTCATCCTCCCCGGCCACGTCATCAAACTTAATACCACCAGAGGATTTCACATAGATCTTGGCGTTGGATTTTCCCATGTTAAAGGACATGGCACCCGGTCCGCCCCCCATTTTGTTCATCATCTTCCGGGACATGACCTGCCCGATCACAACAAAGATCACCATAGGCAAGACCCAGGTTGCAAGGAAGCTTAAAAGGAAATTGGGTTCTTCAATGATTTCCCCGGAAAAACTGGCTCCCGCCGCATGGAGCCGATCCGCCAGGTCGGGATCGTTCATGGGTCCTGTTTTGTAGACCTGGGTCCCCGCCTTGTCTGTAAAGAGGATCTGGTTGGATCGGATCTCCACCTGGCCGATATTTTCCTCCTCGGTCATGGTCATAAAAGTACCGTAATCCACCGTTTTGATTTGGGCTTCGGCCACCATGGGTCTGAAAACCAGGTTAAATAGGATGATGATTGCCAGAGTTATGCCGTAAAACCACATCAGTGGTCGCCTGGGACTTTTCACTTCGTTCATGATTTTCTCTCCTGTTTTTCGTGAGGTTTTCCATACCGCCCCACACACGATTTACAAATACATTCTATCACCCAAATTTCAATCTATCCTCAAGCGAACATCAATTTATGTTGATTTTCACTTGAGGATGAGTTGCACTTATTGTGCTATACTTCCCTTTCGTTATTCATACATTGAATCAAATCTCGTTTTGGGGAGGTAGCCCATGAAAGGGAATCTGTTATTTCGCCTGCTAAAGGGTCTGGTAAGCTTTATTTATCCTAAAATGACGCTGGAAGGCACCCAGTTTCTGCCAGACGGTCCGGCTGTCATTGTCGCCAATCACGCCCAAATTCACGGCCCCATTGCCGCTGAACTCTACCTTCCGGAGAATTGCTTCATTTGGTGCGCAGGGGAAATGACCCGCCTGCGGGATGTCCCGGCCTACGCTTACCGGGATTTTTGGAGTCAAAAGCCCCGGTGGACTCGCCCTTTTTACAAGGTTTTATCCTATTTGATCGCGCCGTTGTCGGCCTTTTTGTTCCAGCATGCCCGCATCATTCCGGTATTTCGGGACAACCGAGGCATCATCACCTTCAAAACCACCCTGCGTCGGCTTACGGAGGGGTGCAAGGTGGTGATCTTTCCTGAGTATGATGCTCCGTACAACAATATTTTGGCAGATTTTCAAACCAAATTCGTGGATATTGCCCGCATTTATTACAAACGCACCGGCAAAGCCCTTCCTTTCATTCCCTTGTACATCACTCCCACCCTGGGGAAAATGTGTTTCGGTACTCCCATTATCTACGACCCCGACAGTCCTCCGGAGGAAGAGCGGTTCCGTGTAACTACCCACCTGATGCGGGATATCTCCTTCACCGCCCGGACACTTCCCTGCCACACCGTAATTCCCTATCGTAACATCCGCAAGCGGGATTATCCCAAAAACCATCCGGAGGACCTGGAATGAAAAAGCCCGTGATAGATTACCGTAATTTCCGCTTTTCCAAGCTAAAAAGTCCGGAATTTTCACATTTACTCCTGCTTTTGGGCTGGGTATTCTACTTTGCCATGTATTTTCTCACCGAAAAGCTGATTTCCGTCGATTCCTGCACCCCGGTGTGGTGCCCCCTGGATGATCAGATCCCCTTTTGCGAGTGGTTTCTGATTCCCTACGTGGGTTGGTATCTGCTTGTGGCGGGCTCGCTTCTCTACTTTGCCCTGTACGATATCCCCCAATTCCGACGACTCCAGATCTTCATTATCGTCACCCAGGTGACGGCCATGTTATGCTATATTCTTTTCCCCACTTGCCAGAACTTACGACCGGAGATATTTCCCAGGGAAAATTTTCTCACCGATTGCATCTCCTTTCTCTATACCTTCGACACCAACACCGGGGTCTGTCCCTCTTTGCACTGTGCCTATTCCATCGGTATCGCTTCGGTATGGTGGAAACAACCGGACGCCAGCCGCCGGAGCAAGTGGGGAATCACTCTCTTTTGCGCACTGGTATGCCTTTCTACCGTGTTCATTAAGCAACACTCGGTTCTGGACTTTTTTGCGGCGCTTCCCGTTTGCCTGCTTGCCGAAGGCATTGCTTGCGGTTCCTGGTGGAAACAACGCTATATTCATAAGAAAAAGACCTGATATCCCATCAGGTCTTTCCTCTTCTCATTTTTCCAATCGGGAAGTGATGTAATCCAGGACTTCTTCCCGCTCGATCCCCAGGGCGGCGGCAAGCTCCCCAAACAGGAGGTCCTCCCCCTTTTTCAGATAGCGCTGGTCCACTTGGCCAAGCTTTTTGTGCTTACTTTCCAGATCCACCTTTTTCCGGTAGGCCGCTTTGGTCAGGGCCGCCAGGTCCCGAACCTCGTGGCTGGAAAGTAGCCCCTCGTAGTATCCGGTCAGTTCCCGGGGAACCCGGCTTTCAATGGCATCGACCTCCACGGCGGGCAGGGCATCGATGAAGGCATTGGCCTCCTCCGCTGTCATGATGGGGCGCATAAAAACCTTAGTGCTGTCCACCGGTACCATGATGGTAAATCCCGACCACAGGGGTTTCAGCTTATACATGGTTTTGCCTTCCATGTCGCAAACTTCCTCCACCCGGCAGACACCGTTGGAACCGTAGATGATCTTTTCGCCTACGTTAAACATGGTTTTCTTCCTCTCTTTTCGCCTCTTCTTCCAGTATTTTTTTGAGGAAGCGGCCGGTGTAGCTTCCCGCCATTTGGGCGCATTCCTCCGGCGTGCCGGTGCACACGATCTCACCGCCTCCACTGCCCCCTTCGGGTCCCAGGTCGATGATGTAGTCGGCGGTTTTGATCACGTCCAGGTTGTGTTCGATCACAAGCACCGTGTTGCCCCCATTCACCAGCTTTTGCAGAACATTCAAAAGTACGTGTACGTCCTGCATGTGAAGCCCGGTGGTGGGCTCGTCCAAAATGTAAATGGTACTGCCTGTGGCAGGCTTCAAAAGTTCACCCGCAAGCTTCACCCGCTGGGCTTCGCCCCCCGAAAGGGTCAGGCTGGATTGCCCCAGGTGGATGTACCCCAGACCCACGTCGCAGAGGGCTTGCAGCTTGCGGCGAAGGGAGGGCATATTTTCGAAAAATTCCAGGGCATCCGCCGCCGTCATGTCCAGCACTTCGGCGATGTTTTTGCCCTTATAGGTAACCTCCAGAGTCTCCCGGTTGTATTTTTTCCCCTTGCAAACGTCGCATTCCACGTAAATATCGGGGATAAAGTGCATTTCGATCTTCACCGTACCGTCACCATTGCAGGCCTCGCAGCGGCCACCCTTGATATTAAAGGAGAAACGGCCGGGGGTGTAAGCCCGGGCCCGGGCTTCGGGCGTTTTGCTGAAGAGGGTTCGGATGTCGCTGAAGAGTCCGGTGTAGGTGGCAGGGTTGGAATGGGGGGTGCGGCCAATGGGAGACTGGTCGATGGAGATCACCTTATCCAAATGCTCCACCCCGGTAATCTTCCGGTAGGCACCCGGGTGGGTTCTGGCATGGTTCAGATCCCGGGCCAGTATTTTGTAAAGAATGTCCCCCACCAGACTGGATTTTCCCGACCCGGAAAGGCCGGTGACGCAGGTAAATGCCCCCAGGGGAATGGTCACGTCGATGTTTTTGAGGTTGTTTTCCTTTGCTCCATAGAGTTTGATGGCCTTGCCGTTACCCTTTCGGCGGGTTTTGGGCACCGAGATATGCTTGACCCCCGAAAGATACTGTCCGGTCACCGAACGGGGCTCCCGGCAAATATCCGCCATGGTGCCCTGGGCCACCACCTCACCCCCGTGCTCCCCGGCGCCGGGACCGATATCCACAATGTGGTCGGCGGCCCGAATGGTATCCTCGTCGTGTTCCACCACAAGCAGGGTGTTGCCCTGGTCTCTGAGGTCCAGAAGCGACTTCAAGAGCCGATCGTTATCCGCCTGGTGAAGGCCGATGGAGGGCTCGTCCAAAACGTAGAGCACTCCGGTGAGCCCCGATCCAATCTGGGTGGCAAGGCGAATCCGCTGGGCTTCGCCCCCCGAAAGGGTCCCCGCCATGCGGGAAAGGGTCAGGTAGGAAAGCCCCACCCGTTCCAAAAAGCCAAGCCGGGCCAAAAGCTCGGTCATGACCTGACCGGCGATGGCCTGTTCGGTTTCGGTAAGCTTGAGCTTTTGGAGAAATTCCAGTTCTTCGGTCACCGTCAGCTTGGTGAAATCCGAAATGTTCATGCCACCCACCGTGACCCCCAAAACCACCGGGCTCAATCGGTCCCCGTGGCAGTCGGGGCAGGGAAGCGCCATCATATAGCGCTCCACCTCTTCCCGTTCGGCATCGCTGACGTTTTCGTGGAAGCGGCGTTCCAGGTTGGGGATGACCCCCTCGAAGGGACGCTCCACCGTGCGCTCGCCGCCGTAGTTATAGTAGGTAATTTTCAGTTTTTCCTCCCCGGTGCCGTACAGAATGGCGTTCAACCCCTCCGGGGAAATATCGCACAGGGGGGTATTGACGGTGAAACCGTACTTTTCCCCGATGGCGGTGTAGTAGGCGCAGGACAGGGTCCCTTCGGAAGCGCTCGCCAACCCATGGCGGCGATCCCCCCCTTGGCAAGGGGCAGGTTTTTATCCGCAATCACCATTTCCGGGTCGATCTTCATGAAAAAGCCCAAACCCGAACAGGTGGGACAGCTTCCGTAGGGGTTATTGAAGGAGAAAATGCGGGGTTCCAGCTCGGGAAGCGAAATACCGCATTCCGGGCAGGCGTAGGATGTGGAGAAAAGTTCCTCTTCCCCATTGTCCATGCGGGAAACCACCACCAGCCCCTCCGACAGGGTCAGGGCGGTCTCCACCGATCCGGTCAGCCGCAGAAGCTGTTCCTCCCGCAGGGCGATCCGGTCCACCACCACCTCAATGGTGTGGCGTTGGTTTTTGTCCAGGGTGATTTCCTCCCCCACGTCGTAAAGGGAACCATCCACCCGAACCCGGACGTAGCCTTCCTTTTGAATGCGTTCCAAAACCCTGGCGTGTTCCCCACGCTTGCCATAAACCAGGGGGGCCATGATCATGATTCGGGTCCCTTCTCCGTAGGCCATGACCCGGTCGGCAATCTGGTCTACCGACTGGCGGCGGATCTCCCGGCCGCACTTGGGACAATGGGGCACCCCGATGCGGGCCCACAGCAAGCGGAGGTAGTCGTACACCTCGGTCACGGTGCCCACGGTGGAACGGGGGTTGGCGTTGGTGGTTCGTTGCTCAATGGCGATGGCAGGAGAAAGTCCCTCGATGGAGTCCACGTCGGGCCGGCCCCGCTGGCCCAAAAATTGCCGGGCATAGGGGGACAGGGACTCCACGTAGCGCATCTGCCCTTCGGCGTAGATGGTATCAAAGGCCAGGCTGGATTTCCCTGACCCGGATACCCCGGTGATGACCGTGAGCTTTTCCTTGGGAATGGTGAGTGATATATTTTTCAGGTTGTTTTGCCGGGCACCCGATACGATCAGATCCGACTCCACCATGGTATTCTCTATCATTGTTTTCTCCTTCAAAGGGGGCGATCATATGTTTACCTCTATTTTACCACAAATCTTGAAAAATAGAAAGGGCAAAATCACACGATTCGTGTGATTTTGCCCGAAGGTTATCTTTGGTGAAAAACACTATGCAAAATAACAGTAGATCATCTCTCCCG
>SVKS01000117.1 GCA_015068345.1 Oscillospiraceae bacterium
GTATTCGTGGCTGAGGGAATTGGCTTGGAGGGCAACGGTGTTCTGTTCGTCTCCGTTATAAAGGGTAATTACGCCGCAGGTGCGATAGAAGGAAAATACGTCTTCCAGGGGCAAACAGGGGAAGGGGAGACCCAAGGTAAAAGTGGTTGCATGGTCTTCGTAAAAAGCGGCGGCGTTTTCGTCAGCCTGGGGCAGAACGATGACTTGGGAAAGGTAATTGAGCTCTTCACCGTGCTTGTTGAGGAGTAATTCGGCATGCAGGTCGGCAAGCTTAGCCTGGTCCCAAGCTTTCGACTGACTTCGGAACAGGATCCCTTCCGGGGAGGTAAATTGAGCAATGTCGTCGGTTTCTTCCGCTTCTTCCTTTGGGAGGGACCATAGATCCAGGGCGGCCTGGTTGATAAATTGCACCTCGGGAGGGGCTTCCAGGGCTTGGTGAAAGCTTTCTTCCTCCGAAACGAAAGCGTCCAGCTGATGCCGGGCTCCGGAAAGTGTCACGATGGTGAAAATGAGCAAAGCAAGGGAAACGGCGCTGAGTGCCGAAAAAATAATGATCAGGATCTTCTTCATGAAAAGGAACCTCCTTCCCTAAGCAAATTGTAACATGGTTCGACTCGAATGGCAAGCGAAACTTTTACATAATAAGAAGGAGCAGGCGGTGGCCTGCTCCTTTTGGGTAGGATCAATCGATGTAGGATAGGAAAGCATCGGGAAACAGTTCATATTCCACGGTGGATTGTAGAACGCCCAACTGATCCTTCCAATTATTCTCCAAAATTCGGATTTTTCGGAATCCCAGACTTTCGTAAACGTGCTGGGCCCGGGTGTTTTTTAGATTGGTATCCAGAAAAATGCGATAATAACCAAGTTTGTCGAACAGGGCGGTGATCAGCAAAGAAAGGTATTTCCGGCCAAGGCCCTTTTCCTGCTTGGTGGTATCGCAGATCTTAATACCGATCTCCGCTGTACCATTTCCTAAATTCCGGTAGCTCATTTCACCAATGGGGGTGCCCGAAAGCTCCAGAATTAACCGGCGGCGGGTGTCGTCACGATCGGTGGATAGGTCGGCTGCAATTTTTTCGGGAGTGGTGCCGAGCCCAAGGGGGAATCCAGCGTGGGCCATGACGCCGCCGTCATTCCACCAGGCCGCAAGTGTGGACGCGTCGGCGGTGGTGGCGTTACGAATGGTGAGATTGTGATATGTCAGGTGCATAGTTCCTCCGGTGGAAAAAGAGCCGCATAGGCGGCTCTTTTCGGGTAAAATCAATATTGGGGAGCAACGCCTGTGATCTTTTCGGTCAGATCAAAGAAAAGCTTGTCCCGTTCGATATAGTCCACGTAGCAAATCAGGTGCCGGGAGGCATCTATGGCGTAATGACCGTCGTACTCGGGAATGGGGGCAGGGATCAGGCGGGAACGCATGAAGCCTTCGCCGGCCATCCAGCCGATGGCGGTCACGTCCCAGATGGCCTTGGTCCAACAGGGAATGCCACTGCGCTTGTCGGTGTATTCCACCGTATTGCGGCACAGGTAATCGGCCAGGGGATTCTTGCCGGCGTACCAATGCTCCAACTCATACTTGCTGCTGGTGAAGGCGGAGACCACGCCCATGCAGGGGAGCTGTACCAGGGGAACACCCGAACCGAAAACCACCCGGGCGGCGGCAACGTCCTGGTAGAGGTTGAATTCCCTGGTGTCGTTCCAGTCGATGGCGTGACCACCCAACCAGACTACGGTGATCTTTTCAATGATATCGGGGGCTTTCAAAATGGCGGAGGCTACGTTGGTGATGGCGCCGATGGCGGCAACGTAAAGCCGCTTGCCGGGGGCCATGCTCCGGGCATTTTCAATAATGGCATCGGCGGCGGGGGATTCCACCGGGGTAGTTTCGTCCGGTAGATAGGTACGGCTGCCCATGTATACCGGAGCGGATTCACCCAGCAGGTCAAAGAGCTTCAGGATTTCTTCGTAGCTTTTCACCATGCCGTCCTCGGGGGAGGAAGAGTTGTCATTATAGAAGGGGGCGGCTGTAATGGCACGGATGTCAAACTTCTTGAGCTTGAAAAGATAGGCTAAGGCAAACTGGTCGTCGATTTCGTTGTAGGTATCGGTGTCCAGAATGACGGCATCGCCTGCCACAGGGCGGGCAAAAGCAAGTACGCGTTCGGCTTCGGTCATGGGATTGCTCCTTTCTTTTTGAAAGCCCAGCCCGAACAGGTTTCGGGCTGGGTAGGTGTTACAGATTGTCTTCTTCTTCGTCCTTTTGGGGATACTCGTCTACCAACGCTTCCAAAATGCGCAGGTAGATTTTTTCGGCGTTTCGGCTGAAATTCGCTTCCATATCGGCCCCCTGTTCGGCTTTCACTGTCAGGAGAGATAGGGAGAGGATTTCGGTCTGACCGTCCGAAAGAGAAAGCTGGGTGGTGTAGTGATTGGTGCCCTCCCGCTTTTTTGTGGAGGTGTTGATGCAGGCATCCCGCTGGGCCGATGCAATGGCGCGGGTGGCGGCGTTTTGGGCGTTGCGGCGCACCGAGTGGGGCAAAACCTTGCCCAGAGCATAGAAATTGGATCTGCCTTTTTCGGTGATGACATATCCATTCGACCCTTCTTCCATAAAACCGTCGGCGCATAGCTCAGTCAGGGCCTCGGTGTAGGTGAAGTAGTCGGCGCATTCGTCGCTCAAAACAGCCTGCAGGAGAATTTCGTTCCGCATGGCTTCGCCGATCACGTCGGATATGAAGAGAATCAGAAATTTCATATCCGCTTTGCTGCGGATGTATCCTTGGGCCATGATGGGTTTCCTTTCCTGGTGAGTTTACTGGGCGACGGAGAGTTCTCTGGCGCCTTCGCCGGCACGGGTGACATAGAATTCGGGGATCAAGCCGGTGAGCCGGGTGTAGGCGATGCCCACAGTGGTGATAAAGCTTTCGATGTATTCGTCCTTGACAATGGCAACCGCACATCCGCCAAAACCGGCACCGGTCATGCGGGCGCCGATACAACCTTCGGTTTCCTGGGCGGTTTCCACCATGGCATCAAGCTCCTTGCCGGAAACTTCATAAAGTTCCTTCAGGGAGGTATGGGAGGCATTCAAAAGGCGACCGAAGCCAAACCAGTCACCCTGCTTCATGCAGGCAACCGCTTCCATAACCCGGGCGTTTTCATAGATCACGTGGGCGGCGCGGTTTTTGATGGTCTCGCTGGGGAATACGTCCTTGTGCATTTCGTACTGACCGGGGGTCAGGGAGCACAGAGCATCCAGATCGGGAAATACTTCCCGCAGACACGCCAGGGCCAAATCGCATTCGGCGCGGCGTTCGTTGTATTTGGAATCGGCCAGGCCTCTCTTTTTCTTGGTGTTACAGATAACGATGGAGTAGCCGGGAAGTTCCATGGGGACCATGGCATAATTCAGGGAGTTACAGTCCAAAAGGATGGACATATCCTTTTGCCCCATGGCGGCGGTAAACTGGTCCATGATGCCGCAGTTGACACCGACGAAGTTGTTTTCGGCCTTCTGGCAAATGAGAGCCAATTCAATAAGGTTAAGCTCTGTCTTTTTGCCGGCGGCTTCCATGCCTAAGGTGGCCATGGCAATGGCGGTGGCTACTTCGATGGAGGCGGAACTGGAAAGACCGGCGCCGAAGGGGACGTTGCCCCAGAAGAGCATGTCGCATCCCACCAAGGGATAACCGGCTTTTTGCAACTCGTCGCAAACGCCAAGCTGATAAGAGCCCCATTCCTTTCCCTTCTTTTCCTCCAGATGATCCAGATCACTCTCCACTTTGTGAGACAGGTCATCGGCGGCAATGCGGATTTTGCGGTCATTTCTGGTACGGCAAAGTACCACGTTGGCCATTTCCAAAGCGGCGGGGAAAACCTTGCCACCGTTGTAGTCAATGTGTTCGCCGATCAGGTTGACACGGCCCGGCGCCGCAAAAACGCGAACGTCGCCTTCGCCATACAGGGAAACGAATTTCTTTTTCAGGTCTTTGAAATTCATACATGCATACCTCCGTTATGACTTGCTATATATCTGTATCATATCACAAAGCCGGGAAAAAGGGAAGTGGAAATTTTCTTTTTGACCGACTTTTTTGCCCTCGCAAAATCCGGTTTCGTCCATTCAAAAAAGATTGCACTCCGACAAAAAGTATGGTACAATGAAATCAAACGTTTGGAAAGGGTTTGATGAGGAATGAATGTAAAATCGAAGTTCCAAAATGTGAAAAGTGTGGATGACCGTGCCCGCTACGTGCTCTCTCCCGTGAAGGTGATCAAAACCTGGGGGTGTGTGGAAAACGCGGAAAACCTGCTGACCGATGCCGCAAGTCAGGTGGCTTTTGATCATGCACTGACCTCCAAGGGAGTTGTAGACCCTGCAATCCTGAAAAACGATGGAGGAGAACACGCCGCTATCCTCCTGGATTTTGGCCGGGAAATTCACGGCACCTTTAAAATTTATAATGACGTGCCCTTTGTTAACGTCCGGATCCGGCTTGGGGAAAGCGTTTCGGAAGCCATTACTCCGGTTCATGGAGAAAAGAATGCCACCAATGACCATGCGGTTCGGGACATGGATTTTCCTGTTTCGGCCATGAGCTATACCGAAACCGCCGAAAGCGGCTTCCGCTTTGCTTACGTGGAGCTTTTGGATGAGGAAAAAGAGATGCGGCTCATGAGTGTCGAAGCGGTGTTGATTTGCTACGACATGCCGGAGATTGGCTGGTTCAAATCCTCTGACGAAACGCTCAACAAAATTTACGATACCGCCGCCTATACCCTGAGCCTTTGTATGCAACGCTACGTGTGGGACGGCATCAAGCGGGACCGTCTGGTTTGGATCGGCGATATGAACCCTGAAATCAAGACCACCCTGGCCCTTTATGGAAAGAACAAAGCCATTGAACGCTCTCTGGATTTCATCCGGGATCTGACCCCTCCCACCGATTCCATGTGCGGAATCTCTTCCTATTGTGTTTGGTGGGTGGTTTGCCACTACGACTATTTCTACGGCACCGGAGATATGAAGTACCTTGCCGAACAAAAGGCCTATCTTATGGAACTTCTTCCCAAATTGGCTTCCTATGCGGGGGAAAACGGGGAAGAGAACCTGCCCGGTATGAAATTTATCGATTGGCCTAACAAAGCCAACGAAAAGGCCACCCATGCGGCCCTGCAGGGTCTTCTGCGGCTGGGTCTTCTGCGGGGCGCTGAGCTGATGCGTATTCTTGGGGAGCGAAAGCTTGCCCTGGTGTGTGCCGAGGCGGCGGGAAAGCTTTGAAGTCGATTCCCGATCCCAATGGTTCCAAACAGGCGGCATCCTTCCTGGCACTTTCTGGCATTGCCGACCCCAAGGAAATGGCCGAACAGGTCATGCTTCCCGGGGGCGCCAAGGGATATTCCACCTTCCTGGGGTATTACACCCTGGCAGCCACCGCCAAGGCAGGTTATTATGACGAAGCCCTGGATACCCTGCGTACCTATTGGGGCAAAATGCTGGAGCTGGGTGCCACCACCTTCTGGGAAGATTTCAACATGGATTGGGCGGAAAACGCCTACGGGATTGATTCCCTGCCGGTGGAAGGCAAGGACGATATCCATGGTGATTTCGGCGGTTATTGCTATGTGAAGCTTCGCCACAGCCTGTGCCACGGCTGGTCCTCCGGACCGGTGGCTTACCTGACCGAGGAAGTGCTGGGAGTCAAATTTGTGTATCCCGGCGGAAAAATGATCACCGTGGATCCCCATCTTTCCGACCTGACCTTTGCGGAAGGGGAAGTTCCCACAGCCTTTGGTCCCATCCACGTGCGCCATGAGGTAGGGGAGGATGGCAAGATCAAAACCGATCTTACCCTGCCGGAGGGCGTTACCCTGGTATGACCCATATGATCTTATCAAAAATTCGCTCCTGCGTGGAGGATTACGACATGATCCAGGCGGGGGACGTGGTGGCGGTGGGCCTTTCGGGGGGCAAGGACAGCCTGGCCACCCTGGCAGCGCTCCATAAACTGTCCACCTTTTATCCCGAACCCTTCACTGTGAAGGCCATCAGCATCGGCCTGGAACGGGACATGTCGGCCTTTGATCATCTGGCGGACTATTGCCGGGAGATCGGGGTGGAATACATCCGGGTGCCCAGCGATATCAAAGAAATCGTGTTTACCCACCGGCAGGAAAAGAATCCCTGTTCCCTATGTGCCAACATGCGCCGAGGGGCTCTGAATCGGGCGGCGGTGGCAGCAGGGTGCAACAAGGTAGCCCTGGGCCATCACGCTGATGATGCGGTGGAGACCTTTTTGATGTCCCTCTTTTACGAAGGGAGAATCTCTTGTTTTCAGCCGGTGACCTACCTTTCAAGAATCGGCGTGACGGTGATCCGTCCCATGCTCTATGCAACCGAGGCGGAAATGGCATCGGTTGCCAAGCGCCTTCCGGCGGCGGTGGTGAAAAATCCCTGCATTGCCGACGGTAACACCAAACGCCAGGAAATGAAGGAGTTTATCGTTACACTACGCCCAAAGTTCACCTCCCTGCGGCAGAAAATCTTTGGGGCGATGCAGCGCCTGCCCCTGCCGGGATGGGAAAAAACACCCCGTGTGGAGCGGGAGGTTTTAGAAAAGAAAGGAGTCGATGACCTATCAATATGAATGTGATCTGGTGCGTGATCCTGATCGCACTGCTCTTGGCGGAGCTTTCCACCGCCAATCTGACCACCATCTGGTTTGCAGGAGGGGCTCTTTTTGCATGGTTTGCCTCCCTTTTGAAGGCACCCCTGTGGCTCCAGATTCTGGTATTCTTTATTGTATCCATTGTTACCCTCATCCTGACCCGACCCCTGGTGAAAAAGATGATGGCCCGCAAGGTGGTTCCCACCAATGCCGACCGGGCGGTTGGCAAGGAAGCCTGGGTCACCGCCACCGTGGACAATACCCGGGGAGAGGGCATCGTGAATCTGGAAGGCAGCGATTGGTCTGCCATTTCGGAATCGGGCGAGGTTCTTGCGGAGGGCACCAGGGTTGTGGTCCGGGAAATCCGGGGCGTTAAACTGGTGGTCAGCAAGGCCGAATGAACCTGTTTACTTTGTAATTTTTAATTTTTGGAGGTACATATATGGAATGGTTTGTCCCTGTTATTGTGATTGTGGTTCTTCTTTTGATCGTGGTTTCCAACATCAAGGTGGTACCTCAGTCCAAAGCCTACGTCCTGGAACGCCTGGGCGCCTATGCCGGCACCTGGCAGACCGGACTTCACTTCAAGATCCCCTTCATTGACCGCATTGCCAAAATCGTATCCCTGAAGGAGCAGGTGGTGGACTTTCCGCCCCAGCCGGTGATCACCAAGGATAACGTCACCATGCGCATCGACACGGTGGTGTTTTTCCAGATTACCGACCCCAAGCTCTTCACCTACGGTGTGGAATCTCCCATCACCGCCATCGAAAACCTCTCCGCCACTACCCTGCGTAACATCATCGGTGAAATGGAACTGGATAACACCCTCACTTCCCGTGACGTGATCAACAGCAAGATCCGGGTCATCCTGGATACCGCCACCGACCCCTGGGGTATCAAGGTAAACCGTGTGGAACTGAAAAACATCATGCCGCCCCAGGAAATCCAGGACGCCATGGAAAAGCAGATGAAGGCCGAACGTCAGCGCCGTGAAGCCATCCTGCAGGCCGAAGGCGAAAAAGCCGCAAAGATTCTGGCCGCCGAAGGCTTGAAGGAATCCCAGATCCTGGCTGCTGAAGGTGAAAAGCAGGCCGCCATTCTCCGGGCTGACGCCGTAAAGGAAGCCCGTATCCGGGAAGCCGACGGTGAAGCCCAGGCCATCCGCGCCCTTTACGAAGCCCAGGCCGAATCCATCCGCATGATCAACGAAGCAAAGCCCGAGGCCGCCTACATCACCCTCAAGAGCTACGAAGCCTTTGAAAAAGCCGCCGACGGCAAGGCCACCAAGATCATCGTTCCCTCGGAAATTCAGTCGCTGGCATCCCTCCTGACCGCCGCTAAGGAAAGCGTAACCGACCCTGAAAAGAAGTAAAAGGGAATATATATATTGGAAAGAGGTACCTATGAAAAACATTCCTGAAGTCAAGCTTGGCATCATTGCCGTGTCCCGCGACTGCTTCCCCATCGGTCTGTCCATTTCCCGCCGGGAAGCCATTGTGAAGGCCTATGGCGAAGGCATTTACGAATGCCCCGTCACCGTGGAAAATGAAAAGGATGCCCTGGCTGCCCTGGCCGACGTGAAGGCCAATGGTGTCAATGCCCTGGTGGTCTTCCTGGGCAACTTCGGTCCCGAAACCCCCGAGACCCTGCTTTGCCAGAAGTTTGACGGCCCCGTTATGTACGTGGCCGCCGCCGAAGGGGATGGCGACCTGATCAACGGCCGCGGCGACGCCTATTGCGGCATGCTCAACTGCTCCTACAACCTGAAAATGCGCCACCTGAAGGCCTACATCCCTGAATATCCTGTTGGCACCGCCGACGAAATCGTGGAAATGATCAAGGAATTCATCCCGGTGGCCCGTGGTGTCATCGGTGTCAAGAACCTGAAGGTCATCACCTTCGGTCCCCGTCCCCAGGACTTCTTTGCCTGCAACGCCCCCATCAAGGGTCTTTACGAGCTGGGCGTGGAAATCGAAGAAAACTCCGAACTGGATCTGCTGGTTGCCTACAAGGCTCATGAAAACGATCCCAGAATCGACGAGGTTTGCGCCGATATGGCCGCCGAAATGGGCGAGGGGAGATACTATCCCGACCTGCTCAAGCGCATGGCACAGTTCGAACTG
>SVKS01000118.1 GCA_015068345.1 Oscillospiraceae bacterium
CTTCCAGGGACAATTTTTCCAGCGCAATGCCACATGGGAACTGAAGACCCAATGCAACCCCGGCCCGATCGACACATTGCCCAGCAGATATGTCCCGGGTACCACCGATACATTCTACCCGAAAGGGCAGATCATCCGAAGGAACACAATGCAAAAGCTCGGTGGTGCCGCCCGAAAGATGCCAGGCTAAAAAAGGAGTATGAAATATGACCTGAGAATTTGCCGAGTAAGCCGCCGCCGCCAAATGTCCCTCCTGATGAGAAAAGATATATAGCTCTACTCCAAGTCCTTTTGCAAGGGTATGGGCGACAGTATGCCCCGCCAGGAAGCAAGGCATGTAGGAGCCCTCTGCACGCCGCGGAGAAACCGAAACCGCAACTGCATCTGCACCACATCCGACGGAGTGTATTAACTCGCTTGTCAGATCGGGAAGGGCTCTGATATGGTGGAACAGAGCATCGCTTTGACGAAGTCCCTTGGCGGATTCGGGAACCGGCAAGAGCTTACCAATGTTGATCTGCTTCCCTTCGGAAAAGGAAGCCACCGAGGTTGTGTAGTTACTGGTATCAAAACCGATACATTTCATAGTAATACCGAAAAGGGTCGCCTTATCACCATCGGTGGTGAAGACAACCCCTGTAGTCCTTATGGATTATTGATTGTTCTTGGCAAAACCGCCCAGTACACCATTGATGAAGGCGCTGGCGTCTTCGGTGTCGTACTTCTTGGCAAGCTCTACCGCTTCGTTGATGGAAACGCTGGTATCGATGCCCTCCATGTAAAGGATTTCATAGATGGCGATTTCCAAAATGGAACGGCTGATGCGGGAAATACGTTCCAACTTCCAATTCAGAGAGTTCTGACGGATCAAATCTGCCAATTCCATCTTCTTCTCTTCAATACCTTTGGTAACTAGACGAATGTATACGCATTCTTCCGGAGGAAGCTCCTTTTCGTAGGCACTTACGTCCCGGGAAAGGGATGCAAACCCCTCCTCCGAAAGGCGTTGGGAAAGGATCCCTTCCGTGTTGTCCAAATCAAAGGTACGCTCGTACACAATGTGCAGAGCAATCTCCCGCGCACTGCGGCGGGTCGCAACCGATTTCATTTCAGTCATGGAATACCACCGACATTACGTGAATATTGACACAGTCAACCTTCAAACCGGTCATGGATACAACGGCAGCCTTAACGGCTTCCTGGATGTTTTTGCTGATTTTAGGGATTACGGTACCATAATTGACGGTGATGCCAATGTCGATACGAAGGCCACCATCCTCCAGTCCTTTTACCGAGATACCGGTATTCTTTCCCTTCTTCTGGATGATGCTATCCAGATAAGCAGGAAGAGAACTGCAAATATCTACCACGCCTTCTACTTCCTTGGCGGCACAGTAGGCAACCTTGGCCACAACCTCGTCCGAGATGCGAACCTTACCATTCTTGGATACGGTTTTTGGGTTCATACTCATTTATCTAACCTCCGAGAATTCAAATCCGGGGCACTATCGCCGCCGGTTTCTGTATCATCCGTGATGCATGGCCATGAATTGACGACCAATGCCTATATTGCATATTATATCATAGAAAATCAAAAATAACAACCCGGAATCCAAATCTTTTCGGGCTACTTTCGGGTCAAAAAATCTTTTTTTCAGATACCCTATTGACAAGACAATTTCTTCGTGGTATATTTATAGACAGTTTTAACACGCTAAACCGTTGAAGCGGAGATAACGGCAGTTACGACGTCACAGAGAGCTTGCGATGCTGGGATGCAGGTATGAAACGGATTGTCAAATGGACCGCGGAGGGTGCAGTCAAATGTGAGAGGTCTCTCACAGAGTATTCTGCAACGTATGGCATACGTCAGTTGCCGGGGATATGTTGGTATCCCGGATAAGGGCATGGGTTTACCCGTGAAATCAAGGTGGCACCGCGGATATTATGTTCGTCCTTGACAGAAATAAAGAATTCTGTCCGGGGCGTTTTTCTTTTACCCCGGTAAAGAGGAGAAAATATGTTCCTTTTAACAAAACGATGGTGAAGCTCAAAACACCGAAGAAAACAATATAATCATACAAATTATTTGGAGGAATGATATATGCAGTTCAACAACATCGATTTCGATACTTATTTTAAGCATTATCCCGATGAAAACGGATTCTTTGGCAAATACGGCGGAGCCTTCGTTTCCCCGGAGTTAAAAAGAGCCATGGAGGAGATTACGGAAGCCTATTTTACCATTTGTAAATCCCGCAAGTATGTCAGCGAACTCCGCCGCATCCGCAAAGAGTTTCAGGGACGTCCTACCCCGGTATCCTATCTGGAACGTCTGTCCGGTACCCTGGGTAACGTTCAGCTCTATGCCAAGCGGGAAGATTTGAACCATACCGGCGCCCACAAGCTCAACCACTGCATGGGTGAAGCTCTTCTTGCTAAATACATGGGCAAAAAGAAGGTCATTGCCGAAACCGGTGCCGGTCAGCATGGCGTAGCCCTTGCCACCGCCGCCGCCTACTTTGGTTTGGAATGTGATATTTATATGGGTTCGGTGGATATTAAGAAGCAGGCTCCCAACGTGGCCCGTATGAAAATCCTTGGTGCCAACGTTGTGGAAGTGACCGAAGGTTTGCAGACCCTGAAGGAAGCTGTGGATGCCGCCTTTGCCGCATACTGCAACGAATACAAGGACGCCATCTACTGCATCGGTTCAGTGCTTGGTCCTCACCCCTTCCCCATGATGGTCCGGGATTTCCAGAGTGTTGTTGGTATTGAGGCCAGAGAACAATTTCTGGAAATGACCGGCGAGCTGCCAGATGCCGTCGTTGCCTGTGTTGGTGGCGGTTCCAACGCCATGGGTATGTTCTCCGGATTCCTGAATGATCCTGTGGATATTTACGGTGTTGAACCTCTTGGCAGAGGCACCGCCCTGGGCGATCATGCAGCCAGCCTGAAATATGGCACCGAGGGTATCATGCACGGCTTCAACAGTATCATGCTGAAGGATGAAAACGGCGAACCTGCACCGGTTTACTCGGTAGCCAGCGGGTTGGATTATCCTTCCTCCGGTCCGGAACATGCCTTCCTGCATGACCTGGGACGCGTGAAGTACGATGTTGTGGATGATGAAGAAACCATTGACGCTTTCTTCAAGCTTTCCCGTCTGGAAGGTATTATCCCGGCTATTGAAAGCGCCCATGCGGTTGCATTTGGTATGAGACTTGCCAAGGAAATGGGCAAAGGCTCTATCCTGATCAATCTCTCTGGCAGAGGAGACAAGGATATGGATTACGTCATCGAGAAATACGGAATTCGATAAATATGGTAGCAAAAAGGCCTGTGGCGATGAAAGCCGCAGGCCTTTTTCGTTAGGATTCGGTTACAAGCTTGCCGCAGATATGCTCCGGCTTCAGGCGAAGAAGCAGAGTTTCGTGGGCAAAACTTTCGATTTCGCGGGCGATATAATCTTCATCCTGGATGAATTTATAGCAGAGCTTGCGGGTGATGTCCGCAATGAGTTCCTGATCATCGAGAATTTCAATACGACCAAATATAATCACACTTTTGACATTCAGAGCCCACTCCCCTTCCCTGGCATATCCCTGATCGAAGACGCAGAAGGAGACCTTATCGCAAGCCGAAAGTGCATCCTGACGATGACCACCAATGCCGGTATGAAAATAAATGCATCCATCTTCTTCATTGTAAAAATGATTCATAGGCATTCCATAGGGGTAGCCCTCGTCGCCACAGACCGAAAGAACCCCTCGCTTTTCGGACTTCAGGACATCTAAACAGGATTCCAGGGGCAATTCTTTGTTTTTGCGTGTTAATTCCCGAAACATAGTATTCTCCCTCCTTATCTTAGGCTGGCGGCTCGATATGCGGCGGCAAGGTCCATGCGGTTGGTCAGAAGGGTGTCCACCCCCATATCGAAATATTTCTGGTAGTTCTTCGCATCATCAGCGTAGAAAAGGTTGCACCAAATACCGTCGTTGTGCAGCTTTGCAATCAAGGATTCATCAAGCATACCAAGCCAGAACTGTACCCCGGAACAATGATAGGTTTTTGCCATCTCATAAATACCAATTTCGTCTCCCGGCAACTGAATGGCGACCCGATTGATTTCAGGAGCAGCCTTTTCCATCCAGGCAAGTTCATTCGGTGAACCGGCAAAGTAAACGTGATCATAAGCGTCGTAACGTTTTGTCAAGGCGGCAAGCTCTTTGATCAGGTGTCCGTCTTCCCCATGTTCTTTCAGGTGAATGTTGAAGGTGAGCTTGTTTGCAAATTGTTCAAATACCTCTTCCGGCGTGCAAAAAGGAACTTCCCAACCTTGCTTGACACCAATGTTCAGCGAAAGAAGTTCATCCAGGGAAAGCTCATGAATGAGACCGGTACCATTAGAAATACGTCCTACGTCGTGATCGTGGGACACCACCAGCTTGTTATCCCGTGTCAGACGGACGTCGAATTCGATTTCGTCGGCACCCAAGGCAAGAGAAGCGGCGAAAGCGGGTAGAGTATTTTCGGGCATCAAAGCAGATACGCCCCGGTGAGCGCAAAACTTCTTTTTGAACATGATTATGACCTCCCAATCGGTATAAAAAAATCATACCACACTTTCCGGCAAAGCGCAAGAGAAAGTATGGTATGACCGATATTAGCTGACTGCTTCTACAATCTTGATCATGGAGGCACCCAATCCGGTTTCGGAAACTACGATATCCTTAATCTTTGCTACGTCGCTTTCCGATAGTTCGCTTCCGGAGGCGGCAACCACCACGTTGCAGCCATTAGCATTGATATATGCCACGCAATCCTCATATCCTTTGGCGATGACAAGTCCCTCGATACGAGCTTCCACTACGGTATTTTCAGCGATTTTTGCGATCTCTTCGGAAGCGTTAGCCTTTGCCTCACTGCTTGCGGTGGTGCTGGCCTCGGTGCTAACCAGTATACTGACAGCTTCATCCCGGGCTTGCTTACGGGAAAGCCGGGTTGCATCAAAATAGCCCGACATATCGGGAACCTCCACTGATGTTTCATTGGTGACTTCCTCATAGTTTTGTCCAAGGATGCGGCGGGAATCCACTGCTTCATATTCGGAAGATAGAGATTCTTCGTTTGCCGCTTTTTCGGTTTGTTGGTAACTCCAGTTCAGGTAAACGGCGGCACATGCAAGCAAAGCTACCATGGTGACCACCATGCTCTTTCTCCCGGGTTTGATTTTTTTGAGATCCAACTTCATACTTCGCTCTTCCTTTCAATTTTGTTTGATGGTTTCTACCACGATTTTATCGCTTCCAAGACCCAAAAGGGAGGATACGGTTTGGGTTATCCAGAGCCGAACCTCATCCCGGTGAGCCCCTTCGCACAGAATACAGGCACCCCGGTACCTGGGATACAGGGTTTTCTTGATAAGCGGTACGTCATCCCCGGAGGATGACGCTTTGCTGACCTCCCTTGATTCATCCGAACCTCCTTCTGAAATTCGAACCGATTCTTCGGTCATGTAAATGGTTTGGGATGAACACTCCAGGGTCAGCATCACTTTGACCCGGCCGACCCCTGCTCCGTTTTCCAAAAAGGCTTCCAACTCCCGTTCGACCGCTTCCAGATCGGACGTGATCGGCGTGTCTGTGGCAGGTGATTTCTTTTCGGTTGGTATCAGCATCAAGGCCACACCGCAAAGAGCTACCAAAAGCGCATATTTGTAGCGGGATATCCAATCCCGGATTTTGGGGGAAAGTTTCAGCATAGTACCTCCGGATGATCCCATGACTATGAAATATGTGAAGCTATTTGAAAATATGACTCTGTCGACGAGGCTTGATTTGATAATTCGTGAAGATCCATTGACGCAGCTTCATCAGCGTATCTTCCTCCACCGGAATGTGATGAAGGACATGGACACTTTCCGGAAGGATCTGGTTTGATTCGTCAATACGAAGGGAAACAGAAACGTCGGTTTCCATCCCCCACTCCGCCGCCTGAACCTGAATGCGTTTTGCAATCTCTTCACGAGTTAATCGCAGTATTTCATTTTTATATTTTGCCTCAGCTTCTTTTAAAGAAAGCTCGGCATCGGAAAGATATTTTTTATAGGATAGATCACGGGAATCGGAAAAGAATTGGTTGCCAACAGGAAGAAATGAAGCGAAAATCAAAATGGTAGCCAGTATTTTTGCAATTTTCTTGACGCCCCCTTCTGGCATCAGGAATAGGAGGAGGGAGCAAATGATGATTGTAAGGAGGAGGGAACCGATCCATTTTGTATAGTCCACAAAGGCCTCCATTTCTACGGGCTGATGAATGCAAACGTCGACAGTATGGAAAGCAAGGCCAGAAGAATAATGGAACCGGCAATTGCCAACAGAAGTCCGTATCCATTACAAAGCGATTCCATAAAACTGCCGATTCCATCTCCGCCTATCGGTGCAATCAAAAAGGAGAAGAACCGAAAAACCAAATAATATATGCACATCTTCCCCATTGGGATGAGAAAGACAGCAAGGAGGGCAATCAGTCCGGTGATACCGATATAGCTTCTGGTGGTTCCTGCAATGGCGTAAACGCTGTCTGCTGCCTCTGCGGCGATGGTGCCGATGACGGGGACCGAAGAGCTCAAAGCCAGTTTCAAACTCCTCTTTGCGACACTATCGGTAACGGCACCAAACACCTTGAGAATGCCTGTATAGCCGATAAAGATGGTTAGAAATAAGCGAAGCAGAAATGTAATCAACCCTGACACCGCTTTGTCAGCTCCCCCGGGAAGCTTTTGGGGAAAGACAGACATCGTGACCGAAAGTGCCAGATAGACGCCTAATAAGGGAAGCAGAAGCCGATGAATCAAGAGAGCGGCGATATCGGCAGAAAGCAGATACACCGCCTGGGAGGTTACTGCAGAGGCACTTCCACCCGCCATGGCGGATACCGAAGTTAGGGTGGGCAGGCTGGTTTGCAATACCACCAGCATATCGTCGGTGACGCTGGCGACCGAGTTTACAAATCCTTTTGTATCGCCAATCGTAAGTATCAGCGAAGCAGACACACCAAAGGCCCGTATAACCGCCATGACGCCCTCTTTGCCATCTGAGAAGGAATGTGCTATCCCTGTGATAAGTGCAACTCCAAGGAGCCTTACAGCATCTTCTGCGGCATCTTTTGCGGCGGGTTTTGCTTCCTCCAGGGCATCAGAGATCAAAACTGAAAACTCTTCGTTCCAGGAGGAAGGGTCTTCGGCAGCAAAAGCAGGAATTGTAAGCAACAGCATAAAGAAAAGGAGACGGATTGCTTTTTTCATCAGAATAACCCCACAACCGTTTTCAGCAGGGAACGAAATACGGGAAGTGCCATAATCAAGGCCGATAAAGTCCCGAATAGCTCGGTTACATAGGCTAGAGACCCTTGTCCCGCATCCCGACAGAGTTCGGATGCGATCCGGGTAACAACCGACGTTAAGCAGACTTTAAAGAGACAAAGCACCAAGGTTCCATCCACCGACCAATCGGAAAGCCAATTGGCAACTTCCCGGCGGGCTTCCTCCAAAAGAGTGATGAGATAAACAAGAATCAATCCTGCAATGCCGCATCCAAGCAAAAAGGCATATACCGGCAGCTCCTTTTTGAGGAGGAGAATGAGAAAACATCCGATCAGGGAAAGCCCTGCCACCCGAAAAAGATTTTCCATATCATAGGCCCAGCATGCTTTGGATTTTGTCAAACAGGGCGCTGATTTGGTCGATCAGCATGAACAACACCACGATCAATCCTGCCAGGGTGGTCATCAAAGCCTGGTCTTCCCGCCCGGAACGAATCAAAACCTGATTCAGGATGGCTACTACGATCCCGATGGCGGCGATCTTGAAGATGAATTCTACCCCATGCGTGTTGTCCTCGTTTCTTTCGAATTATAGTAAAAGCAAAATGACGACCAATGCCGCCGGTATGGAAAGTGAGAATAAAAGTTGGTTCTTTTTTTGAAGCTCCTGCTCCATGGCGGGAAGCGTGTTGATCAAACGGGAAAGATGGTACTCTGCCCGACGAAGCTCCCCTTCCATACCGGATTCCCCTGCACCCGAAAGATAATCCATCAGCGGAATCGGAGGAGAGGAAAAAAGGATACTGCAACCGAGATGTTGGGTTTGGTAGTCTGAAAGAATATCGGGAAGGGGCATTCCGCAGAGGGCAATCCGGTCATGGGTAAATTCCAGAAAACGGATGGCCTCTTTGTGCAGGGCAAGCTGTCTCTCCCCTTCCCGGCGGCGGGAAATAGCCCATAGAAGGGTACCCAGAAGGATGCAAAGTGCTCCGGTGACCTTCACAGAACTTCGGTATAGTAGCGTCGCACCCCGTCCGCAATATCAATCCGGATGAGCCGTTGAAATATTTTTGTTTCCAGAATCTCCCGATATATGGGGCGGCGGGAAAGGGATTCCTTATCCATCGCATGGGTTGTAGCCAGAAGACGGACACCGCAGTTTCCCACCGTGATGACTGCCTCCGCATCCTCGGGAGAGGTGATTTCATCACAGGCAATAACGTCGGGAGACATGGACCGCAGCAGCATCAGCATGGCCTCGTCTTTTCGTCCGCCCGAAATCACGTCACACCCCGCCCCCAATGGAAAACCCGGCGTTCCTGCCCGCATGGCGGCGATCTCGAAACGATCGTCGGCTACCCCCACCACGTATCCCGCTGCCGAAAGATGGCCCAGGAGGGCCCGAAGAAGGGTTGTTTTGCCATATCCGGGAGGCGACAGAATCAGTGTGCTTTG
>SVKS01000008.1 GCA_015068345.1 Oscillospiraceae bacterium
TGTCAGCAGAGTATCAAACTTGGCGTTCAGCATAACACGGTATCCACCGTAAATATCATCCTCACGAATAGGAGAGATTGTGCCAATTTCGAAAATAACGCCGTCATCAAATGCGATGTCGCAGACATCTTCCAACGCGCTACGAATAGCTTCCGGTGTAAGGGGCAGATTTTTAAGAGTGGTGTCCATATCCATGGTTGCGCGGTTGTCGAGACCGACAATCGCAGCTACCAACATACCGCCCTTTAACACAAACTTCTCTTTGTATTCGGAAGCAGAGAGACGAACGAGCAGTCGCTCAAACATATAGTTTTGCAAAATGACCTGTGCAGGGATATTCTTCTGTTTGGCGATATTGCGAATTTTTGCTTTCAGACTCATTGCTTTGCTCATAGGAGCACCTCCAAATATTGACGCAACACCTTTTCAACACGCATCCGCTTTGCGTATGTGTTCAGCAAGTTCAGATTTTTCTTCGGGCTTGCGGCGTACATTTTGAGTGCCGTTAAAAAGGTTTCCGTTCCCAATTTATTGCGACTGCGAATGACATCGCATATCGTGCGCTCCAAATCATACGCCTGCACGTTGTTTCCGGCGGGCGTTTGCAATATCGTTCTGCCCAAGTCGAATAGTTCCTGTTTGATGTAGTACACCTTGCACTCTTCTTTGATAGCGGCAGATGGGATACAACCGGATGGCGCGGTAACAGTATGCTCAAAAGGCGTTCTGTCTGAAATCCCGTGAAGGAATAATGCCGTTTCGTGAGAGAAAATTACTTTATCGGAACGCTTACTGATGGACAGCAGCTCATCTTGCATATCATCGGGAAGAATATATTGCCCTTTCACGATTCTGTGAATTTTATCTTCTTTGCACAGCTTGTAGAGCATGGCTTTCGAAATACCGCGCTGTGCGGCGATTTTAGCTTCTATGATGCCGCCGTGTTCCGATGCAATGGCAGCAAGTTCGGTTATATAATCCATGCGCTCACCTCATTTTGGATTTACTCGATAATATTATACTCGTAATTATGATGAAAGTCAATACGCTGCTGGAAACATTCGAAAAATATTTACAATTAAATTACGACTGAAGTAAACAACGATCTAAACAGCTCCAGTTGGAGTCGGCTGAAAAGTTGCGTTCAAGCTGCAAGCAGCTTGAACGCAACGAGCGCCGAATCGCAGAACTGAAAAGGCCGTTCATCAAGATTTACGAGGATAATGCCACAGGCAATCTGAATGATGAACGCTACGAGATGATGAGTCAGAACTACGAAGCGGAACAGAAACAGCTTGAAGCAGAGGTTGTCGCTTTACGACAGGAAATTGAAGTACAGGAAAGACAGAACGAAAATATTGAAAGGTTCATCCGCAAGGCTGATAAGCATGTGGGTATCGAAGGAATCGACCCTGCCATGCTCAGAGAGCTGATCCAAGCCATCTATGTGGAAGCACCCGACAAGTCCAGCGGCAAGCACAGGCAGAAGATCCACATCGAATATGACGGCATCGGCTTTATCCCTTTGGAAGAACTTGCGAAAAAGGAAACGGCGTGACCGAAGTCACGCCGTGCCTTGAAAACAGTCGCTTTCAAGCATTTTTCAAAATAACTGTTTTACGAAGCCCCGCCTAAGGGCGTTTTTTTTGCTGACATTTATTTGCTGTATGCTACCTTTCCGGTCTCCAGGCACAGGCAGGCGAGTCTGCCGCCATCGGCGACGTTGCAATTGATAAACAGGTTGCCGGCCTTGGTTTTGGTAACCTTGTTTTCGGGGCACTCCCCGGCGGTGATCAGGTAGGCACCCTTGAAATAGCGCTTGTCGGGTTCCACCGAGCCGCAGGCCAGTTCTTCTGCCTCGTATTCCTCCAGGTCCTTACCCTCCACGAAATCGGTGAAACCCCCGTGGAGCATGATGAAGACCCGCTTGTTGGCCTCGGCCAGCATAAAGGGCTCGAATTCGTCAAAATACTCCACCACAAAGGTGCGATCCTCTTCCTCCAGGGCCCGGAATTCCTGCAGCAGGGCCATACCCCCATCCTGAATCCACTTGGCGAATTCCGCCTTTTCTTCCCCGTCCATGCCTTCCAGCATGGCTTTGTCGTCCTCCGCCTGGTTGGCCAGGCGCAGGAACTTGGCGGCGGCCAGGTCCTTGTCCCCCCAGATGGGGTACACGTTAGGCCGCATACACAGGTCCAGGATCAGGGGCATGGATTCGCTGCCCTCCCCCACCAGGTTGCCCGCCAGGTAGAGCACGTCCTCCTTTTCGGAAAAGGAGAGGTTATCCAAAAGATCTTTCAGGGCATCGTAACAGCCCCGCACATCGGCAATTACATATTGCATGGGTATCCTCCTTGGGGTCTAAATTGGGTCACGATGATAGGGTACCGGATTTCCCTCCGGTTTACTTCCCCATGCCCCAAAATTTATCGGGCCATCTGGGCACGCAGGAAATCGGCAGCCATACGAATGTCGGCTTCGGGGGAATCGCCGCATTCCCGTTCGATGGTCAGGAAGCCCTTGTAACCGATCTCATCCAGGGCCTTGAGGTAATTGGGCCAATCCACACCGCCCTTGCCCAGGGGAACCTCCAGCCAGGGAGGAGTCTGACCCGGCAGGGCAATGCCGTCCTTGGCGTGGGTGTGAACGATGTAATCCTTCAGGGTGTAGACGGCGGCAACCGCATCGTCTTCACTGCACATGGTCAGGTTGGCGGGGTCCAGGTTTACCGCCACGCCCCGGCTGCCCAGGGAGTCCAGGAAGGACTTGAGAAGGGTGGCCTTTTCGGGGCCGGTTTCCACGGCAAAGTGTGCCTTCAGCGAGTCGGCAAATTCCGCCAGTTCGTGGCAGGCTTCCTGCATGATTTTATAGGTATCGCAGTTGGGGTCGGCGGGAACCGTGCCGATGTGGGTGGTGGCAATGTTGGTGCCAAATTCCAGGGCCAGCTCCAGCACTCTCTTGGAGCGTTCCACGTAGATCTTGTTCTTTTCGGGATTGGTGAAGCCGTGGCCGAAGTCGCCGCACAGGGCGGAAACCACCAGACCCAGGGAGTCCAGCTTGTCCATGAAGGCCTTCTTTTCACCGGCGGTGAGCTTTTCGGCGCAGAAATCGTCGTGGGTGGCGTAAACCTGCACACCGGCGGCACCAATGGCCTTGGCTTTTTCCAGGGAGAGGAAGCGCTC
This sequence comes from Oscillospiraceae bacterium, assembly GCA_015068345.1. Taxonomy (GTDB): domain Bacteria; phylum Bacillota; class Clostridia; order Oscillospirales; family QAMX01; genus RUG11797. The sequence goes on from SVKS01000008.1 coordinate 3,183, forward strand.
TACCCGGAAGCTTTCGGGAATGACGCCAATTTTGAACTGTGTCATAGGATATCCCCTTTCTGCCTGCCCGATTCCGGCGGGGCGGCTCGCCTTTTTATCTTGGTTAAGTTTGATTTCATTATACATGGTGGGATGGAAAAAGGCAAGAGAAAAATGGATGTTTTGTCATTCGCCATTGCTCTGTGATTCAGTCACTTGCATAAATCCCCCCACCATGGTACAATATATCCGTAATCAAGGAAAGGAAACCATAACTATGAAACTTGCTTTTTTCGATACAAAACCCTACGATCGCTCCTCTTTTGAGCCCCTGGCCGCCGAATACGGGGTGGAAATCCATTTTTTTGACACCAAGCTCACCCCCGATACCGCTCCCCTGGCCCACGGGTGCGACGCCGTCTGCGTCTTCGTCAACGACACCGTCAACGCCGAGGTGATCGACATTCTCTACGAGGGGGGTATCAAGCTCATCTGCCTCCGGTGCGCCGGTTACAACAACGTGGACCTGACCCATGCCTTCGGCAAGATCCACGTGGTGCACGTGCCGGGCTACTCCCCCTACGCCGTGGCGGAGCACGCCGCCGCATTGCTTCTCACCTCGGTGCGACGCATCCACAAGGCCTACAACCGCACCCGGGACTACAACTTCTCCATCGCCGGGCTGGAGGGCTTTGACCTTCACGGCAAAACGGTGGGCGTGGTAGGCACCGGTAAAATCGGCCGGGTGTTCATTGATATCTGCCGGGGCTTTGGCATGAAGGTTTTGGCCTATGACAAATTTCCCGCCAAGGATTCGGACATCGACTACGTGGACCTTCCCACCCTCTTCCGGGAAAGTGACATCATCTCCTTCCATTGCCCCCTCACCGATGAAACCTTCCACCTTTTCGACCACAAGGCGGTGGATATGTGCAAAAAGGGGGTCATCCTGGTGAACACCTCCCGGGGTGCCCTCATCGATGCGGAGGCCCTTCTGGAGGGCATCAAGGCACGCAAAATCGGCGGCGCCTGCCTGGACGTGTACGAGGAGGAGGGAGACATCTTCTTCGAGGACCGTTCGGGGCACATTGTGGATGACGACGTGCTGGCCCGGCTGATTTCCATGCCCAATGTCATCGTCACCAGCCACCAGGCCTTCCTGACCCGGGAAGCCCTGGGAAACATCGCCACCGTCACCTACGAAAACATCGCAGAATTCAACCGTGACGGATTCTCCAAAAACGAGCTCTGCTATCGCTGCGGCCGGATCGACCATTGCCTTAAGGAAGGCCGGGAGCGCTGCTTCTAAATTGCACCAATCAAAAAGAGCTACCATTGGTAGCTCTTTTTCGTCTTCTGCATACTTTTCACATCCACCCGAACACGTCCAGATGGAAAATCAGATAATAGAGTACCCCCACCTGGGCAATGATGATCAGGGGGATGCCCAGCATAAATTTCACGTGCTGGGTTTTGTGGCGGATCCATTTCATGGTGATAAACATTGCCACCGAGCCCCCCAGGGCAGAAAGCAGGAGCAGTGTCTTTTCGGGTACCCGGCGGGCCCCGTCAATTTTGGCGGCCTTTTTGTCGGCCACGGTGACAATCACCGCAACCAGGCTGATCACCAGCAAATACAGAATTGCATACTTCATTTTTCTTTCTCCTCAATGGCGATAACAGCGGCTTTGAAAAGCTCCCGGATCCGTTCCCGGTCTCCCTTCAGGTGGAGATATCCAAACAGCGCCTCAAGCCCGGTGGCCAGGGCGTATTCCCCCGGGTCGTTGTGACGGGCAGGGTGCAGGTGGCTGTTTCGCCCCCGGCGCAGAATATCCGCCTCCTCCGGGGTCAGGGTGGGCATCAAGGCCTCCGCCGCCACCGCCTGTCCGTGGCAAGCCACGTAGCGCAGGGCGGTCTGGTGCATTTTGCCCGGCTTGGAGGGTCTTTCGGAAAGCATCTCCCGCACCAGTAGCTCGTACACTGCATCCCCCAGGTAGGCCAGCTCCAGGCTCCCCTTTTGCTGATAACTTGTAATCATACCATTCTCTCCATGTTTTTTGATAATTCATTGTATCATAGAAAACAAAATATTGCAAATCCCTTTCATCTGTGATATACTACTGTGACGGACCGATTTTGGACCATTCCCGGGTATAATCCCTTCCTTCGCCACCCAAACTATGGGAGAAAGGAAGTGGTTATTACGATACAGCTTGAAAACGTCACCCAGACCTACCGGGTAAGGGGCAACCCCGTTACCGCCCTGGACCATGTGTCCCTTGCCATTGAGGCAGGGGAATACTGCGCCATGGTGGGGGAATCGGGGTCGGGCAAAACCACCCTGATGCATATAATGGGTCTTTTGGCCACCCCCACCGAAGGATGTTACACCCTTTGCGGTCAGGACGTCTTTGCCATGAAAAATGGGGGCCGCAGCCGTCTCCGGGCCGCCTGCATCGGTTTCGTATTCCAGGATTTCTTTCTCAATCCCCGGCTCACCGCCGTGGAAAACGTGGAGCTTCCCCTGCGGCTTGCGGGCATTGCCAAGAACCGTCGGCGGAAAATGGCGTTGGAGGCCCTGGAAAAGGTGGGTCTTTCGGGCCGCACCGATCACCTTCCCCGGGAGCTTTCCGGGGGACAACAGCAGCGGGTCGCCTTCGCCCGGGCCACGGTGCATCACCCGGCCCTGATTTTGGCGGATGAACCCACCGGCAACCTGGACAAGCGCTCCACCGCAAGCATTCTGGATCTGCTTCGGGCAGAAAACACCCGGGGCGCCACCATCTTTATGATTACCCACGACCCCTCCGCCGCCATGGCGGCGAATCGGGTTCTGACCATGGAGCAGGGCCGCATTACAAACGACCAACTGCTTTGATTCTGCCAAAGGAGGAACACCACCATGCAACGCCGTGATAAAATCAATTATTACCTGGATATTGCCGAAACCGTACTGGAGCGGGGTACCTGCCTGCGCCGCAACTACGGGGCCATCATTGTGAAAAACGACTCCATCATCTCCACCGGCTACGCCGGTGCCCCCAGAGGATGCAAAAACTGCACCGATGTGGGCTATTGCAAGCGGGACGCTCTCAATATTCCCCGGGGTACCCGTTACGAGCTGTGCCGTTCGGTCCACGCCGAACAAAACGCCATCATCAACGCCTCCCGGGAGGAAATGCTGGGTGCCACCCTCTACCTGGCCGGAAAGGATGCCAAAACCGGAGAGCGCATTCCCGATTGTACCCCCTGCTCCCTGTGCCGCCGGTTTATCATCAACGCCGGCATCGAAACCGTCATCTGCCGCATCAGCCGGGACGAATACACCGTGACCCCGGTATCCGAATGGGTGGAAAACGACGAAAGCCTGCAGCTTTGACCTACATAACCGATTTCTGAAGAAAGGTGTGTGACCCATGAAACGAGCCATTGCGCTTCTGCTTTGCCTGATGATGATTCTGACCCTTGCCGCCTGTGGAAAAGACAAATTCTCCCTGGGCCGCTTTGAGGGGCAGACCTATACCAACGAAATGCTCTCCCTCCATTTCACCATTCCCCAGGGCTGGCACCTGGCGGAAGGAGAAGAAGCCCAGACCCTTCTGGGACTCAACCGCACCCTCTTCACCGAGCTTGGAGAGGAAGAACTCTCCGCCCTGGAGGAGGGTCAGACCTTCGACCTGGGTTACTCCTTTGTCATGTCCTCCGATTCCGGCAAGGATCGGTTTGATATGCTCTACCAGAAAAACACCAGCAAGGGGGATGCGGCAGGCTATCTGCAATCCGCCAAGAGCCAGCTGGAAAGCTACTCCGACCTGTGGGAAATCCATACCATTGCCAACGACACCGTCACCATTGCGGGTCACAGCTACGTCAGCCTGGAAATGATGCTTCGGGATAACGACACGGTCTTGCGTTACTTCTACCTGACCACCCAGGTGGAGGGTTACTTCGTCACCATGGTGCTGACCACCTCCCTGACCGACTTCAACTTCTCCGATTTCATCACCTCTCTGGAAGGCTCCTCCCTGCAGCACTTCCCTGCCGAATAACATCCTACATTTACACCCCCGATTCCATCCCGGAATCGGGGGTTTTGTGTTATTCTCCTTCCGTCATGCTGTCCTCCAGCATTCCCTTCTTCCCGGCCTTCCCGGTCACATTCATATTTTGTTCACAATCAACATATACTACTGCATAATTTGTGAATCTTTTCCTATTTACATTTTGTGCATTATGTGGTATACTATCCTCACCAAAAGGGGAACCGGTACAACTGGTACCCTGAGATCATTTTTCGGAGGTTCCTGACAATGAAGAAACTTTATGCCGTTATCCTTCTCCTTGCCATTCTGACCGCCCTCTTTGCCGGTTGTACCGGTGCCACCCCCGATGAAGTGTTGGAAGCTTCCACCGCCATCAGCGTTGAAGATGTAAATTGGACCATTCCCGTGGAAATCGACGGTGGGGAATCCACCACCTACACCATTGCCCAGGCCAAGGAACATGAATTGACCAAAATTTACTGTTCCTTCCGTTATGCCGCCACCGAAAGCGTCAAAGACCCCCAGGTCACCACTGCTATCTTCGAGGGTGTGAAGGTGAAGGATTTCCTGGCTGACATCGGTTATCCCGATGCCAAGGGTTTGACCGTCTACCACAGCCACACCGACTACTACAAGGTTCCCTTTGAATACGGGGAAGAACTGATTCAGGATGATCAGTCGGTTATCGCTTGGATCCAGAACAAGACCGAAATCATCAAAAATTCCAGCACCTTCGTAGCTTTTGCCGCTGCCAAGGGTGGTGTCAATGACTTCTGCTCCTCCATCACCAAGATCATCGTTCATCCCTGACTGACTTTTGACGTTTCCTCTTTTTCATACTTTCTCCTTTCTCAAATATCGGCGGTCTTCTCCCTGGCCGCCGATATTTTCTTTTCTTTTTGTCCTTTACTTTCCCGGGGGATTGTGATATACTATTTTCCAGCAGCCGGGGATAGCTGAAAATTTCCCGGCACAAAAACAAATACGGAGAGAGGTATTTGAAAGATGAAAAAGATCGTATCCCTCGCCCTGCTCCTTGCCATGATGGTTGCCATCTTTGCAAGCTGCATGGGTACCACCCCCGACGCAGCCGCAGAAGCTGCTACCGCCATCACCGTTGACGAAGTCAACTTCGCCATTCCGGTTGAAATCGACGGCGGTGAATCCACCACCTACACCATCGAACAGGCCAAGGCCCACGAGCTCACCAAGATCTACGCTTCCTACCGTTACGGCGGCGAAGATTCCTGGTCCGGCCCCCAGGTCACCACTGCCATCTTTGAAGGCGTGAAGATCAAGGACTTCCTGGCTGACATCGGTTGCCCCAACGCCACCGGTCTGACTGTTTACCACTCCGACAGCGAATGGTACAAGGAACCCTTCGAATACAGCGCTGAACTGATTCAGGAAGACGGCTCCCTCATCGCTTGGATCCAGAACAAGACCGAAATCGTGAAGAACTCCACCACCTTCGTTGCTCTGGTTTGCGAAAACGGCGGCGTCAACGATATGTGCTCCTCCATCGCCAAGATCGTTGTCCATCAGTAAGTTTGTTACAATTACAAACCCAACCGACCCACACCGGGTCGGTTTTTTGTTTGCAACACCGCCGTTTTCGCACAAATCGCCGATGATTCATTCGTAGGGGCGAAAACCGACCGGGTGCATCGTAGGGACGCCCGCACCATCCTGATTCTCCGTAACTTTCAACTTTCCATTTTCAACTTTCAACTTACCCCCATTCCCCGCGCCGTAAACGACCCGGGGCGGACGGCCAATGGCCGCCCCTACATGATCGCTCCGCAAATGCGGATCGATCGCATATGACCATTTTTTCGGGCCCCACCGGCCCGAAAATTTTGCTAACGCAAAACCAGGTCATTATGCCGTACCCGGTACGTTTCCCCTCGTAGGGGACGGGTTTCCCGGCCCGCCGTCCGCACCCGCAGGTGCGGCGGACCATATTTCGCACAAATCGCGCCGCCATCGTAGGGGCCGGCGCCCTCGACGGCCCGCCGTCGCGGTATTGCCGCGGCGGGAGTAACCCCCCGCCCTACGGCTACACGCAAAACCAGGTCATGATACCGTACCCGGTGCGGTTTTCCTAATAAAAAACCACGCGCCGTTTTGTGGCGCGCACCAAAATTGTCCATTGTCAATTTTCAATTGTCAATTACAGAAGATCAATTGTCAATTGAAACGCATCATTTTCAACTTTTCACTTGCATCCCCCCGTGGAATATTGTACAATAGAATCAACCTAATTTATATCCGAAAGGAAGGTCATTCCCATGCTTATGCTCATCAACGGACAGCGGGTTCCCGCCGCCTCCGGAAAAACCTTTGATAACGTCAACCCCGCCACAGGTGAGGTGGTTTGCACCGTTCCCGCCGGGGAAGCCTGCGATTTTGAGCGTGCCGCCCTGGCCGCCAAGGCAGCCCAGCCCGCCTGGGCCGATATGCCCTTTTATAAGAGAAGCCAAATCATCTACAAATACACCTCTCTTGTGAGAGAACACGTGGAAGAAATTGCCCAGGCCGCCTGCGCCGAGGGTGGCAAGCGCATTGACGAATGCCGGGACGAAGTACTGACCCTTTGTATGGTGTTTGAAACCTTCACCGAAGCCGCCCACCATATGTACGGCAACACCATCCCCCTGAAGGCCGAAGCCAGAACCGAAAACGACATCATCTTCACGGTGCATGAGCCCCTGGGTACCATCGTCACCATCACTCCCTTTAACTTCCCCATCGAGCTTTACGCCCATAAGGTTGCCCCGGCCCTGATCACCGGCAACGCCGTCATCGCCAAGCCCGCCAGCGACACCCCCCTGGCCACCACCATGCTCACCGAACTGCTTTGGGAAGCCGGTGTCCCCGGTGGAGTCATGCAGCTTGTCACCGGCAGCGGTCGGGAAATCGGCAAATGGCTGGAAGAAACCAAGCTTGTGGACGCTGTCAGCTTCACCGGTTCCACCGAAGTGGGTTCCTCCCTGCTGGCCAGCGGTGCCAAGGAGATCCGCCGTACCTTCCTGGAACTGGGTGGCAACGACCCCTTCGTCATCTTCCCGGATGCCGACCTGGATCTTTGCGTGGCCGAAGCCCTTGGCGGACGCGCCCATAACGCCGGCCAGGTATGCTGTGCCAGCAAGCGCTACATTGTCCACGAGAGTGTGAAGGATGCCTTCGCCGAAAAGCTGGTAAAGGCCCTGTCTGCCCTGAAGCTTGGCAATCCCGCCGACCCGGCAAACGACATGGGACCCCTGATCAACGAAAAGGCCGCCATCGCCGCCATGGCCGACATTGCCCACATCATCGACCAGGGCGCCACCGTCCTTTGCGGCAACAAGCGGGAGGGTGCCTATGTTTGGCCCACCGTCCTCACCGACGTGTCCCCCGAAAACGACGTGGCAAAGGACCTGGAAGTCTTTGCCGCCCTCTTCCCCATCATCTCCTTCCAGACCTTTGACGAAGCCCTGAAGATCGCCAACCAGACCTCCTTCGGCCTGGCCTCCACCGTCATGACCGCCGACATGAAGACCGCCATGAAGTTTGCCACCAAGGTCCAGGCGGGCACCTGCGTCATCAACGGCACCGGTGACTACCGCTCGGTCCACCAGGCTTTCGGCGGCTACAAGCACTCCGGCATGGGCCGGGAAGGCACCTCCACCACCCTGCGTGAAGTCACCCAGGAAAAGAACATCGCTCTCAAAAATATTTTGAAATAAAAAGGGGGATTTCCTATGATCCGCATTGCCATGATCGGCGTTGGTGCCATCAGTGGAATTTATCTCGACAATATCACCAACACCTTCCGGGAAATCGAACTGCGGGGGCTTTGTGACCTGATCCCCTCCCGTGCCGAGGAAGGCTGGCGCAAGGTGCAGGATTACATTGCCGCCGGGGCCGACGCTCCTTCCCCCCGGATCTACAGCGATATGTACGAAGCCTTTGCCGACCCCGAAGTGGACGTGGTCCTCAACCTGACCCGCCCCTACGAGCATTACGAGGTCACCAAGGCCGCATTGCTTGCAGGCAAGCACGTTTACTCCGAAAAGCCCCTGGCGGTGGACATGAACGAAGCCGACGAGCTGGTGGCTCTGGCCAAGGAAAAGGGACTCCACCTGGGCGGCGCCCCCGATACCTTCATGGGTGCCGGCATTCAGACCTGCCGCAAGCTGATCGACGACGGGGTCATCGGCGACGTGGTGGGTGCCAACGTGGCCATGATCTGCCACGGTCACGAATCCTGGCATCCCGATCCTGAATTTTACTACAAGCGGGGCGGCGGCCCCATGATGGACATGGGTCCCTACTACGTCACCGCCCTGGTTCAGCTCCTTGGGGAAGCCAAAGGCGTCACCGCACTGACTAAAAAGAGCTTTGATACCCGCCTGATCACCTCCAAGCCCCACTATGGCGAAACCATCACGGTGGACGTGGATACCTACCTGGCCGGCAACATCCTCTTCTCCTCTGGAGCCATTGCCTCCATCTTCACCACCTTTGACGTACACTACACCAACTCCGCCCGGTTCGAGGTTTACGGCACCAAGGGTACCCTGGTGGTCCCTGACCCCAACACCTTCGGCGGTCCCATTCTCCTCTACCGTCCCGAGGACGGCGTGGGTGCTCCCACCTCCGACCCGGGTTACCGGAAAATCGTGGTGGATCCCTACCCCGGCTACAAGGAAATCCCCCTCATGTTCGACTATGCCCAAAACTCCCGGGCTCTGGGCCTGGCGGACATGGCAAAGGCCATTGAAACCGGCCGTCCCTGGCGTGCCGACATGACCCAGCAGCATCACGTGCTGGAGATCCTTACCAGCTTTGAAAAGGCATCGGCCTCCGGCCAGTTCTACCCCTTGAAGACCAAGTATGCCCCCACTGCCCCCATGCAGAACAATCCCATGCACGGGATTCTGGACTAAACTAAAAAACGAGGTACCAACTATGCTTCTGGACCGTTATCAGGCCCGTGTAGCCGAACTGTTTGCCCAGGTTCGGGAAACCCAGCGGGAAAACATCATCAAGGCGGGCACCATGATTGCCGACGCCATTGAAAAGGGAGGCAACATCTACCTTTCCGGCATCTGCCACTCCATCGAAAACGACCTGATCTACCGGGGCGGCGGCCCTATCTTCTACAAGCACTTTTCCTACAACCTGAATGTGGAAAAGAACGGCCGTGTCCGGGATCGGAGCGATCTGGATACCAACATGGAAGGCCTGGCGGCTTACGCCCTGAAGGCCTCCGACATGCGTCCCGGTGACGTTTTGATCGTGGGCTCGGTTTCAGGCCGCACTGCAAGCGTTGTGGATCTGGCTTTTGAGGCCAAAAAGATGGGCATTACCGTCATCGCCATGTCCAGCATGACCTATGCGAAGGCTGTGGATCCGGTACATTCCAGCGGCAAAAAGCTCTACGAAATGGTGGACCTGACCCTGGATAACTGCGCCCCCGCCGCCGAAGCCATGATGGAGGTGGAGGGCATTGAGGCCCACTTCGCCGCCGCCAGCGGCATCGCCTCGGATTACATCCTCTGGAGCGTCACCTCGGTTGTGGTGGAAGAGCTGCAGAAGAAGGGTATGACTCCCGGCATTCTCAAAAGCGCCAACTTCCCCGGCGGCAACGACTACAACAAAAAGGTCATTGAACCCCACTACGCCGAATTCGGTTGGTAAAAATACAAAAAAACATCGAGGCAGGTAACTGCCTCGATGTTATACTATTTGGAGAATTATAATGCCAAACACGTTTATTCCACGCAAAGCATTGCGCCTCCCCTATTTTGATTACAGCTCAGCGGGTGCTTATTTTGTTACGATTCGTCTGAAAGGGGATATTTCTCCGCTTTCTCATATCCTCTTGTCACCCTTTTCGCCGCCGGGTACACAGCCAGATGCTCCCCCTCAAACGATTCCTCAAGCTTGCCTGACAGAGAATGGCCTTATCATCGAAAAGCATCTCTTAAACAGCAATCGAATTCCACGGGTAACCGTGGATCAATATGTCATCATGCCGGATCATATTCACGCCATACTTTTCTTTTCCAAGGATACGTCTTCTCTCCCACCTCCATCGCAAACTCCTGCCAACCAATTGTTGGCACGCACCATTGCCGCATTCAAACGGTTCTGCAACAAGGAAATGGGAATCGATATTTTTCAAAGATCTTACATGGAACATGTCATTCGAAGCGAAGCTGATTACCTGACTCGCTGCCAGTACATACTCAACAATCCCACTCGTTGGTATGAGCGGCACTCCCCCTCCCCGCATCCTCCCCGGTAGGGGCCGGCGCCCTCGACGGCCCTATGCAGAGGTTAAAAGATGAGAAAGAAGTAAATCTTGGGGAATGTGCCCCCCAAAAGAGGATATCCCATTGAAAGAGTGATCAAGGGACGTCGGGGGCGCCGTCCCCTACGGCACTTATGGATTCCCCTGTCGATATGTCAAACCTTGTTGACTCGATACGTTCTCGCTTTTGCATATCGAGCCGCAGGTATATCGAGTTGCATCGGCAACATATCGAAAATTCCGAAAGGGATTTTCGATATGTTTTTTGTATTGCCTATGCTTCTTCGATTTCTGCCCGATCACCCCTGGCAGGATCGGAATCTCCGGCTTCTCCCATAATATCCCGGATACGGAGCATGTAGGTTTTGATGTTTCCCGGGTCATCAGCCCGAAGCTCGAACACGCGGCCACCCCGGATGTCATGCTGGTGGCAGGCATGGTAGCTCAGGAAGCCGTCGTAACCCAGCTTGATGCCGCAGTATTCCCCCACGAAGTCGTTCACATGGTCGTGTCCCGTAAAGATACCCTTCACGTCCCCCCGCTGGAGGCAGGCGGCAAAGAGACCGCTGTTGATGGGGGAACAGGCCACACTTTCCCGCATATTGCCCGCAGTACCGAAGCGCTCCGGGTGAGCCATCACCAACTTGTGTTCCGGCAGAGGAATATGCATATACATCAGAGCGGGGATCTTCCGCCCGGCATACTCCTCCAACAGGCTGGAGGTTTGGTAGTACCACATTACCTGGTCGAAATGCACCCCATCATAGCCCCCCACATGGCCATCCATGGGGTCCTCAAAATAGGTGTCTTTCGGCAAATCGTAATCTTCGCAGAAATCATCCATTCCCCGGTGCGAATCGAAACCGAACACGTTAAAAAGAATTTCCTTTCCCTGGACATCGTAAACCGGCAAAACGTAATTCCCTACCCCGGAAATTTCCCGGGGACCGGCTTTGGAAACACAGAAGGGGTAGGATTCGTAAACCTTCTGGGCCTCGGCATTGGAAAGGCCAAAGTTGTCGTCGTGGTTGCCGTAAACGTGGGCCCAGGGAATGCCAGCCCGCTCCATGGGGGCGGTAAGCCCGTCCAGCATGTGCCGGAGTTCCTCGGCGGTGGAAATATGTACCACACCGGGACCCGCAATATCGCCCCCCAAAAGCACCAGATCGGGGGTTGCTTCGTGCACCAGGGCATCCAGGGCTGCAATGGTTTTCTTGGCGGCGTAACCCACACCCCCATGGATATCCGACACCATCAGAATTTTGAATCGTCCGTCCTCCCGAAACCGGAGAGGCTGTTTGGTGGTCAAAAGTGCCTGCAATTCGCTGGATTTCATGGTTTGTTCCTCCTTATGGAGTATTTTCTATATTGTAACACAAGCAGCCGGAATTGTCACCCCACAACCGTAGATTTATCCCTTGCTTCCCCCTCTTCGGCAGCAGCCCCTACGACCGCACCACCAAGCCTTCCCCCCAAGGGGAAGGGGGACAGTGGATGAGGTGCTATCCATCGATAGACCCGGCAAAACACATCTTCCGCACCCACCGCCCACAAAAAAAGCCGCCCCTTGCAGGGCGGCAAAATCATTTTTCGTTTATTCTTCTTCGTCCCGTCTGCCAAATCCTGCGGCGGTATCCACCGGCAGGGAGAAGACCAGGCTTCCGGCTTCGGTCTCGGGTCCCGCATTGTGCAGGATCTCCCGCATAATGCTTGCCTTCTTTTCGGCGGGGGCCACAATCAGTACCATTTCCTTTTCCTGGGCAATGGACATCTGGTAGAACCGCTGGGCGGTTTCGTAGCCGGTGCCCTTGCCGTGCAGGACGGTACCGCCGGTGGCGCCACCCTTGCGGGCGGCATCCATCACCATATCGGTGTAGCCCTCGTTGGCGATGGCGATCACCAACTCATATTCATAATTCTGGCTGGGAGTGTATTTCGGGGATTGCTGTTCTCCGCTCAAATAGGACACAAACTTACCTCCTCCTACCGATTTGACCGGCACCGTCATGACGACGCCGTTGTTGGGAATGTCAATATACATAATACGGCGCATGGCTGCAACCAGCCGGTTGCATTTGTCGTAGGTGGCAACCATCAGCACCACCCGCCACTCTCTGGCGCCGCCGATGCCCAAAAATTCCAGCATACTCTTGGTGGCGGTGCCGCGGCCCGGCATGGATACCACCAGGGGAATTTTCAGGTGTTCGGCAATACCCGAAAGGGTTCCCATATCACCGATGGATACAATCGCAATGATAAAAAACATCAGGCAGCCTCCTCTTCCCACAATTCCACGATCTCGTCGTCGGCCCAGGGCAGTGCCGGGGTTTCTTCCTCGTCCCTCTTCTTCCGGAAGAGAACGCCAACCACCTGGATAGAGATCAGGGGCATCATGGCAACCAGTGCCACCACGCCAAAGGCATCCCGCAGCACGTTACCGCCCAGGGCAGCGCTGGCGCCGATGACAAACTGTAACATAAAGGTTGCGGTCATGGGACCCGATGCCACCCCGCCGGAGTCGAAGGCGATGGCGGTATAAATATCGGGCACGAAGAAGGAAAGGAGCAACGCAATGGTATAACCGGGCACCAGGAACCACATCAGCGACATACCGGTGAGGACCCGGAGCATAGTCAAAGCCATGGCCAGAGCGATGGCAATGGAAAGGGAGATTTTGATGGCCTTGCCCGGAATGGCACCGGCACTGACCTCTTCAATCTGCTTTTCCAACACATAAACCGCAGGTTCTGCGGCAATGATAAACCAACCCATGATAGCCCCCAGGGGGATCAGCAGGTAACGCAGGGCGGAATTTGCCACCATGAATTGCCCCAGAATGGCTCCCAAGGAAGCGAATCCCACGTTGACTCCCGTCAGGAAGAGGGTCAGCCCCCCCAGGGTATAGAGAATGCCCACAACCACCTTCATAAAATTCCGGAAGGGCATTTTGATGGCCACAAACTGGAAGATCAGAAAGATCACCACAATGGGTGCCAAAGCCACCGCCATTTCCCACAGATAGTGGGGCAGGGCAGAAAGATAGGATTTTCCAATTGCGGCGGTATTTTCAAAAGACGTGGAGGTAATGGCCACCGATGCATCCCCACTGGGGAAGAAGAATCCAAGAGCCATAACCGCCAGAATGGGACCCACCGAACACAGGGCCACCAAACCGAAGGAGTCACTTTCCGCCTTTCGGTCGGAACGGATGTTGGACACACCGACACCCAGTGCCAGGATGAAGGGCACCGTCATGGGGCCTGTGGTAACACCGCCCGAGTCAAAGGCAACACCAAGGTAATCTCCGTCGGTGAAGATTGCCAAAAGGAACACCAGCCCGTAAAGCCCCATCAGAAGCCAACGGAGCCGGATGCCCACGATGATACGCAACATGGAAAGGGACAGGAAAAGGCCCACCCCTACGCCAACCGTAATCAACAGGGCCAGATTGGAAATGTGGGGCACCGTCTCTGCCAAAACCTGCAGGTCGGGCTCCGCCACCGTAACGGCCACCCCCAGAAAGAAGGAGACCAGTAAGATTAAGGGAAGATTTTTGGTTTTGGTCAGTGCGGAACCGATGTGCCGCCCAACCGGGGTCATGCTGGTTTCAGCCCCCAGGGTAAACAGTCCCATTCCCACCACGATCATGATGCTTCCCAAAAGGAAGCCCAACAGCAGATCGGTGGGCAGGGGCACAATGGTCAGGCACAAAACCACCACGATCAGCACAATCGGCAGAACCGAAATGGCCGATTCTTTCAGTTTGTCGTGTAATTCATTCCGTCTTCGCTGTGCTTCTTGCTTGATATGCGTCCCTCCTATCCCACAGGATGTGGCTTTCCACTCCCGTGACGATTTTCCTCCCCAATATATAGTGTTATTATATCATAAAACATCCGCAATCCCAAGGAAAAAAAATCCATAATCCCCGAAAATATTTTCTCCACATATTTCTTTACCATATCTTTACCATCTTCACGCAGGCTGTCCCTTCTCTCTTTTTTCTTGCACAATCGACGTATTTGTGGTATGATAATATATCCTTCAAAATACCGATGCAAAAGGGAGCGTGACCCATGAAATATATCATCCCAAAACTGACTTTGATTCTGTGTATCCTGTGCCTTGTCCTGTGCACCGCCGGCTGCGGCGTTGCGGAAAGACACGCCGACCTGGCCAACAAAGCCCTGCAGGAGGCGGACTATGTCTCCTTCGTGGAAAACCTGCAGGTGGAGGATGCCGACCTGGCTTCCGGTGTAGCCTCCTCCCTGGCAAAAACCATTTCTTTCGCCAATGCAGAAGCCGAAATCACCGAGCAGCGCTCCGGCGGCGGCAAGACCGGTTCCACCATTTCCTACGACCTGACCCTGACCCTGCCCGACCTGCCGGAACTGGACCCTACCCTTTTGGGCAGTGACTACCCTGAAATCGATTGGACCAATGTCAGCCGGGAAGGCTATTCCCGCACCCTCTACGAAAGCTTCACCGCCGCCCTGACGGAGCTGCTTTCCGCCGGGGAATGCCCCACCCGCACCACCACCCTGACGGTCACCATGACCTGGGAGGGCGGCAAGTGGCAGGCTACCCTGGATGAAGTTCTTCTTCGTTCCCTGTTCCGGGAATTGATGACCGAATCCACCGATCTGTTCGATGACTACCGTCTGGCGGGGGACTACCTTTCGGTGGTGGCCGCCGAGCGGGTCAACAAAGCCATCGCCGCCGAAACCCGTTACCCCATCATCTTTTCCAACACCACCGTCACCAAGCTTGTGGGCTTTGACGACGGCAGCTACGAAATCACCCTGAACACCCTGGATTACGTGGAGCTGATTCCCAGTGTCACCGACAAGGCCTACCAGGACTACAAGGCCGATAACCCGGATGGGGTTTATGCTCCCCCGGGAGAGGAGATTGCCCTGGCACTTTTGAAAAGTGCCATGGATTCGGTAACCTACTCCCCTGTTTTGGTGGAGATTACCCTAACCTCCGAGGACGAAAAGGCCGAAACCATTTGCGACCTGATCGCCTCCCTGATTGACGAACAGCTTGCCATCGAAGCCGAGGAGCTCATCGACAAGATCCGGAACAATTTGATCATCGAATCGGCATCCGAACCCCGAACCCAATATTACGGCACCTCCAATTCCAAAACCGGCATCCCCCTAAAAATCTACACCCCCAAGGGCTACGACAGCCACTATTTCAAAATTTACGACGCCTCTAATGGGGAATTGGCCCTGCGGGTCTACGTGCGGGAGGGGGACAGCATCACGGTTTACCTGCCGGCTGGTTCCTACCGTATTCGCTACGGCACCGGCAAAACCTGGTACGGCTCCGAGCATCTCTTCGGTCCGGAGGGGCAATACGTCCGGTTTGAGCAGGTCATCAAAATGCAAAAAAACAACCGCTACACCCTGACCCTTTACCAAAACAGCGACGCCAATATGGAGGCCAATCCCATCGCCTATGACTCTTTCTGATACCCTCTACCTTTCCGATCTGGACGGAACGCTTTTGACCCCCACCGTTACCCTTTCGGCCCGTTCTTCGGCTCTGATCGGAAACTTTATCCGCCGGGGCGGCAAATTCTCCATCTCCACCGCCCGTACCCCCGCCACCTTTTTCCACATTATCGGGGAGCTTCCCCTCCATCACCCCATTTCCCTGATGAACGGAGTCCTGATCTTTGACCCCGTCTCCGACCGTTACGTCCACAAGGAAGGGATGGATACCGAAACTGCAAAGCAGATTCTTTCGGTGTTTCAATCGGGCAAGGTGGAACCGGTTCTCTTTTTCCTTTCGGAGGATACCCTCCTCCCCACCTACCGTACCATGTCTCCCATGCTCTATGAATACGCCCACGAGCGGGAGGTCAAGTATGATAAACGCTTTTACCGGGCCGACTCCCTGGAGGTCGAAATTGACCGTCATCGTGGCGCCATCTACTTTTGCGCCCGGGAAAAGGAGGAAGACCTGCGCCCCTTGCTCCCCGCCCTCCATGCCATCCCAGGCATACGGGCCGAGTGTTACCGGGATGTGTATGTCCCCGGGGCCTTTTACCTGGAGGTATTCTCTGCCAAAGCCAGCAAGGAAGCTTCCACCCATATTCTGCGCAGATTGACCGGCGTCCGGCACGTGGTCAGCTTTGGGGATAACCTGAATGACATTCCCATGTTCCGTGCCAGCGACCAAAGCTACGCCGTGGGAAATGCCGTTGCCGAAGCGAAGGTCGCCGCCACCGGCACCATCGGCCCCAACACCGCCGATGGGGTGGCCGAATTTCTGGACCAAATCCGATAACCCCAAAAGACCTCCCCGGGAGGTCTTTTTATTGTCCCTTTTTCCGAACATATTTTCGTTTTCTCTCTTGACAAAACGTCTGTTCGATGGTACAATGTTCCATGTTAAACATTCGTTCGTTTTTGAAGGGAGGTTATACCGTGGATTTAATGGAAAAACTGACCATATTGGGGGATGCCGCCAAGTACGACGTGGCCTGCACCTCCAGCGGCAACGACCGCTCCGGCAAGGGACACGCCCTGGGC
Source organism: Oscillospiraceae bacterium (assembly GCA_015068345.1). GTDB lineage: Bacteria > Bacillota > Clostridia > Oscillospirales > QAMX01 > RUG11797. Next base: position 20,051 of record SVKS01000008.1, read on the forward strand.
TCGGCGGTGGCCTGCGGCATTTGCCACAGCTTTTCGGCGGACGGACGGTGTATCTCTCTTTTGAAGGTGCTCTTTTCCAATGCCTGCATTTACGACTGCAAATACTGCATCAACCGCATTTCCAACCAAAGCACCCCCAGAGCCAGCTTTACCCCCCGGGAACTTGCTGACCTGACCATCGCCTTCTACCGGCGCAATTACATTGAGGGACTCTTTCTTTCCAGCGGGGTCATCCGGTCCCCGGACCATACCTGTGAGCTTTTGATCAAAACCCTGCGGATTTTGCGGGAGGAATATGATTTCGCAGGCTATATTCACGTAAAGGCCATCCCAGGGGCCTCCCCGGAGCTTCTTTCGGTATTGGGGCAATACGCCGACCGGATGAGCGTGAATATTGAGCTTCCCAGCGAAGCAAGCCTTCGCCGTCTGGCTCCCGACAAACCCAAAAGCAACATCCTCACCCCCATGGGCTTCATCACCCGCCGGGTGAGTGAAAACAAGGAGGAATTGGTTCATTTTCGCCATGCCCCAAAATTCGTACCGGCGGGCCAATCCACCCAAATGATCGTGGGTGCCTCCCCTGAAACCGATTACCATATTTTACGCCTTTCCCAAAGCCTTTACGACAAATACAAGTTGAAACGGGTCTTTTTTTCGGCCTATATGCCCCTGAATAACGACAGTAACCTGCCTGCCATCGACACCAAGCCCCCCTTGCTCCGGGAGCATCGGCTTTACCAGGCCGACTGGCTTCTGCGGTTTTACCACTTCCGGGCAGAAGAGATTTTAGACGAGGCAAACCCCAACTTCAACCCTCTCCTGGACCCCAAATGCAACTGGGCCATCCACCATCTGGACTACTTCCCGGTGGAGGTACACACCGCCGATGAGGCCACCCTGCTGCGGGTGCCGGGAATTGGTCCCAGAAGTGCTAAGCGCATCCTGATGAACCGCCGGAGTCAAAAGCTCACCTTCGAGCACCTTCACAAAATGGGGGTAGTTTTGAAGCGTGCCCGCTATTTCATCACCTGCGGCGGTCGGCTCATGGAGGGACTGAACCCCACCAACCAAAACATTTTCAACTCGCTCACCTCCCCCGCCGATCGGGCAAGAGCCCTGCCCCAGGGGGAGCAACTGACCTTCCTTCCCGAAGGACCGGAACTTTCGGAGGTACGCCGATGCCTGATTTCGTAGATACCATCTACCGCTACGACGGAAGCTATGAGGGCTTCCTGTCGGCGGTGTTTGAAAGCCATGCCCGCCGGGAGGTACCGGCCGGGTACCTTTCCGGGGAAAGCGACTTTCTCCCCCTGGCCCCGGTGCGGGAGATCGCCACCGACCAGGACAAGGCCGATCGGGTCACCCGGGGGATTGCCAAAAAGGCCGGGACCCGGTCGGAAATGCTTGCCCGGTTGGCCTTCCTGTCCATCCTTCCCGACAAGGAGATCATGATCGACCGTTTCATCCGCTTCGCCCTGAAAACCGGCCCCAAAATCTCCACCATGTACGCCCACGAATGGGTGAACCCTCTGGAAAAGGCGGTGCATCACCTGCGGGAGGAGGCCCACCTGCTCACCGGATTCATCCGCTTTTCGGATTACGATGGGGTGCTGGCCGCCGTCATCGACCCGAAAAACCAGGTTCTCCCCCTGTTAGCCCCCCATTTCACCGACCGCTTCCCCCGGGAAGTTTTTATGATCTTCGACCGTACCCATAACCAGCTTCTGGCTTCGGTGCGTGGGAAATACACCATCACCGACGCAACCGGCTTCGCCCTGCCCGCCCCCGGGGAAAGTGAGAGACAGACCCGGGCCCTGTGGCGGCGTTTTTTCGAAACCATCGCCATCCACGGCCGGGAAAACCCCACCTGCCAGCGCACCCATCTTCCCCTGCGCTACCGTGGCACCATGACCGAGTTTTTGTCTGAGGAAAGCGGCACCCCCCGCCAATTGCACGCCGGGAATTGAACCTCCCCCCACGCACCCCGCCGGGATGCCAACAGATACCGGTTGAGAACCCTGTGCCGCAGATCTACCCGGGTTCGCCCCGCAGAGTGGCATACCATATTCCTCATACACTCTTTATTCCAAATAAAAAAAGGCCCGAAAGGGCCTTTTTTATTTGGATTATAGGGTAAATTCGTGTTCGCCGGCTTCCAGGATCTTTTCCACCTCACCCACCCGGAAGGTGGCCTTCACAGGGGTGGTGATTTGGAAGCGGGTGGTGCCGTACTTCTTTTCGTAGGCAACCTTCACTTCGCCCGACTTCAGCACACGGCTGCCGGATGCCTGATCCAGAGAATCCACCAGGATGGGTGCAATCTCCAGAGTCTTTCCACCGACACCCTCCCGGATGCCCAGGATATAGTCGAAGAGGAAGGCGGTGACCGCACCGAACATGGGGTGGTTACGGGAGCGGTCCCAGGTTGCATGGGGCCAGTTTTCCCACAGGGTGGTGGCACCCGCCTGACGCATTCCCTCGAAGGAGATGGGGTCGGTGGAGGTGAGAAGCTTCACTGCCAAATCTCCGTGGCCGTTTTCAAAGAGTACCCGGGTCAAAACCTCGGTACCGGCGATGCCGGTGTCGTATCGGCCAAGCTTTTCGTAGTATTCCACCAGTTTGGGCAGGGTGCGCTCGTCCCCCAGCCCGATATCCAGGGCGAAGGCGTTGGCCCCCTGGAAGCAGCCGATGAAGTTACCGTCCCAGGTGTTGAAGTAGGCAGCCATGATGGCAGCCTTCTTGACCTCCATGGTACGCTGGAACCGGGGGATATCCCACTCACAGCCCACCAGCTTTGCGATCTCGATCATGCGGCCCAGGGCCTTCACGTAGAAGTAGGTATTCACGAAGGGGGCGGGAAGCACCACCTGGATGGGGGGACACCAATCCCCAAGGCACCATTCCCCGGCCTTGTCGCTGACCACCAGCTCATTTTGGGAATGGGCTTCCAGGTAGTCAAAGTAGCGGAGCATTTGATGATAGTATTTTTTCAGGGGTTCCACGTCCCCATAATGCCGCCAGAAGACGTAGGGCACTTCCACAATGGCACTGCCCCAGCCGCCGGGACCGCCGCCGGAGCGGATATAGGGGGCGGTGTACTGGATGTGGCCCGAATAAATATCCTGGCAATCGCTGATGTCGCCCATCCACTTGCGGTAGAAATTCTCCACGTCGAAGATATTCATCACCGCATGTCCGGTGAGCTGACCGTCGCCGGTGTAGCCCCGGCGTTCCAGGTGGGGACAGTCGGAGGCAACCCCGGTGTGGAGGTTACAGCGTTCGGTATTGACAAAGGTGTCAAAGAGCCAGTTCAGGGTAATATTGTCCGACCGGAAGGAGGCGGTGACCGCAATGTCGCTGTGGATGAATTCGCAAACCTCCACCTCTGCATTGCCGGTGACCGAGAAATAGCGATAGGCAAACCAGGTGAATTCGGGGCGAACCAGACGTTCCTTCCCGTCCGAAATCACCGAGAAACGCTGGGAATGGTGATAAACCGGGTCGGGCTTGCCGTTTTCCAGCACGTTTTCGGAGAAATAAACGGTAACAAGCTCCCCAGGGGCTGCTTTGAGCTTCAAAACCGGCCAGCCGGTAATCTCCTTTTCCACGGCGTAGTATTTGGTATCCCCGTCACACCCCAAAAGGGTCACCGGCAAAGTCTCGGCCAGCCGGTCGGCGGGGGCGTCGGTGCGAAGGTAGCGGGTTTCTTCGGGAAGAGGGGCGGCCTCGCTCACACAGGGCAGGGCAGAATCGTCGTAATCCACCCCGTGAATGGTCTCGTCATAGCCCCGGTAATCCTGGTCCTCGTGGGTAATCAGGTCGTAGGTCTTTACAAAGCTGTCGGCGAATTGATCGGCAGTAGAGGATACCAGCTCCTCCACCCCGGCTTCGGTTTCCAGGGTCAGGCGATAGATGGCCTTGGCATCCCCGAATTTTCTGGTCGCTTCGTAAAAGGAGCTGTCGGCGGTGTACCAGCCGCCGCCAAAGTGGATGGTAAGGGCGTTCTTCCCTTCCCGCAGAAGGGGGGTTACGTCGTATTCCGGCACGTAGATCCGGTGACCGGTGACCTTTTCCTCGATGGGATAGTCCTTACGGGGCTGGTAATCGGTGAAGAGGGGCAGGAAGTGGTCTTCGCTGACCGGCACGCCGTTGATGCGGCAGGTGAAAAAGCCAAGACCTAATACCTGCAGGGTGGCCTTTTTCACCGACGTCACGTCAAAGACGCGGCGCAGAATGGGGAAGTGGGGGGAATCGGGCCGGGCGGGACGCTGAAGATCCGGACCGGGAGTGCCGGCCTGCACCCAAATGGCTCTTCCGAAAATTTGGGATTGTGTCATAAAGCAAAACTCTCCTTTAATATTCCACCGTGGCGGTGTATGGCCTGTGGTCCGATTCCAGCACAGCGGGAATGTCGGCGGCGGTGAAGGTGATATTGCGCCCAAGGATATAGTCGATCTTCATTTCGGGGGCATCAGCGGGGAAGCTGAGCTTTTCCGAATCAAACAAAGCCGCCGAATCGTCGGCAATTTCCAGAAGGGGTGCCAGAATGGGATCATCGGGGGTCATGTTGAAGTCCCCCATCAAAACCACCGGCCCCTCTTCCGCTTCGAAAAGGGCCTTGGCGGTGGCAACCGCATTCCGCATTTCGGCCTTGGCCAGGCCGAAATGGCTCACAAGAACCGTGATCGGCTTTCCTGCCTCCGGTTCGATCACCGCCCGGAGCACACATCGGGTCTCGTAGTAGGCATCCTCATCCTTCACAGGGGGATCGGGAATCAGAATGGTTTCGGCTTTTTGAATGGGCCAGCGGGAAAGCAGGGCATTGCCGTAGGGCCAGCCCTTCCCCAGCCGGATGGCGGCGGCAAAGTAGCCCTGGTAGCCCATCATGGCCGCCATGTTTTCCGCCTGGGAATAATATTCCGGTGTAGGGCCGGCTTCATACACTTCATTTAGTCCCACAATATCGGCCCCCGCTTTGCGGATCACGTGGGCCAGGGCGGGCAGCAGGATGATCTCCTTTCCCTCCGGGGCGATGCGGGTTTTGTAATTCAGCCCGTGCTGAATGTTGTAACTCATCAGTTTCAATTCCATGACAGGTTCCGTCCTTTATTTTCAATTTTCGGTTCGGTTGATCACTTCGTCCTGCATATCCCGGGACAGCACCCCAAACAGGGCACTGTAACCGCAGATCCTGACCACCAGATCAGGGTGGGTTCCCTTGTGATCCCGCTCCTCCACCAGGAGTTTTTTGTCCACCACGTTGGGCTGCAATACCGGAATCTTCAGGTCGATGCAGGTTTTGATGTAGTCGGCCATCACCGCCAGGTAGCGGTCCCCTTCCCCAAAGGGGATGGCAATATCCAGCATACCCACGTCGTCGAATTCCGCCTCGGTAATGGCCGCCAGGCTTTCGGCGGCGGTGGTCAGTTCGGGAAGACGGGCCATATTCATCTGCCGGGAAAGATCCTCTCCCTGCCGACGGCCGTCCGGGGTGGCGGGGGTATTCCGCCAGGTGTGGAAGAAATAGTAGGTAAACAGGGAGGTGTGCCACTCGATGCCCTGGCCGTTGTAGATGCCCCGGGACACCTTCGAAAGGTCCTCTGCCAGCCTTTTTGCATATGCATCCGCACTCTGGCTGTGGCCAAAGCGGTTTTTGCTGTTTTGGAGCTTAGCCCGGAGCACCTCGTACCCCTGGAAATCTGCCTCCAGGGCCGCCATCAGTTCCGAAAGACTTCCCTCCCGATAAGCCTCTTCCAATGCCAAAAGGCTGTCCACCAGGGTACCAAAGCCCACCAGAGACAGGGTCTTGTGCTGATAGCGGGCGCCTCCCTGGCAAATATCCAACCCTCTGGCCATGCAATCGGCGGTGAAGGCCGACTGAATGGGTTCCAGCTTGATCTGATGATGGATCGATTCAAAGGGGGCAAAGGTTTCGGCCAGCGCCCGGATGTAGCTTCGTAAGTTCCGGAAGAAGGAACGGTAAAGGGCATCGAAGCTTTCGGTATCAAAGGCCCCATACTTATAAATGTCCCGCTTGTTTCCCTTCAGGGTATCCAGCAAAATCCGGGGCATATTCAGATAAACAAAGGCCCTGGAATGGAGCTGGTTGCGGCAAATGACCTCCTCACACCCCACCCCCACGTAGGTGCGGGCATCCTCCGGCGAAAGGCCCATCCGCATGAACATGGGCACGATGTAGTCATCGTTTTCCACAATGATGTTGTTATTTCCCGACCGGATCACCTCCGCCAGCCGCAGGAGGTAGGCTTTCGGGCTGTATGCCCCAGCCCGGGCGTTGAGTTTTGGATGAATCAGCTTGTTTTGGAGGTAGATATCGATAACGATGTCGGTGACCTCGTTATATACCGGGTTGCCCTCCGGATCGCATCCCCCGATCATAACGGTAACTCCGTTGTCGAAGGATTGGCGTTCTTCGGTGTAGTGGGCATGGGCGTCGGTTTTGTAAAGGAAACAGGCAATCAGGAACCGGCCTTCCTCCGGCGTGATGCGCCCCGCTTCCAGGTCTGCCCTGTAGAAGGGTTCCAACAGCCGATCGATGGGCCCCTGGGCGTGCATCCCCAGCCCATCCAGCATGGCCATGAAAAGGGCGGCACAAAGCAGGGAGTTGCAGGCGTCAAAAAGGGTCACCGGCGGGCTCCATGGAGTATTCACCGCATCCCGGATGCGGGTCATGTTGTGGATGGTATCCTCGTCCAACCCCGGCTCGGCCAGGCGTTTCACCGCCACTTCCTTGAACCGCTCCCCAAGCCGCTTTACCAGCAGGCAGATCTCCATGACCCCTTCCCGGTATCTTTTTTTCTCCGGGTCGGTTTCGGTTTCATTATACTTTTCGCACTCCTCATAAACACCCTTGAAGCCCTCCGCCAGGAGCTTGTCGTAATCCATGGTGCGGTGGAGCTGATCGGTGTAGTAGCCGAAGCTGCCCAGGTTTTCCTTGCGCAGAGTTTCCGCCAGGTCATACACCGGGGAAAGATCTACCCCGCTTTTTTCCTGGTGGAGCCAACCCACCCCGTAGTGGCAGTAGCCCCGGTCGCCGCCCCCGTCGATTTCGAAGGCGTAGGGATAGTGGTCAAAAAGATGCACCGGGCAAAGCTCCACCGCCGCCCGGACGATGGCAAGCTTCCGCTCCAGGGGATCTCCCCCCACCGGCACCCGCTCCGCCACCATAGCCATATCGGTGGGGTAGTGCTCCATCACCCGGTCAAATTCCCGGGCAATGACCGATTTCATGCTTTGGAAGTCGAAATTCATAGGTTCCTCCTGTTTCAAATGCCACAAGCTCCCCCCGGAGGTGGGAGGAGCGGTGGAAATATGTTCTTATTCGATGCCCAAATTGCTTTCCCCTTCCCGGAACTGGAGGGAGTAAAGCTTGGCATAAACGCCGTTTTCGGTGATGAGGGCGTCGTGGGTGCCCTCTTCGATGATCTTACCTCTGGAAACCACCACAATGCGGTCGGCATTGCGCACGGTGGAAAGCCGGTGGGCTACCACCAGGGTGGTGCGGCCTTTGCACAGCTCGTCCAGGGCTTCCTGGATCAAAATTTCGGTGGTGTTGTCCAAAGCCGAGGTGGCTTCGTCCAGAATCAGGATGGCAGGATCCTTCAGGAATACCCGGGCGATGGACAGACGCTGTTTCTGCCCGCCGGAAAGCTTCACGCCACGCTCGCCGATTTGAGTATCGTACCCATCCGGCAGGGTGGCCACGTATTCGTCGATGTTGGCTCTCTTTGCGGCTTCCACCATTTCCTCGTAGGTGGCATCCGGACGGCCGTAAAGAATGTTTTCGCCGATGGTACCGTCGAAGAGGAACACGTCCTGCTGAACGATACCGATGTTGCGGCGGAGCGACTCCAGGGTGATGTCGTTGATATCCACCCCATCGATGGTAAGCTTACCCTCGTCGTAATTGTAGAACCGGGGAATCAGATGGCACAGGGTGGTCTTGCCTCCGCCGGAGGGGCCCACCAGAGCCAGCTTCTGGCCCTTGCCGATGTCCAGGGTGATGTCGTGAACCACTTCCTTGGATTCATCATAGGCGAAGCTGACGTGGTCGAAAACGATGTTGCCTTCCACCTTTTCCATGGGCTTGGCATCGGGCTTTTCAAATTCCGGCTCCTCGTCCATGACTTCCAGGAAGCGGGCAAAACCGGTGACACCGTTCTGGTACTGCTCCACAAAACCGATCAGGGTCATCACCGGCCCGATGAACAGGTTGATGGATACCACGAAGGTGGAGTAATCGCCAAAGGTGATCCGACCGCCATAGAGGAACAAACCACCGGCGATCAGCACAATGACGTTAAAAATATCGGTAACGAAGGCGGTGGAGGAATGGAACTGGGCCATGTAGCGGTAGGACTTCCGCCGGGCTTCCACGTACATCTGGTTGCCCCGTTCGAACTTTTTGGATTCGGTATCAAAATTGGTGAAGGCTTTGGTAACCCGGATACCCGAAATACTGCTTTCCAGGGCGGAGTTGATCTCCGCAATGGATTTGCGGCTTTCCATGAAGGCGTCCCGCATCTTTTTCCGAAGGATCAGGGATACACTCACCAGAATGGGTACGCAGGCGAAGATGACCAGGGTCAAAACCCAGTCGATGGTACACAGATAGCAGAAGGAACCCACCACCATCACCGAGCAGATGAACAGGTTTTCCGGGCCATGGTGGGCCAGCTCGCTGATTTCAAACAGGTCGTTGGTCATGCGGGACATGATCTTGCCGGTTTCGTTGTTGTCGTAGTAGCTATAGGGCAGGGATTCCAGCTTGCGGAACAGGTCGGTACGCATGTGGGCCTGCATTTTGACACCCACCACGTGGCCCTGGTACTGGATAAAGTACTGGAGCGCCATGCGGATGGCGTAAACGCAAAGCAGGGCCAGACCGATCACCACGATCATCTTGTACTGGCGGTTGGGAATCAGGTCGTTGAGCATGGTGCGGGTCATGATGGGATAGAGCATCCCAATCAGCGACACCGTCAGGGAGGCAGCCATGTCCAGGGAGAACATGAGCAAATGGGGCTTGTAGTAGGCGGCGAAACGTTTGAGCATGAGGGTCTCCTTTTTCTTCCTTTTTTGTATTATTATACACCCGAATTTTCCCGATTGCAAGTGGCAAAGCAGATCCCATCCTTCTCCCTCTATCCTCCGGTGCAGTTTGCATTTTTGCATACTATCCTGCAAAATGGGGGTTGACAGCGGCGAAAAAATGAGTATAATATATTCTGTTGAAAGGCTGTGACGAAGAAAGTAGCCCCTGCGGGAGAGCACAGAGAGAGGAACGTCAGCTGCAAGTTCCTTCTCAAACGCCCGGGTGAAGACCACTTCCGAGCCGTCGTGCCGAAATGCCAGCAGAGTAGGTGCGGCCGTATCCCGCGTTAAGGGTAAGGCTTTTTGGAGCCGGAGAGAAAAATCAAGGTGGAACCGTGCAGAATTCTGCACCCTTGACGGGAAAGTGACCCGACAAGGGTGCTTTTTGTTTCCAAAAAATCACAAAGCAAGGAGAAAAAGATCATGAGAGTTGTTTATCCCAATGGAACCGTGGGCGAATGCGCCCCGGAAGAAGAGCTTCACATTATCCGCCACACGGCGGCCCACATCATGGCCCAGGCCATCAAGCGCCTGTGGCCCCACGCCGACTTTGCCTACGGCCCCGCCAATGAAAAGGGCTTCTACTACGACGTAGACCTGGGCGAAACCAAGCTGGGTGACGAAGACCTCCAGGCCATCGAGCAGGAAATGCGCAAGATCGTCAAAGAAAACCTGCCCATCAAGGCTTTCATCCTGCCCAGAGCCGAAGCCATCAAGCTGATGGAAGAGCGGGGCGAAAAGTACAAGATTGAGCACATCGGCGACCTGGCCGAAGACGCTGAAATCAGCTTCTATCAGCAGGGCGAATATGTCGACATGTGCGTCGGTCCCCACCTGTGCTACACCAAGGCCCTGAAGGCCTTCAAGATCATGGACCAGTCGGGCGCCTACTGGAAAAACGACAAGAACAACAAGATGCTGACCCGCATCAAGGGTACTGCCTTCCCCTCCCAGAAGGAGCTGGATGAATACCTGAAGCTTCTGGAAGAAGCCGAAAAGCGGGACCACCGCCGCATCGGCCGGGAAATGGGTCTCTTCATGTTCGCCGACGAAGCCCCCGGCTTCCCCTTCTTCCTGCCCAAGGGCATGCAGGTGAAAAACGCCCTGATCGAATACTGGCGTGAAATCCACACCCGTGACCACTACGTGGAGGTTTCCACCCCCATGATCATGAACCGTCACCTGTGGGAAACCAGCGGCCACTGGGATCACTACAAGGACAACATGTATTCCACCACCATTGACGAGGATATCTACTGCGTCAAGCCCATGAACTGCCCCGGCGGCGTTATGATCTATGGCTCCACCCCCCACAGCTACCGGGAACTGCCCATCCGCATGGGTGAACTGGGTCTGGTCCACCGCCACGAGCTGAAGGGCGCCCTTCACGGTCTCTTCCGTGTCCGTTGCTTCACCCAGGATGATGCCCACATCTTCATGAGAAGAGAACAAATCGCCGAAGAAATCGCCGGTGTTGTCCACCTTATCAACGAAGTTTACGAAAAGTTTGGCTTCAAGTATGCTCTCGAACTCTCCACTCGCCCCGAAGACAGCATGGGCAGTGACGAAGATTGGGAAGCCGCTACCAACGGTCTGAAGGAAGCCCTGGAATCCCTGGGTCTGCCCTACACCATCAACGAGGGTGACGGCGCCTTCTACGGACCCAAGATCGATTTCCACCTGGAAGATTCCCTTGGCAGAACCTGGCAGTGCGGCACCATTCAGCTGGACTTCCAGATGCCCATCAACTTCAACCTGGAATACACCGATGAAAAGGGCGAAAAGCAGCGTCCCATCATGATCCACCGGGTCTGCTTCGGCTCCATCGAACGCTTCATCGGCATCCTGACCGAGCACTTTGCCGGTAAGTTCCCGGTATGGCTCGCCCCCCTCCAGGCCAAGGTTCTCCTGGTTTCCGAAAAGAGCGCCGAGCTTGGCACCAAGGTTTACGAAGCCCTCCGTGCCGCCGGTATCCGCACCGAAATGGATACCCGCAACGAAAAGATCGGTTACCTGATCCGGGAAGCCCAGGTTGTGGACCGTGTCCCCTACATGGTCATCATCGGCCAGAAGGAAATCGAAGAAGGCACCGTTTCGATCCGCAGCCGCGACACCGGCAAGACCGAAAGCATGTCCCTGGAAGACTTCCTGGCCAAAATCCAGAAGGAAATCAAGGACAGAGTATAATCCCCCTGATATCACGAAAGAACCGCCCGAGTGGCGGTTCTTTTAATATCATGCTTCGCACCGGCCGAATCCGGACACTTTCCGAAACGTTCCTCCCGGCACAGGCTCCCTCTGTGGCACAATCTTCGCCTGACGAGAATTGACCGGAGTAGTCGTAGGGGCCGTACCAAGCGGAGGAACGGAGCGCGTGTCGGCCCCCTACAAACCATCTTTCACATTTCTGAAATCCAATGGCTCCGTCTGCAAAGGGCACCCACAATTCCCGGCGCTACCCTCAAAACCTTTCCAGCGCTTCTCCCGTCAGGCGATAGGTGGTCCAATCATCCAAAGCCACCGCCCCGCAGGACTTGTAAAACTCGATGCTTGGGGTGTTCCAATCCAGGCAATACCATTCCAGCCTGCCGCATCCCCGGGCCCGGGTTTCGGCGGCCAGACGCTTGAGAAGTCCCTTTCCATATCCTCTTCCCCGGTATTCCGGCAGGACGAAAAGGTCCTCCAGCCAGATGCCTGCCCGGCCCAGGAAGGTGGAAAAGTTGTGGCAGAAAAGGGCCATGCCCACTTCTTTTCCCTCTGCCAGAACAAACAGCACCTCTGCCTTGCCCCGTTCGAAAATCCACTCCCGCAGGGTGGCTTCGTCGGCCACCACCTGATCGGACATTTTTTCATACTCCGCCAAAGCCCGGATGAAGGAAAGAATCAATCCCTCATCCCCCATCTGTGCAAAACGAAACTGCATTTTTTCCACGTGACATCATCCTCCGAATTGGCGCATTTTCCACCATGATAGCACGCATCTCCTTATCTGTCAAATATTTTCCGCTTTTCTAGAAATTTCCCCGGTTTGGGGCTTGCTTTTTCCTGCAGAATGTGGTATACTATCCGAGTCAACTGAAAATACTTTCACCGTGGAGAAGTACTCAAGTGGTGAAGAGGCTCCCCTGCTAAGGGAGTAGGGCGGGTGACCGTCGCAAGGGTTCAAATCCCTTCTTCTCCGCCAGGAAAACCCCTTTGTCTTACGACAAAGGGGTTTTTTTCAATGAAATAAACCCCTTGCGGGATTTGTGAAATAACGCTTCGCGTTATGAAATAGCTGTCGCTATGAAATACGCTGCGGCGTATGAGGAATTCATTTTATTTCACATTTTGCCGCTAAGGCAAAATATTTCATAATCCGCAGGATTATTTCATATTGCGTAGCAATATTTCACTTAATATGCTATAATACTTGTAGAGGCGAGGATTATGAAAGAAAATAAACTTGTCGACTTATCTATGGATTTTGCCATTAAAACCATCAAACTCTGCGAAACTATCAAAGGACATTATTTTCTCGTTAATCAGTTGGAGCGTTCTGCAACCTCTATTGGCGCAAACATTCACGAAGCGAACTATGCCCATGGCAAACCCGACTTTATTGCAAAATTGCAAATCGCCTTAAAAGAATGTTGCGAAACAGAATACTGGCTGGAACTGTTTGTGAAATCCGATATTCTGAATAGAGAAACGGCGGTTGATCTTTATAATCAATGCGGCACAATCCGCCGCATATTGATTGCCTCTATCAACATCGCAAAGGAGAATACAAAATGACCTATGGCATTATTGATAGGAAGAACCATAAATGTTACACCTATATGAGTAAGGTTTTTCAAGCAATTAACAATGCGCAACTGCAATATAATTGGCTGATTACGGATTGCGTATGTTATCCGCAGAACAACGATATCGAAAAACTGCTTAATCAAGAATACTGCTGGCTAACCGGTGATGAATTATCTGCCATAATTGAACAAGAAGATTTTCAATGGATTTGGGGTTGCCTTTGCGGGTTTACAAAAGATATTACGATGGAAGAAGTACTTAAATACCCGTTGCCGTCTGCGGAAGATTATAATGGATACTATCAAAATCCGGTGTCTCTCCAGCATCCGCTTTCCTCTGTTGAAATTGTTCCTTCTGATAGTTCGTGGACTCTCATTATTAGTAAAGGCAAAAATATCATAGACAGTTATCTGAAAATATATCCTAAATGCGAAGAGTTACTCATTGTCAACCAGCGGTAATTTTTACACTACTTTTGCTTACTTTTACCTCGATTTTGCTCCGTTCAGGTAGTCTTTCGCAGGAAAAACCCCTTTGTCGTAAGGCAAAGGGTTTTTTCAATCTCCGCCCAAAAACCACACCCCTGTTTCAAATCGAAACAGGGGTGCTTTTCATTAAAAGAGGTCGTTTCCCTTTTTCAATCCGATCACACACAGGGCGATCAGCATGCCGATCTGGCTTGCCGCTGTCACAAATGCGGTCAGAAACAGGTAAGGAAACAGGAGCAAGGATAATGCGAATACTTCCATGGGTTCTCCTCGTCAGAAATTCAGGGCGTTGGGTACCCGGGGAGCAGGAGGATCGTTTTTGAGAAGGAGGGTGTAGACGTTTTCCTCTTCTCCGTACTTCAGGGTCAGGGTGAAGGTCTGGGTGGGAAGGTCGGGCAGAACGAAATTCACCGTGTTGCCCAAACGCTTGCCCAGGGCAGGAACTTCGCCACTTTCCCAGGTGGTCAGGGGGGTGGTGACACCATCCACCGTGACCGATGCTTCCACCCTTCTGGAAACCGATTCGGTGGTGTCGTTGATGACCCAGAGCTCAGCCCGCATGACATCCCTGGGATGGTAGGCAAAATGCTCGATCCGGGCGCAGGGCAGAACCGGCCGCAGAGCCGACTGTACCGCATAATAGGCGGGCTTTTTGATATCCGGGTAGGCAATCAGGTTGTTGCCGGCGGCGGTGATCCAGGGTTCGTTGTAGTCCCAGTTGATGGCCATGGAGCAGGGTCCCTTCTGCCGGCGGGCTTCCTCAAAAATGCAGCGGTAGCCTTCGCATTCCAGCATGTTGGTGATTCTGATGTAATCCTCCATGCTTTCCTGCTTGCCAAACAGGGCATCCACCACGTCCAGGCTCATCCAGCTGTCGGGACGCCAGGCCTGCATGCCGTGGTGCAGTTCCCAGGGCTCGGCGTTTTTGGGATCGTGGATGACTTCGTCGGTGAAGATCTTTTGGAGCTGGGGAAGCTCTGCAATGGCCGGAACACCAAATTCCGAGTAGGCGGTACGGGATTCGTTGCGATACATTTCAAACACCGAAATATCCCGTTCCACGTCGTAAAACTCATAATAGCCGTGGCCCATGCCCTGGATGGGAGAGGTCATCATGAAGGGGACTTCAAAATCCTCCTCGTAGCACAGCTTGTTGAGCAGCCGCAGGGCGTGGGATTGGTCGGTCATACCCGACCAGTTGTTGAAGAGTTCGTTGCCACCGCACCAGATCACGTGACAGGGGTGACGGCGTACCCGGCGCAGAATGGCCCGGGCTTCCGGTTCCAAAACCGCCAGGTATTCCGGGGTGCCCTTGTAGTTGTTGCAGGCCAGGGGGAATTCCTGCCACACCATGATACCGTACTTGTCGCAGGCTTCAAAGAAGGGTTCCTTGTCGATGACGGCGCCGCCCCAGCAACGGAAGATGTTCATGTGGGCTTCTTTGGCATATCTTACCTGCTTTTCGTAGAGTTCGGGGGTGATGGTACCGGTAAACACCTCCGGATTGACCCAGTTGGACCCCTTGGCGAAAACGATTCGACCATTCAGTTCAATGGTGACAGGAGCATCACTGCGGCCCTTGGGGAAGAGCACCGGTTCCACCCAGGCGTTTTCATTCATGACAAAGCGGACCTTCCGGAAACCGATGGTGCCGGTCACTTCGTTTTCACTGCTCTTCACGCTGTAACGATACAGATAGGGTTCCCCTTGCCCGTTGCACCACCACAGATGGATATCCGAAAGGGTGAATTCCTTCTTTTCGCCGGCATAAACCACCTTTCCTTCCCCGTCCCAAATGGTGATTTCGCAGGCTTCGTCACAGTCGATCTCCATTTTCACCTGAGCCTTGGTCAGGTCATCCGACAGGGTATAGCCGACTTCGGCATCCCGGATGTAGCCCTTGCCCCTGGTTTCAATGTAGGTTTCTTCCCACAGCCCCGAAACCAGCACTCTGGGGTGCCAGTCCCAGCCGTATTCATCGGCAGGCTTGCAGGATTGGTCAGCCATACTGCGGCCCGGTTCGGCACCGGGACGTTTGGGATGGGGATAGATCAATACCGAAAGCTCCCGGCTTTCCTTGAGCTCGTCGGTGATATCCAGCTCCACCTTGGTGTACATACCCACGTGGTGGCAAATCGTCTTTCCACCCAGACGCACGTCATATTCATACTCAATGCCGTGGGTCACAAAGAAGATGCGTTCACCGGGGGCAGCTTCCGCATGGACGGTGGTCTTATAAAGCCAGAAATCATCCTCAATGTCCAGATATGCCTTGGCATTGGTCATCCAGGAAAGATCGCCCCAACCCATGGCGGCGGCGTAATCCTTTTGTACGTTGCCGGGAACCGATGCGGGAAATTCCGACTCCACCACGCCCTTTACCAGGCGGGATGCGGTCCAGATTTGTTCGAACTTCATGGGGTTTCCTCCTTTTTGTTACGCCTTCCGCACCAGAATGGCGGTTTGATTTTGAATGGTTTCCATCCAGCCCTTAACCTCCTCCTCCGGGGGGAAGGACAGGTCGCCCAGGGCGTAATCCCGGCCCAGAGCTTCCGATTTACCCTTGCCCAGGGGATGATAGGGCTCCACGTGGATTTCCTTGGCACCGATCTTGTTGGCAGTTTCCGCAATGCCCCGGAAGTGGTCGGGCCGGTCGTTGTAGCCCGGGATGATGGGGCAGCGCAGAATGATATTGGCACCCAAATCGGCCAAAAGCTGCAGGTTTTCCAGGATTTTAATATTATCCACCCCGGTGTACTCCTTGTGAAGTGCCGGGTCGGTTTCCTTGTAATCGTAAAGGAACAGGTCGGTGTATTCCGCCACCCGACGGATGACCTCGGCAGAGGCAAAGCCGCAGGTCTCCATGGCGGTGTGGAGTCCCTTTTCCTTGGCGGCCTTCAGGAGAGCGGTGGTGAAGGCGGGTTGCGCCAGGGGCTCTCCCCCGGATACCGTCATGCCGCCGCCGGAATTTTTGTAAAAGATTTCATCCTTCATGACTTCCTTCAGGACTTCTTCCACCGTCTGGTCCTTGCCCGCAAGCTCCAGGGCACCGGGGTAGCATTCCTTGGCGCAGGCACCACAACCGGTACAGTCGGTGCGGTCGTAAGCGTGGCCGGTTTCGTCGATTTTATGGCCCCCCTGGGGACAATTCTTCACACAGGCACCGCACCCCACACATTTAGCGGGGGTGAACAGGATTTCCTTTTGCACCCGGTTACTTTCCGGATTGTGGCACCACAGACACCGAAGGGGGCACCCCTTCAGGAATACCGTGGTGCGGATTCCCGGCCCGTCATTTACCGAGAATTTTTGAATATTGAAAATGACGCCGCTTTCCATACTGCGTCCTCCCTGTCTGGTGGTTTTTTCTTATTGTATCATAGAACCCGGCAATTGACAATGAGAAATTGTTACATTGCTTCTTTCGATATCCAGAGGCTGGTGGATGGAATACGGTCCTTTCATTACGCTGATCTGTACGGAATACCAAGGGTAACTATAAGCACACTTAAGCCCCTATTTTCACCTCGCCTATTGACACAAACGATCTATGTGTGTATAATGGCAAATAGGAACTTGCTCTTTCAAGCAAAGTCAAACAGATAAGCAGAGAGGAAACACAACATGAAAAACAGATTCTTGAAGACGTCTCTATTTCTTGCGCTTACCGTGATGATGCTTTTTGCTTTCTCCTCCTGTGGAGAACAAGAAGCGGTGGAATACGATATCACTGGTAAAAGCGATTTTTCCGTATCGGATACCACCTTTCACGGGGACGTAGCCATTACCGGCGAGGGCGGTTCGGTTACCTTTGTAAACTGCGTATTTAACGGAAATATCGTGAACAAAGGCGGAGAAGGTGCCCGTGTCATCTTCACCGGAGACTGTCAATTTGCCGAGGACTCCGAGTGTGTTATCGAATCCCCCCTGAAAGAAGCCACCATGGAAACAGATCTTCCGAAATTCCTTATTTTCTGCGAAGCACCGGCTATTTCCTGCAAGAACAGCGGCGCTGTTGTCACACTTGCCGAGAATGAGATCAAATTTAACGGCGAAACATACCCCATCGAACATGCAGAACTCTTCAATATCGACGCAACAAGCGAAATCGTCCCCTTCACCGGGCAGGAAGCCAATATGCACAACGTGGCGAAATGGACCGAAAATGGCGAGGAAATCAATCTTCACCTTGCCATTTGGGCCGAATAAAATGGCATAATGCCTGAATAAGTGCACCCCCACACGCATTCAAAACACCAATCGTTCTCACATTTTCCCATACCTCAAACGCAAAAACACCATCCATGGCCTCGATCAACCATGGGTGGTGTTTTTTATCACATCGAAGATATATCACCCATTCGTGCTAAGGAACGGGTATCATTGAAAAAAGTCACCTTTGTCAGGTAGACAAAAGTGACTTTTTCGTGGCTTGTTGTATACTTATTGATACAATGTACCCCCCCTGTAAAATCCGGAAGGCGAAATGTACCCCCTATCCAAAACGGAAAATTAAAATGTACCCCCTCCCGAAGGAGGGGGTATGGAATGGAGCAAAACTGTATTTTGTTATGGAATCAGGTTTTCCGGAATTGCAATAGTAGATGGTAAATTGTATTCAAATGTGTAGACCATAGTCATAAAATCGGCATCCAGTGCGAATTCGCCACTTTGCGCACCGTTAGTGAGCACATAGGGTTTCAGTTGAGAAAAATCAAAAGAAAGAGATTTAGGCTGAAATGTCTCGGGGTCTGTCTCGAAAGTGCAGCCGATCAACAGCTGGTCTTCTGGTTTGTATTCGTAGTTGGACAAGGCGAAAACATTTTGAATATACGCCGCCAGAAGTGTGCTGTCAGCCAAGATCTTTTCTACAGGTAGTGTGTATGTGAAAACAGCGGCATCGTCTGTCTGTGTAACCGAAAGGTCTTGCAGATAATCAGGCAACAGTCCGGGAACACCGATCATATATGCTTTACTGTCATTCATTGCCGTCTGGTCAGCTTTATTTAGTACCGCTCGTTGCTGCACATTTCCATTTATGATGCTGTAACAGATAAGCTGCGAATCCTCATAACGATAATAGAATTCCGCATTCTCTTCAGATTCATAATTGGCTGTATGATCCCAAATTTTGCGCTGATTCTGAAAAGACCAGCATCCGTCCGCTGCAAAAACTTGCGTTGTTTCTTGTGACAAACCGTTGATGGCAAGGTTCATGTATAGATAGGATAAAGTAAAAGAGCAATCCTTTTTCAACCACTGTTTAAGGATGACCAGGGGATCCTGAGAGGGTGTGTCTGGGTCCGTTTCTGTGGCAGAGGAGGTAGGCGTGGTGGCAGGATCTGCTGTGATTGGCGCACAGCCGCAGAAAAGCAGGGCAAGAGATAGGAAAATGCAAACAAAACGAAATAACAATGTGTCTGTGCTGCTAACTGGTTCAGTGCGTGCGAATATTCCTTTTCGTTTCATGTTGTTTCCTCCTTTGGGTGGTGATTGAGGCTTGCAAAAGAGCTTCTATAAATAATTTTATCATAACAAAAAAACGAAAGCAAGAAAAATATAATCACAAGAGGAATACGGCTTAGGAACTGCGAATAAAACAGAAAACCTCCGTATGCAATCTTTGTATCAATGATTGCATACGGAGATGGTGCGGATGTTCATAATGTACTTAATCAAATGATAACGGCCGGTACGGATGCGCATATTCTATCCTGCCACAGAGTGGTCTTTGTTTCCACAAAAGACACGAGGCACTACTATAAAGCGTTTACAAAATAGTATTTGTGGATTTTACAAAGAAAACCCCCAACAACCTGCTATCATAGCAGATTATTGGGGGTTTTGTAATCTCGATCTCGAATACTTTATGAGTTCCCGATAGGTGCTCCTACGCAATCCAAATCCGGACCAGAAATTCACTCCATAAATGCATCGATCAATAACTAATGATGTTCTCTTTCTTTTCCACATCCGGTTCGAGGAAGCGGTGAAGCCAGAAGCGTATAAATCATTCGCCGATTTAAGGCTTCTCAATTATTCATAAGCGATGTGGGTTCCCCATGGACGACGTGGCGGAGATGGAGTTTATATGAAAAATGCCCCTTTTCCCGATTGTGGAAAAGGGGCATTTGGAATAAAAGAAAAATTTTTTTTAAAATATAAAATTCCCTATTGACAAAAAGAAAATTTATCTGTATAGTATTTATGAAAGGAGCGTAAATATGAAATACGGACTCGACAGGATATCGGATAAACTGCAATTGTATTGTCAGCAACACAGCAAAAGCTATGTGGAGCTGGTTGAGGAAAAAGGATTGCAGTCCTATCTTACAAACCTGGACGGAATGCAAAAGCACATCGGCAATATTGCAAGGGCCATGCAGCACAGACGGAATGAAGCGATTTTCCGGTGCATGCAGGAGCTACACGGCATTTGTGAGCGACTGGGGATCCGGTACGCCTCCATGAAGGGCTTGTGTGTGGCGGCCATGCTGTATGAACCCCGTGAAGCCCGATCCTTTGGCGACGTGGACCTTTTGGTGTCGCCGCGGGATGCGAGAAGGCTGGCCGAGTGTTTATTGCAGGAAGGATTCGAGTTCGAAACAGGCGTGGAGACCGAAGCAGGCATAAATCGTCTTGCTGCCGGTCACCACCACATGAAGGAGCTGTATAAGTGCTACCGGGTGGAGGGAAAACCCCTGGTGATCTCCCTGGAGATCCATGGATTTCCCAACGGCAGCGGATACGTGTTGTATGGGAAGAGCGCATATGATGATCGGTTCACTGATGAACTCCTGACAAGGAGGGAGGTAATCGTCATTGACGGACAGCCGGTCTATACCCTTGGTAAGACCGATAACCTCTGTCAACTTTTGATTCATGCGGCGTCCCATATGGCGAATGATACCGTGCTCTATCTTTACGTCAATAAGCCTTTCCAGGGGAATCGTCCCCTTTCCTGGCTGATCGATGTTGTTCTCTATTTGGAGAAATTTCGGGATGCTGTGGATTGGAACCTCCTGATGGAACTGGCGAAAAGACGGAATTGTTATGAGAGCGTATCATGGCTTTTGAAGGTGGTGGAGCAGTTATTTGGTGAATCGACTCCCTGGAATTTTGAAACCCGTGACACCCGCAAGACACCGCTTGGGACCGTCAGCAGACTATACGCCATGCTGGACCCAGCAGAGTATCTGATCTTTGATCGGGCAAAGACAAAAATTGACCAATGCGTAAGGGAAATGGTACGGCACCAGGGCGACCGGGCTTTTGATGGTGCGACGTTTAGCCGTCAAAAGGAACGCGCGAAGGTTACGCTCCCGTCCGTGCCGGGACTTGTTGCCATCCAGGTGGCTTGCCTGGATGAGGGAAGCCACCTGGGAAGAGAATTTGTGGTGGAGATCGCAGATCGCCATGCAACTCTCTACCGGGACAATGGGTACAGAATCGTTTGGGATCCGGCTACCTTTGGAACCTTGGGCGAGGACGAACTGGGCGTGTGCTATGACCAGGTGTGCCGCCTGCCGGTGGCGGGCGAAAAGACCGTTGACGTCAGCATTTGCGAATCCGACGTGGGGTTTCCCCTTTCCTCGGCCCGAATTCTGGTCCAAAGGGTGGATTCCTTCAATCCCTTCCGGAACCGTTGGCTTGGTTTGTGACCGATTGGAGCAGAGACTCACGGATAAAATCCTGCTTTCGCTCCCGGCATTGACCGTCGCACCCTGTGATATCGCCGCACGCCAGCAGGGCGAGGGCCATACAGCCCCGTCCGCAGCCGCTGTTGAGCATGCACTTGCCGCATCCGTAATCCCGGGTCAGGCGTGCCTTTGCAACCTCCTGAATACGCCGGATGCCCTGGGTAAGAAGGGATGCATCCAAATGGTGAATATCGCCAATGGCGTAGCGGCTGTCGTAAAGAAGCTGACAGGGCTGAATGAACCCGTGGTAGTTGATTGCCAGGGAAAGCGAGGGGTCTTGGGCTGCATAGGGACAGCCGGTGGTTGCGTTTGGCAAAAGAATCTCCAGACCGTACTTTTTGGCACGGGCGGCGATTCGCCGGATGGCATCCTGCTTTTGGTCGCTGGTGAGGGAAAACGAATCCCAATCGTTTTGGGCATTGCCTGATTTGTGGGCAAAGGCGAAGTCCGGTGTGAACCCGTTTTGCACCGCAAGAGAAAAGTAGTCTTCAATATCCGCCAGGTTCCGCCCCGATAATACGGTTTTGATCTTTAACCGCCCGGGCGAAATGCAGGCGGCGTGAATCGACTCCATCAGGGTCAGGGCTTTTGCAAAATTGCCGGGACCCCGGGTCAGGGCGTTGACCGCCTCGGAAGAGCCGTCCAGGCTGATCTGCAAATCGGAATTGTCGTGGTCGGTTAGAAAGTGCAAAAGGGCTTCGTGATGAACCGTGCCGTTGGTGGTCATGCCAAAGGTAAGGTTGGGGAATTCCCCGCAAAGCGACGTCACCTCCCCGAATCGACTGTGCAAGGTGGGCTCACCCCCGGAGAAGATTACCCGGGAAAGCCCCATGGGCAGGAAGAAGCGGATGGTGCTTCGCAGAAGCTCCGGACTGAACTCGCTTCGGGTTTGGTTCAAACCCGATCGGTTGTAGCAGGTGGCACAGTTGAGATTGCAAAGGTTTGTAATCTCTATGTAAAGGGAGGAAATCGTCATTTGGCGATCAGAACTCCCTTCTCCACCATATCCGCCAGGAATTCCTGCACGTCGGGACGCATATCCTCCCTGGATGCGGTGTAAAGAAGAGCCAGTTTTTCCAAAATGGTATCCTCGTCAACCGGGCCTTCCACGCAGTTCAAAACGTCGGCGCTCACGTCCGAAAGGATGTAGGTGTTGCCCGATTCCGGGTCAAAAATTACCAGACTGCCGTCCCCGCCGGGGATGAAATCCATGCTGTTGTTTCGTTCGTAGGTCATCATGTTACGCTCCTCCTAAATGTTCCTGAATGTTTTTGAACTTCTGTAGATTATATCAGTTTTGTAAACAGAATTTGACAAAATCCAAATCCCGATAGATCAATCGGCGGCAATCCGCCTGGGCAAGCCCCATGAGGAAGGTGAGATATTCCCGGTTCATGGGATATGCCACCCGGGGCGCATGCAGCAAAAGCTGAATGCGTTCGGGGACAGATAGGGGAAGCATCCTGTTTTCACTTTCGCTCCGTTCTATAAAGTACATGCGCTTGATGGGAAGCGGTTTGTCGCAAACCCGCTCCGGGTGAATGACGTGCCGTTCCAGCATGGGATCCCATCTGCTTTGGGGTTTCATCCCCAGCCTGTGCAAAACGTCAAGACCCCCTTCCCGCATGTGGATGGGGCGGTAGTGGGGCAAAACCATCAGGGACCCCCGGTCCAGGTAGATGCAATCCTCCGCCATATAGGGAAACCCTTCTTCACAAAGGTAGGTTGCCAGGGTGGTTTTCCCGCTCCCTGATACCGCCAGGAACAGGTGGGCTTCGCCCTTGTACTCCAGGGCGGCGCCGTGCAACATGAAAAGGGAAGTATCCCCGGCCAAGGTGCGGCTGATAAAATCCGAAACCTCCTGAAAGGGAGAGTCGGTGAAACGCTGTGCCTCTCCTTCGGTAACCACAAAGCCTCCGTCCTGCGCCGCCAGGATCAGGGTGGGAAGACCGGATTCTTCGGAATCGGACGCCCGCCGGCAATGGGGGGCATAGTCGGATAACAGGGTATCGATCAAGGGGGCGGAATTGCTGGCAATGGCAACTGCGTGCCGGTTGGGCAGTGCAATGAGGATGGTTTCCATAGGACGTCCTCCTTTTCAAAATTTTCGGCAAAAACGGGATTGATTTTTGAATTAAAATCGGTATAATAGAAATATACTGATTTATTGTGAGGTGCTTGATTATGCAAATTCGCTTTCGGCAGGAAATTGCCATCTTGTGGGATACGATCTATTCGTTTCGGGTCCAGTACAACCGGGAGCGGTTTGAAGAAATGGCCAAAGATGAAGAGGAAATTCAGGAGGAACTGAAACTGGTCTCCCTGATTCCCTATACCCCCACCGATGAGATGGCTCCCTTTTTTCACTATCTGCCGGAAACGAATGGTTTTTTACAACAATTTCTTTTTGGGCATATTTCAGGGTGCCAAGGGAAATATGACGAAGTCTCGGTTCAATCCTTTTTCAAAGCCTTGCAAAATTACAATGACGTGGCTATGCAGCTGTTCCTCTTCTATTTTCCGGAACTGGAGGCGGCTCGGGCTGCGGAATTATTGAAATCCCCCGCTGATTTGGTGCTTGCTGTGCGGGATCTGCAAAACTGCAACGACACCATCAAGAACAATTTGCTGGCTATCCTGCTGAATCCTGCCCGAGAAATTCAACGACTTTCCTATGAATTGGTAGAACGGGAACAGCAGATCAAGTTGCTCTACGAAAAAAAAGCCGAAATGCTTACCCAGTTAAGGCTGCAGTTTACTGAGGAGCATGCGCAAACGTGCTGGGGGGAAGGAGCAAAGGCGTCTACCGACTTGACTCAGTTTGAATATGTAACGGTAGCATTTTGTGCTTTGTGTAAAAATGTCATTTATGAACGCTTTCAAAATGATAGCCTTCTCTTTGTTTTGGGAAATGAATACGAAAAAACCCAGTTCCCGGAAGAGGACGAGTCGAGCGAAGAAAAATTTGCTGCCTGTGTAACAGCCCTGGGAGAAAAGAACCGTTGGTTGTTCTTTAACTATATTTTTGAGCACGAGGGTGTTACCGGGAAGGAATTGGAAAAAGAGTTTGGTATGACCGGACCCAACGTGTATTACCACTTGGGTGCATTGAGCCGGGCGGAATTGGTGAAATCAGAAAGCAAAGGAAGGAATATTCATTATTACGTGGATCGTGATACCATCAGAAAGATGCGTCGCTATCTGGAAAGATATGAGGGATAAGTATATGAAACAGTGGAAAAAACCGGAAGTGGTCGTGGTGAACTATACCGACTTGGCCGCACACATTAAAAAGGGAAATTACTCGGGCGATAGATGCCATGGGTTTCTTCGCTAAAACCGAGAGATAAAACGTAGCTATAATAAAAACAATAAATAAACAAGAATAGAGTTATAACGCTCTTCGAAACAGAAAAACAAATTCAGCCATATTTTGAAAAAATATGGTTGAATTTTTTTATTGGGGTTTATTCTTCTTCGTCGGGTTTGGGAGCGGGGGTGGCGGGAAAATCCGGGATTACGGGATCGGATAACAGAATGTGTAAGAATCCGGACATGCGCACCAAGGTTGCTTCGTCACACGCGGCGAGCCGTTGGGTCAAATTCATATAAAGAAAATCCTTGCGTGTGATTTCGGGACGGAGAAATGCATCTGCGGAAAGGGAAAGAACTTCACAAAGACGGAAAAGAGTTTCGTTTCCGGGGCGGCGGGTGCCATTTTCGATAGATTGTATGAGACTGCTGGAACGATCGATGCGTTCTGCAAGATGATCGACAGTCATATGGTGTTGTATGCGGGCTTCACGTATAAATTCGCCATACGGCCATTTTAGCTTATCTATGTCTTTCGCCTCCCCCTTGGTAATTTCTGGTCTTTATTATACCCGAAGCGCGAAAAAAGAAAAACAGACAAATAGTGTGAAAAATCACACAATGGGTGTAAAAACGTGGAAAGATGAAATCGATCAAAACAAAAATAAAACGAGAAAGAATAGAAAATTCTAAGACGAAAAAATAATAATGATGCTGAAATGACGAAAAAATGGAGAAAGAACAAAAAAACAAAAAATGTTACGAAAATAAATAATAAATGCTTGACAAATAAAAAGGCTTATGATACACTGTAATTACCAAAAAGAAATTTTTTGTAAGGCAACGTCTCAATCGGTTTTGACCGAAAACGTGCCGGACGCGTACGGTACGCGGACGGAAGGAACCGTGCGAGAAGGGCGGAACAATGGGCGGGACGGAGACGTCACGCTCCGCCCGTTGGGAACCCCAAAAATAAAATTTATGAAAGGAAATATCGTTTATGAAGATCGTGAAAATCGTATCCTTCATCTGCGTGTTGGCACTGGTTGCGAGCCTATGCTCTGCGTTCGGTTTTGCCGCACAGCCCGAAGCGGGAGATGAAACCCGGGCGGCGAATCGTTGTTATGTAAAAAAAGCGACTTCGCTTTATTCAACTGCAGATGGGGCTACGACTCTTCGGAATCTTTCTGTAGGTCAGGATTTGATTATTGAGGGATATGGTCATACTACGACTCGACTGCATGTAAGAATGCCGGGAGAACCTGTTCATGGCTATGTTCTTCGTTCCTGTGTTGTCGAAACAGGCTGATACTATTTGTTTATCCTAGTAAAAACAAAGGGGGTTCTTCCACAGGATTCCCTTTGTTTTTCAATATGCATTGAAAGGAGTAGACCTGTGAAACAATCTTTTTGGGGGATGCTGTCTCTTTTTCTCTTGATAGCTTTGCTGGTTTCTCTCTTTTCGTCCTGCGGAAATGGTGAGAGAACAGGGGAACCAGACAATAATAATTACCTTGGGGAAAACGTGGACCTTGGCCTTTCCGAAAACGAAACCCTCATGGATATCATCGAGGTAGACGGAGAGCTCCGTGCTACCGTTGGGGTCACAAGTGACGAAATGGTGGCCAAGTATGGTACCGAATACGGTACCCCCTACAAGACCGAGTACCGCTATTATGACATGGAGTTTGTGGAGGACACCGCAAAGCGGGAGCCCACCGCCTCCTTCCATCAGATTGCCCAGCACTATGATCCCTCCCTGAACCTGACCATCGGCGGGGAGCCTTATCTCTATACCGATGAGAATGGGGTGGAAACCAGCTACGGTGTCCGCTACAAACTTTACAAGGACGGAGAACCCATCGGGGACGTCCTGAATCCAGTAGGGCCAAGTAATTACGGCAGATATACGAATTATGGGGTAAGTGCCAACGTGGTAATGGCGGAAGATACCCCCTACGTCTGGCTCAACTATAAGGATTATTACTTTGAACTTTTTGTGAAGGATCGCTTTGTCAAATCCACCGAAATCCCGGTGGAGGTTTCCCATGCCATTTACGGCTTGATGGAAATCGACGGGGTCCCCTATGCATTGGTTCATGCGGAGCAATATGACGACTTCAGCAAGGAATACACGTATTTTCAGGACCCGCTCTGGAAAGAGACCCGCCTGATCCCTCTGACAGCCGAAACCGCCGAGCTATCCCTGGAGGGAACCGAACTGGATGGGGTCCCCACCGGCGGGGCTTTCGGTGATGGAACCCACAGCTATTACATGTGCGGAAGCGAGCTTTGGCGCACCGATGGGAAGGAAAGCCAGCGAATCAGCGAACTGATTTTTTGCGGCGTAAATGGTATGTCTGACGTTCGTTCTGTGCGATCTCTTTCGGATGGACGCATTTTGATGGTGGTAAACGGCGAGTTGATTGAATTGACCGCATCGGAAACCTCGGTTCCTGCCGAACGGAACGTATATGTGCTGGGTGTAATGGATGGGGGATATTTCGATGATATTTCTCTCCTGGCGGCCAAGTTTAACAGCCAGGGCGGAGAGTATCAGTTTGTGGCAAAGGAATACAAGGACATTACCAGACTGAATCTGGCACTGCTTTCCGGGGAGGTGGACGTGATCGTCACCGCCGACCAATTTGCCCTGAAAAACTACGTCAAGCAGGATCTTCTTGCTCCATTGGAAGAGGTTGTACCCGAATTCTTTGAAGAAGGAGTTTTGATTGAAAATATCGTCGACGTTACCCGGGAGGATGGAACCTGCTATTATTTGCCCCGAGAATTTGCGATTTGGGGAAGGGTGATGGAATATCGGTTGTTGGAGAAAGGAGAACCCTTTGAAACACTCGATGCGTATTACGATTTTATTCGAGAAAACGACCCCCGATTTTTACGGTCAATTCAAAAAAGGCAGTTATTCACCCATATGACCTCGGCCCTGGACGAGTGGATTGATTGGGAAAACAATAACTGTCACTTTGATGATGGAAGCTTTGAAGCCACACTGGAATTTTGTAATGAAGCAGCTCCTTCGTACGAAACAACAGAGAATTCATACCCAACACCCGGATCCCTTACCCCAACCTATTCAGGGTTACTTTATTTGGATAATTTGATATACGATCCATATTTTACCCGTATCGAATCCGCCAAAGAATATGTGGCAGGATTAGAAAATGGCGACCCGGAAGTATTACCCGAAACGAATGAAGGCGGTTGGGCTTGGGTGGCGCATCCCCTCCCGTCGGCGGTGTATGACGGCTTCGCAATTGATGCAGAACGATATTTTGCTGTGGTAGACAAAGAAGAAAGTCGGGAAGCAGCAGGTGCGTTCCTTCGCTGGCATTTCCTGGAGGACGTGGTGGGGGAAATAGCACCGGACGATCCGGGACTGGATTATAATGATTACAATATCAAGCAAGTAGATAGATTTTCCATCAACCAGGCAGAGTGTGAGAGGTACGTTGGACGGAACCTGGCCTGGGACGGGTCGAATAAGGAAGTCAGACTCGCTCTGGAACAAAGAAAGTATGAGGATACCTGGAACATCATCAAGCAGGCGGATCATCTCCAGCATTTTGATAATGCCATCTTCCGCGTCATGAACGAAGAAGCCTACCGCTATTTTGACGGGGAAATCACCGCCAAGCAAGCCGCCGAGTACGTGCAAAACCGTATTTCTATCTACCTTGCGGAGCAAAGCTAAAGCGAATAAAGCTATCCCCAAGTGAGTTTGATAGGAGATTGTCTCAAATTAATGTAGATGAAAGGAAAATAAAAATGAAAATTAGCCTCTCTGATAGAAGGAGATCCCCGCAGTTCACAATGGTTGGAGAAGGAATGAATGGCTTTACTCCGAGAACAGCTTCGCTGTCTCTCTGTAAACCCATCCCTTCCTTCCCCCCCTCAAAAAGTGTAAACTATGTCCTTGCACAAATTGTAAACCATCTTTCTCTTGACATGATATCCGCCCCTACTCACCCCCTGGCTTCGCCTGCGGCAACCCTCTCAGTCGGCGTTGCCGACAGCTCTCCCAAAGGGAGAGCCGAGCCCGCCTACGGCGGATGGGGAGACACGTGCACAATTTCAGCAAAAGAAAAAAGTGACCAACTGAGGTGCTGTCCACAACGGTCACAGTAGTTCATATATTCTCTTTCCAGTGTGCAATGGCAACGGGGACAGATGGCGTAGCTTTCACCATGGTTCAAAACCAAGACTTTTGTCACAGGAAAGGCCATTCTGTAGAAAACGGCCGTGAAGAAACTCAATCTATGCATGAAAATCTCTATCCTCAAAGGCGCATCGCAGTTCCGCAAGAAAAATACCGGGATCTTCGCAGATGTAGATCAGGTACCGGGCCAGGGTGAGTCCGCCGCAACCATTCTTCCCTTTGTCCAGGTCGGCGTAGGACCGGCTACCCATAGCCAATCGATGGGCGGTTTCTTCCTGGGTCAGACCCAGCTCGTAGCGGCGGCAAATCAGTCTTTCGTGGAAAAAGGTTTTCAGGGTTTCTTCGTATTGCTTTCTCACGTTGGTGTCTCCTTCTCTTTCGGAATTCGACAAGATTTTACCAGTATTTCCCTTTTGCCACCATGTGGTGTACCCCATAAAATGATCGGTTTCCCCTCGTTTTCCATACCTTTTGCAAACGCCTCGCTTTTCTCTTTCCTCTAACGCCCTACTTTCCACAAGCTTTCAACTTTCCACTTGAAACCTCTCCCGGGCTGTGGAGGGTGTGTCACAGCCCGGGGTGTTCTGTCTCCCGCAATTACGGGGGATATACAGTATTTAGCTTTGCTCCGCAAGGTAGCCGGAAGCATGGTGGTCTTTCTTGTTTCAATTAACCAAAATTAACCAATCAGTTCGGCCTAATGATATGCTCACACAAAACGTAACCGGTCAACGACCCATCTGGCATTCTTACGTGGAGCCATCCATTGCTACAAAGGGTAGTAAGCATAATCAATTCCTGACCTCCAGAGAGCCTTCTAAGCATTGCACTGTTGATGCTTGTAGAAGCATAAAGGTAGGTCGCTTGCGTTGTATAACACCGGGGCAGCGCATTTACCGAATCTTCCTCTGGTTCCGCTGCATAAGCAAAGCCGGAAGCCAATGTCATAATCAAAGCCAACATGCAAAGCATGGAAAGAACTCTTTTACCTTGCTCGTGTAAACCCGCTTTTCTGTGTCCAGTCGCGCAATCTTAAACTGTCGGTAGAAGATATCAAATAGCGGACTTCCTTCTTTCACTTGACGAATCGCCACGTGCCTATTGCCAAATGCTTCACTTAAGAAATATCCCTGACCCTTTAGCGTAATGAATCCTGTCTCCTTTACCTTATGTAGCTTGCATCCCTCCCCATACACCCACTCTTCCATTTTCCCTGTATACTCTCTGTTACTGGGGCGGTAGTGCATAGCCGGTGTGTCCAGTCCCAATGCATGATGCGGCCTTCGGGTATTGTATTCCTCTCGAAAGAGACTGAACTTTTCAACAGCGTCAGCCTCGTCCTCAATTCTGACCAACTTCAACAGCTCCCCGTTTCTCATTGAATGTTTCCAATGCTTTAAGAAAGCCTTCGTGGATTTTGTGAATACCCTCTTGCGTGGCGCATCCTTGGATGATAATACTACAAGTATACGGGTTTGGGATACCCAAGGTGTGCCTTGTGTATATACAAAGGCGATGCTTGCTAAGTCAAACCGAGTTGCGTAATTCCATCTCCAGGCCGAGGTGCATTGTTATGCCCGGTTCAGGTAAACCAGACTTGTTTTTTGCAGATATAAAGACCACCGGCAAGATAATACTCAGAAATGAGTACTATCTTGCCGGTGGCTTTTTCGTCCATTTTATAAAATA
>SVKS01000119.1 GCA_015068345.1 Oscillospiraceae bacterium
CCGCAACCTGCTCTTGCGTTAATTCTTGTAGCTTGCGAAGTTCCTTAAAAATATTAGAAAAACGATTGTCCATAAATGACCTCCAGTAATTATTATCTGAACCGGTTCTGCTTATATTGTAGCATAATTATCCTGAAAGTCCAGATACAATTATTTGGATTTATTTCAACTGTCAGTTGTAATAACAAATAAAGCAGTACTTTGCATTTTTTATTACAAAATACTGCTTTATCGCAGGTACACCAAAAGGGGGCTTTTTATATTTCAATCTCGTATTCCAAAAAATTACCATCCGCCGTTTTTCCCAGGCACCGGAATCCCACCTTTTCATACAGGGCAATGGCACCGGCGTTACCCGGGGCCACGTGGAGCTTGACCCGGTCATATCTGCCGTCCCGACGGAACTCCTCCAGCACCCGGGCAACGGCGTTCTCTCCGTAATGCTTTCGCTGGTGATCCCGGTGGATGAGCAGGTTGGTAAACATATAATACCCATCGTGGAGGGTGAAATCCAATCGCACCATGCCCACCACCTCATCCTGGTGCCAGACGGCGTATATCCTGCACTTCCCCGCAATGGAAGTGTAGGCAGTCTGCAGCAGGGACCAAATCGGCGAATTGGTGAATTCGATCTGTTCCTCCCGGCATTTGAGGGAAGCACAGGCTTCCAGGCTGTCCTCGTCCACCGGGCGAAGGGTGATTTCCTGCTCTGTCATTTTGTTCCTCCCACCCACACCGGGCTTGTCCAGGCCATGCGGCCATCCTTGAGCTTGACCCGCAGATAGTAATAATCCACATCCCGCTCCCGGCGGTGGTCAAAAAGCATCTGCTCGGTTTTGTTTCCCAGGATCAGATAATCCCGGCTGTTTTTCACGATGGTGACGGTATCCACATCGCCGTCGGCATCTATTTTGAAATACAGAGCACGTTCCCCGGTATCGGGAATTTCTTCCCCCATGTAGTGACCATTCACCCGGAAATCCAGGGTGATCCGTCCCCCCATGAAGCCGTAGCAGCGTCGGGCTTTCAGGGCTTCGAAAATGGCGGGCAGGGTGTTTTCCTTTGCCCACACGCCGGTCAGCCCCGGCCAATTGTGGGGATATGGCTTTTGTGGGAGTTCCATACCGTTGGAGCCGTCGTGATCGTCGGATGCGGCAATGCATCCCATCTTCGCCCCCCGTTCCAGGGCGTCCTGCCAATGGCCCCCTTCGCAATCGGAATGGTAGAAAAAGACCGGATCCCGCCGCTCGGAATAATTATAACGGGAATACACCTGGATCAGGGACGTCATATCGGCTTCTTCCAGGGCCATGAAGTCGGTCCCCCACAAAAGGGTGCAGGTGTCGTGGGGCACCAGGAGCAGGTCATCCCGCCCAAGCCAGGCATGAAGCTCCTCCCGGGTGATCTCCCCATCCCGCACGCCCCGAAGCATGTCGGCTTCGTGACTTGCGTAATAGACGATCATGTTGGTGTACCAGGGATAGGAGTCCCGCTCGTACGCCAGGAGGGTGGTAAATCGTCCCGGCTCGTTATAGCGTTTGGCAAGCGACTTGATCCTTTCCCACTTTTCGCCAAAAAGCTCGTCGCTTTTCAGCCCTCCGTGGTCGTGGTCGGTCAAAGCGCCAAAATCCAGCTTTGCCTCATCCCGCAGATGGGGGTAATACGCCTCCGGGTCCATGCCGCCGTCCGAAAGGGTGGTGTGGCCGTGAAGCTCGCCAAAATACACCTTATATTCCGACGGCGCAGGATAAAACTTTTTTTCCGCCGCCCGCAAGGCTTCCACCGTGCCGGCTTTGCCGCTGTAAACAATATCGGTGGCGGTGTGACTGCGGTAGGGCTCGTCAAACCTTCTGGCGATTTTTCGTTCAGGATGATTCATTGTTTCTTCCGTCCTTTTATTCTTCCAGCAAGCCGTAGCTTTCCAGCAAATACTTGCCGGTTTCGTAAAGCAGATCCACAGCCCTCTTTTTGAGTTCCAGCGAAGGATTCAGGAGCCGGGTAACCGTTTCTCCCTTGTAGTCGAATTCCGCCCGGCGATAGGGAGGATTGTTTTGATGCAGCAGGGTATAGGAGGCTTCGAAGGTAAAAAAGCCGTCATACTTCACGTCCAGGAGGCCCTGCAAAACCGAGTCGAAGTTAATATTCCCCGCAAAGGGCCAGCTGTGGTGATGGGTATCCCCAAAGTTATCCGAAATATGCATTCCCTTCAGCTTGTCCCCAATGGCCAGAATATTCTCATACTGGCCAATCTTCCGGGCCACCGGGTCGATATTGCCGTGAGCGGTATCCCAGCAGGCCCCCAGCAGGGGATGGTCCATCCAGTCCAGAAATTCCCGAAGCTCCGCCCCGGTGGAGAATTTGTACTGGTTACCGTCCCAGTTTTCGGTCATGAGCCAGATGTTATATTTTTCCGCCAGGTCCAAAAGGTCGGTGTAGAATTTCTGATTGTACCACAGAAGCTGTTCCTTGGTAAACTCGGTGGAACAGCAGGCGTGCACCACGATCCGGGGGATCCCCAGAAGGTGGCAGATCTCGATGGAACGGCGGATGGCCCGCAGATTCCGGTGGTATTCCTCATCCTCCGGGTTGTTGAAAAGCCCCATGCAGGGGTTGTGGAGGCAGGGGGCATGGGACACCACGTACTTTACCCCGGCGTATTCGGCGGCTTCCGCCCATTTCTCCGCAAGCTTCCGCCAACCCTCCCCTTCTTCGAAGAAGGCGGGAATGCTGCCGGTCTGTTCCAGATTGATATATTTGAATTTGGATCCCTTGAAGGCCTTCACCTTTTCGGTGATGGACTCCACGTAGAAGCTGAAATCGCCGGTGGAGGTTACAAGTTTCATTTTTTTATCCCCTTTTCTCTTTTCCGGCAAAGCCGGACCATAGCATTCACCAGTGCGTGTATGCCGTACCCCAAAACAACTCCCAGGCTATTCAGGATCAAATCGTCCACGTCGCTTGCCCGCACCGCAAAGGGCAACTGCAAGAGTTCAATGGATAAGGACATCAAAAATCCTGCCAAAGCCGTCCTGCCAAAGCTCCGGAGCTTTGGGTAAAGGCTGGGGAACAGGATCCCCGAAGGTACAAACATCAAGAAGTTTCCCACCAGATTGAGCACCAGTTCTCTTTTCGTTTCATAATCCAACAGATTTACAAGGGGTACCAGATTGATCCAGGGGGGCCATATGGCCTCCGGTTCAAAAAGCAACGGTTGGATCTGCCCGTTCACCGTTTCAAACGGGTAAAATACAAACCGGACGATCACCAGAAGATTTACCAGCATCAAAAGCTGTAAAAGTTCCTCTTTCCAGGAATATGTTTTGCGTCGCCTCCATACCAAACCACGAAACATGATAAATCCCAGGACAGTCAGTTCCATACCAACTGCAAACGAGATCGCAACCATCTCTCCATCTCTCCCTTTCCTACTTTTCTGATGACCGGTTCACGCAAACAGGATTTTTTGTTTTGTACCCATAAAAATATCCTTTGGCACTTTATATCCCTTGACGATGGGATAAAGGGTCATGCCATCCACCTCAACCCCCTCTTCGGCATAGGGAAGCAGCTCCCCATCGGGCAGGGCGTAGAGAATATCCCCGTCCGCATAGGTGCCATTCTCCCGTTTTGCAATCCGTCCTGTGGTTTCGGTCCAGAGAATATCCTTGTTTTCGACAATGTACCAAAGCCCCTCCGCAAGCCGCATGGAGCAACAGAAGTTTGCCTCGTACATCAGGGGATGAAGATCCTGGTATCCGCTCCCGTCGCAAATCAGGGTATCGGTGCCGGCACCGCCGTTATCCCGCTGGGCGGTGGCCAGGCCGTTGTGGTAGATCCGGGCTGCCAGGGTTCGGTATTCCGCTTTTCCGGTGGCTTTATAAAGCTCGGCTGCCACCATCAGGGAGTCCACAATGGCACAGGGTTCGGTCCAGGAATCCTCCCTGCCCCACCAATTGAGATTCTGGTAGGTTTTGGTCATGCCGCCCCCAAAGACGTAAAGCTCAAATATTTTTTCCGCACCCTGCAAATAGGCTTCTTCCCCCGTGTTGGCGTACATGCGAAGCATTCCCCTGGCGGCGGTGAGGGTACAATGGGTCTGGGCCTTCAGCTTGACCTTGTCGATGGCAAGGTAAAAGTCGATCATTTCATCAAGAAGGGCTTTGACCGACTCCTCCCGGGTGATCTGATAGGCATGGGACAGGCCGTCGATGCTCATGAAGGCACAGCCGATGTCGGTGGAAAGGAGCCAGCCTTCCTGTTCCCCTGCCATTTCCCCGCTGACACCCCCGATCTTTTCCCCATCCCGTTCCACGGGATAGGAGTCAATTTTCCCCTTCAGGGGAAGAAAGAGATTCCGGGTGATATGCCGGATGGCCGAAAGGGAAACATCATCCCCAAAGGCCTGGTAATGCTCCGAAAGCCCCCGGAGAAGCCAGGAATGGCCGGAAAGCTGTTCCTCGTGTATTTTTCCACGGTAAAGAGGCCCAAAATACCCCTCCCCATTGAGCCGTCCCGGCATTTCGCGAAGCATTTCCTCCATGCAGGGAATCACTTCTCCGCTAATCTTATAATGAGAAACAAAGGCCAGAAGGGCTCTCCCCTCCTTGTCCCCATACCAGGAATAGTCCCGGGGAGAAAACACCTCTCCAATGCTGTAATAGGGATCGTATTTCAAATGTTCAAAATTGAGCTTCACTCTTGCGGAAAGCTCCTGTTGATCCAGGAAGATCTTCACCCTGACGCCACCCTTCGGTACGATTTTGCTCTTGATTCCAAGGCTGTATTCCGCCCCGCCAGAAATAAAACCGTCTATATTTTCGAATCCAGTATATCACAAAACCATCCCAAAAACAAGAAAAGGAGCACCTTTCATGGTGCTCCTTTTTCTCGTTTATTCCCGGAACATGGTGCTGTCACTCCCGCCGCCCTGGGCGCTCTCCCCCAGGATCATGTCGTAAAGCGAATCTGCAAACATGACGTGCATTTCGCTGGTGGGGTGGTTGATGCGGTTTGCCAGGAGCATGGTGGTATCCTGGGTTTTGGCAAGCTCCTTCCACTTGGAATAGCAGTCACAGACCGGAACCCCCATCTCCCCTGCCAGGGTCATGGCGGCGGTCATGAACCGATCCATTCTGCCGGTATTCTGCATTTCGGCGGTTTTGAAGGCGTATTCCCGGTATTCCGCCGGGGCATCGTCGGCCACGTAGGTATTGAGCATATTGGGAGTCATGAAGATCACGTCACACCCCTCCCTATGGCAGCGGTCAAAGATCTGCTTCAGGGCATCCAGATATTCCTCCAGGGTGCCGTTCACGTCATTCAAACCGAAGCAAACGATCACCAGGTCGGGAAGATGGGCAAACACCTGCTTTTCCATGCGCCCCAGGGAGGCCCTGGCGCTGGTGCCGCCGATGGAGGCGTTAATCATATTCACCGGCATGTAGTCCCGGTAGGCATTCAGCTTCTTTTTCAAAAGGTTCCAATAAACCCTTTCGTAGTCGTTGTAGCCATTCACCGCCCCATGGGACACACTATCACCAAAAATGACGATGTTAATCGGTCCGAATTCCTCCAGTCCATCCCGATTCAACATGATTTTATCCTTTACGTGCATTTCGTATTCTCCTTTTTCTCCTGGATTTCCCCATTATCATACCACTGTCCCGGGATGAATGCAACCCTTCTTCTTTTCCGGACCGCCCTCTTTATCGTGCTTTCCGCAGTCTCCGCCTGACCCGGTTGATATGCCGTTCAAAGTCTCCGCTATTGATCAGTTCCGCAATGACAAATTGCTCAAAGGTGGGTACGGTACAGGAATAGAACCCCAGCTTGTTTTCAAACTCCCCCACAAGTCCCTTGGGCAAAACCATATATCCCACCCGCAGGGCGGGGGAAATGGTTTTGGAAAAGCTATTCATGTAGATCACGTTGTCGTGGTCGGAAAGGGAAAACAGGGTATCCTCCGGCTTGGTGGATACCGAAAATTCCGATTCAAAATCGTCCTCGATCACCATACGCCCCTTTTTACCCGACCAGCGGATGTATTCGTAGCGCTTGTTGGCCGAGGCGGTGATGCCTGTGGGAAAGCTTCTGTAGGGGGTGGTGTGGATCACACTTGCCCTGGTTTCTGCCAGGGCGGTGCTTTCGATGCCGTCGTGGGACAGGGGCAACCGCTCATACTCCACCTCCGCCGCCCGGTAGATCTGCTCAATTTTTTGATAGGAGGGCGATTCAATGCCGTACACGCGCTCTCTTCCAAGCAGGGCAATGATCAGTCCATACAAGTATTCCGCACCCGAGCCGATGACGATCTGGTCGCTTTCCACCTTCATGCCCCGGTTGCGGATGAGATAGCTTTTGATCGCCTCCCGAAGTTCGGTAAGGCCTGCATTGGGAGACCTTTCACAAAGTAGCTCGGCATATTCGGAAAGCACCCTCCGCATGGTTTTGGCGAGAATGGAAAAGGGGAATTCCGGATAGGTATGCTGGGTGATGCTGTGGGACGTATTCCTTTCGGCCGGTGCGGCAAACCCGTCGTCCTCCCGAAATATCACAAAGAATCCGCTTTTTTCCCGGGACTCCACGTACCCTTCGTCGCAAAGCAGCGAATAGGCGTGATCCACCGTCACCATGCTGACCGCAAGCTCGTCACACAGCAGCCGCATGGAGGGCAGTTTTGTGCCAAAGGGATAGATCCCATCAATAATATCCTGGCGAATCTGCCGATAGATCTGTAAATATACCGGGCGATTGGTTTTATCGATCACGTACTTCATCTGTATATATAAAATTCTCCTG
This sequence comes from Oscillospiraceae bacterium, assembly GCA_015068345.1. Classification (GTDB taxonomy): domain Bacteria; phylum Bacillota; class Clostridia; order Oscillospirales; family QAMX01; genus RUG11797. The sequence goes on from SVKS01000119.1 coordinate 6,799, forward strand.
TTCTGATCATTTCAATATCTACAAATTTATTATATACTGTATATCATCAAAAAGCAAGGAGTAAACCCAAATGGCATACAAAAAAATACTAACCATTCAAGACATATCCTGCGTTGGCCAATGTTCCCTGACGGTGGCCCTTCCCATCCTCTCGGCCTGCGGATTGGAAACCTGCATCCTCCCCTCCGCCGTGCTTTCCACCCATACCGCCGGCTTCAGCGGCTTCACCTTCCGGGATCTCACCGACGATATGCCCGCCATCCAGGCCCATTGGCAGAAGGAGAATATAAAATTCCAGGCCATCTACACCGGTTATCTGGGCAGTATCAAGCAGGTTGGCTACGTGCAGAATATTCTCGACACCATGGGCACCGCCGATTGCATCCGCATCGTGGATCCTGCCATGGCGGATAACGGCAGTCTCTATTCCATCTTCAACGACGAGTACGTGGCCGCCATGCGGGGCCTTTGTGCATCGGCAGATATTCTGATCCCCAATATTACCGAGGCCTGTTTCCTGGCCGACGTGGAGTACCGGGAAACCTACGATGAAGCTTACGTGAAGGAGCTTCTGGAAAAGCTCACCATGCTTGGGGCAAAGACCATCGTCCTGACGGGTGTGAGCTACGCTCCCGGAAAAACCGGCGTTATCGTATACGAGAAGGGTGTCATCCGCTATTACGAGCACGAAAAGATCGCCAAGGGCTGTCACGGAACCGGAGACGTTTATGCTTCCGCCTTCACCGGTGCGTTGATGAACGACAAGGATCTGTTCGAAGCCGCAAAGATCGCCGCCGATTACACGGTAAAATGCATCATCAATACCCAGGGGGACGCCGACCACTGGTACGGTGCCAAGTTTGAAACCGCCCTGCGGGATCTGATGGATATGCTTGCCTGACAATAATTCAATAAAATAAACAGGGGCCGACAGAAATCTGTCGGCCCCTTAATTCTTGTATTTACACGCTACCCCGATTATATCTTTTTTAAGCGTTCCGCCGCATACAGATACATCAGCATACAACTTGAATACCATTCGGAGGATTTTGTGGGCTTGCCCGTAATGGGGTCAAGCTCCTGCCCCAATTTTACCTCGTCAAAACAGTTGGTCCAACCCTCCAGGAATTTTTCACATATATAGTCGAAATCAGCGCCCATGGCATATTCGTCCATCCATCTGGTACAGCGCAAAACGATCAATCCCTGGGTATAATAGCCCCAGCAGTTGAAATCGGCATGGCCCTTACAGCTTTCGTCGTTGATTGCCATGGATGGGAAGGGGTAATTGGTCCAAAACTCCCTTTCATTCTTGATATGTCTGGCGTATATTTCCTCAATCAGCGCTTTGTCTGCCTCCCGATCCAGAACCTTTTCCAGGAACAGATGAAGGATGGTACTGGAACGGTACCTTCTTTTCTGCCCGTTTCTATCCACATCGTAGAAGAAGGCATCTTCGGCATCATAGCAAATTTCCAACAGTTTTGCTTTTACCCCCAGCGCCTTCGCCTTCCACACCTCTGCCTCGCCATCCATACCAAGCTTTCGTGCAAAACCCGAAAGTGCCATCAGATCACCGAAGAAGTTGCAGTTCATGTCTACCGCAATCACCGGTGCCACTTCTTCTCCCTGGGGCAAAATCGCCGCATTTGCCAGGGTCCCATCGGGGAGCCTGTAGTTTCCTTTACATAAGAGACCTTCCAATCTGCCGCTGTTGTCATGGCCGGTATCATACCCCACAAACATTTCAATCAGGCCTTTTTGCAGGGTCATTCGGTTGTTTTCCAGCCAGGCAATCCATCGGGCCCCGGATTCATACACCTTTTTGTCAAACGCCGGATCACAAAGCATATCAGAGACCTCCGACGCCAGGGTCAAAAAGGAAA
>SVKS01000120.1 GCA_015068345.1 Oscillospiraceae bacterium
CATTCTGCTTTACGAATCTGACACCCCCCGGCTCCAATATTCCGCCAGCTTTATGGGTCTTCTTTACACCATGCCCAAGCTCCGGAAGGCAGATGCCGACCTTTATCAACAAGCCTCCGCCGCCATCTCCCGGGAGGTTTGGGACGATATTTCCGCCTACGGCACCCATTGGGACCAATACGAGGGCAAAACCGCCGAAGTGGCAAGCAATATGAACCATTCCTACCTCCAATCCCACGGCCAGACCGAAGGGGTCAAAAGCTACGGCAACGTGGTGGATTGGATTTTGGCCTATTTCGAAAATCAGCTCTGATCATCCCTTTGGGCCCCCGACTCAATGCCTCCACGCATCCGCCTTTGGCGGATGAAGTCAGGGGAGGTGGCTGGCCGCCAGGCCAGACGGAGGGGTAGTCGTAGGGGACGGGTCTGCCGTTCCGCCACCCGTACCCCATGTGCGGCGCACCCACCAAAGCCTCCCTTCGTGTATTGATCGCTTCCCGAAGGGAATCGATCACGGGAGGTGGCATTTGCGAAGCAAATGACGGAGGGATTGTCAACCCCCGCATGGTCGATCATGCACCGGACGGCCATGCACCGGACGGCCATTGGCTCCACGCATCCGCCTTTTGGCTCCCCTTGTCAGGGGAGCTGTCGGCAACGCCGACTGAGGGGTAGTAGAACCCGTACCATGTCGGGCCGACATGCGGGCCTTTCGGCCCTTAGTACGGCCCCTACATGATCGCTCCGCAAATGCGGATCGATCGCATATGACCGTTTTTTCGGGCCCCACCGGCCCGAAAATTTCCCTCACGGGAAACCAGGTCATTATGCCCTACCCGGCAGGTTTTCGCATCGTAGGGGCCGGGTCCCCCGGCCCGGGAGGTTTGTACAAATGATCGGCTTTCGGGACGGGAAACCCGTCCCCTACGATCCCCCCTGCAACGCACCCATGTTCCCCGAAACCTTCCCACTTTCCATTCCTTCAACGGTTGCCAAATGGCAGCCGTTGTGCTATAATATCCCCATTATCCCACAAAAACCAACACCCTTCGGGGTTCAGAAAGGATACATTCGATCATGAGAAAACTGATGCTGGGCAATGCCGCCCTGGCCCGGGGTCTCTACGAGGCAGGGGTCAGCTTTGCCTCCTCCTACCCCGGCACCCCCTCCACCGAAATCACCGAAGTCCTGGCGGAATACAAGGATGTGCGGGCCGAGTGGGCCCCTAACGAAAAGGTAGCCTGCGAAGCCGCCTTCGGCGCCTCCCTGAGCGGGGTCCGCAGCTTCTCCGCCATGAAACACGTGGGCCTGAACGTGGCCGCCGACCTGATCTACTCCGCAAGCTACACCGGCGTCAACGGGGGCTTCGTCATTGCCGTAGCCGACGACCAGGGCATGCATTCCTCCCAAAACGAGCAGGATTCCAGAAACCACGCCCGGGGCGCCAAGCTCCCCATGCTGGAGCCCGCCGACTCGGCAGATGCCCGGGATTTTGCCGCTCTGGCCTACGAGGTCAGCGAAACCTTCGATACCCCGGTCTTCCTTCGCATGTCCACCCGTGTGGCCCATTCCCAGAGTCTGGTGGAAGAGCATGACCGGGTGGTCCCCGAACGCAAGCCCTACGCCAAAAACATCGCCAAATACGTGATGATGCCCGCCAACGCCCGTCCCCGCCACCATTTTGTGGAGGAACGGACCCAAAAGCTCATTTCCTGGGCCGAAACCAGCGGCATCAACAAGATCTACCCCGGTGACAAGAAAATCGGCATCGTGGCCGCCGGTATTGCCTACCAGTACGCCAGAGAAGCCCTGGGGGACAAGGCCAGCTACCTGAAGCTGGGCATGGTGTACCCCCTTTCCGCCAAGCAGATTGCCGATTTCGCCGCCACGGTGGACAAGCTCTACGTCATCGAGGAGCTGGATCCCTTCATCGAAGAATTCTGCCTGTCCCACGGCATCGCCTGTGAGGGCAAAGCCCTCTTCTCCCTGTGCGGAGAATACACCCCCGGCATGATTCGGGCCGCCATTCTGGGTGAGGCCGACGAAAAGGCCGCCCCCGCCGCCGCTCCGGTGCGTCCCCCGGTCATGTGCCCGGGATGTCCCCACCGGGGAATCTTCCACGTGCTTTCCAAGCTCAAGCTCCGGGTTTCGGGGGACATCGGTTGCTACACCCTGGGTGCGGTGGCTCCCCTGGCCGCGGTGGATTCCACCGTGGACATGGGCGAATCGGTTTCCGGCCTCCATGGCATGCTGGCCGGGGATCCCTCCCTGGCAGACAAGGCGGTTGCCGTCATCGGTGACAGCACCTTCGTCCACTCGGGCATTACCGGCCTGATCAACATCGTCTACAACAAGACCCCTGCCACCGTGCTCATTCTGGATAACTCCATCACCGGCATGACCGGCCACCAGCAGAACCCCTGCACCGGCCTGACCCTCCAGCAAGAGCCCACCCATGCCCTGGATCTGGTTGCCCTGTGCAAGGCCATCGGCGTCAACCGGGTCCGGATGGAGGATCCCTTCGATGTGAAGGGCTGCGAAGCCGCCCTGAAGGAAGAGCTTGCCGCCGCCGAACCCTCGGTCATCATCGTCAAGCGCCCCTGCGCCCTCCTCAAGAGCGTAAAACCCAAGCCCGCCCTCCACGTGGATCCCGAAAAGTGCAAAAAATGCCGCAAGTGCATGTCCATCGGTTGCCCCGCCATTCTCTTTGACAAGGAACAGGGAGCCCGCATCGATCCCACCCTGTGCACCGGGTGCGGTCTGTGCGTTTCCCTGTGCCCCTTCGGGGCCATTTCCTGAGTGGAAAGAAAGGAAGATACTACCATGATGAATATTATGATCGTCGGCGTCGGCGGACAGGGTTCCCTGCTTGCCAGCCGCATTCTGGGCCAGCTGTTTATCAACCGGGGCCTGGACGTAAAGCTTTCGGAGGTCCATGGCATGTCCCAGCGGGGTGGCAGCGTGGTCACCTACATCCGGGCCGGGGAACGGGTGGACTCCCCCATGGTTGAGGACGGGAAGGCCGACCTGGTCATCTCCTTCGAAGCCCTGGAAGCCCTGCGCTATGCCCATTGTCTGAAACAGGGAGGCACCCTGGTCTATTCCACCCAGGAGATCATGCCCATGCCGGTGATCACCGGCGCCGCCGCCTACCCTGCCGATATCCCCGGGGAGCTTTCCAAATTTGACATTCAAACCGTGGGCTTCGACGCCCTGAAGGCCGCCGAAGAGGCCGGCAGTGCCAAGGCCTGCAACGTGGCCCTGCTGGGTGCCGCAAGCAAGATCATCGGCGGCGACGCCGCCGAGTGGGAGGGTGTCATCCGGGCCACCGTCCCCCCCAAATTCACCGACGTCAATCTGAAGGCCTTTGCCCTGGGCCGGGAGATGTAAGACATGGACATTACCGCCCTTGCCAAAAAAGCCCAGGCCATGAGCGCCGAAGCCTTCGCCCGCATCGAAGAAATCGCCGAATACAACACCCGCCGGGTGGCCGATGCCTTTCGGGAATGTCGGATCACCCTGAACCATTTCGCCCCCTCCACCGGCTACGGCTACGACGACGTGGGCCGGGATAAGCTGGATGCCCTCTATGCCGCCGCCTTTGGCTGTGAGGACGCCCTGGTTCGCCCCAACATCATCAACGGCACCCACGCCCTCTGCCTCATGCTGAAGGGCATCCTGCCCCAAAGCGGAGGCAAGCTCCTGTCGATTACCGGGGCCCCCTACGATACCCTCACCGAAACCATCGGCACCATGGAAGCCTCCGGTAGGCTTACCTTCACCCAGGTTCCCTTCACCGGCACCCCGGACGAGGGTTATATCGAAGCGGTGAAGACCGCCATTGCCGAAATCAAACCCCACGTGGTCTATATTCAGCGCAGCAAGGGCTACGGTGACCGGGTGACCCTGTCGAACCTGGACATTCGCCGGCTGACCTTCCTTGCCAAGTCCATCCTGCCCGGGGTCATCGTGGCATTGGATAACTGCTACGGGGAATTCTGCGAAGCCGGAGAACCCTTCGGTTCTGCTCCGGATGGCTTTACCGGAGAGCGGGCCGCATTGCTGCCCCTGGACTGCGAAGAAGCCCCCTGCGACGTTGCCGCAGGCTCGCTGATCAAGAACCCCGGCGGCGGCATCGCCCCCTGTGGCGGCTATATTGCGGGCCGTCACGACCTGGTGGAACAGGTGGCCGAAGAGCTCACCGTCCCCGGCATCGGCCGGGAAGCCGGCTGTAACCCCGACGGCTGGCGTCTCTACTTCCAGGGCTTCTTCCTGGCCCCCCACACGGTGTCCCAGGCCTTGAAGACCTCGGTGTTTGCCGCCAATCTGCTGACCCTGGCGGGCTTCGAAGCCTCCCCCAAGGGGGACGAGCCCCGATGCGACATCATCCAGACCATCCGGTTTGGAGACCCCAAGCCCCTGATCTCCTTCTGCCGGGGCATCCAGTCCTTCTCCCCGGTGGACAGCCACCTGACCTGCGAGCCCTGGGCCATGCCGGGCTATACCTCGGAGGTCATCATGGCCGCCGGTGCCTTCGTACAGGGAAGCTCCATCGAGCTCTCCTGTGATGCCCCCATCCGGGAGCCCTACCTGCTCTACCTCCAGGGTGGCCTCACCTACGAATCGGGCAAATACGCCATTACACAAGCTGTGGCAAACGCCATCCAATAAAAAATGCCGCCTAGAGGCGCACTCCGTAAGGAAGTGCGCCTCAACTAAGTTTGCCCTTGCGGGCAAGTGAAGTTGTCCTGCAGACAGTGAAATGGGCAAACTTAACTTCACTTGGTCTGCAAGACCAAGCTTCACTGTGAGAAAAGCGAGCAACTTCACTTTTGCGTCAGTAAAAACTTCACTTCACAAGCCGAAAAGAATCTGCTGTTTTTCGTCTTGTTTTTACCCTTCTCAAAGGATATAACCCACGCCAAGGAGGAATTTACTATGTCCATCCATCATGAACGCGACCCACAAAAACTGGTAGCCTACTACGACAGCCTCACCATCAAGCCCTACGACCCGGTCTTCGTGGGTGAAAAACGCCCCTGGGAGACCCTGCCCTCCATCGAAAGCATCCTGACCCTGAACAAAGACGTGGAGCCCTTCGTCATCCAGGCCTCTGCCCAGCGCACCGAATTCCTTGGCAACGACTACGACGTGCTGGAATTCGTCCACCTGTCGGATAACCACGCCGTTCTGGAAACCTGGAACCGGATGGTATCCTACGTCAACCACTACAAGGACTATATCTCCTTCGCCCTGCATACCGGCGACTACTGCGGCGGCATCCAGGAGGAATACCACGATTGCTACACCGAGGGGGATCCCTGCCAGCGTCCCCTCCTGAACTGCATCGGCAACCACGACACCGTCTCCGCCGCCAGCGGCACCACCGGCCCGGAGGTGCCCCACCGTCTGCTTTTCAGCCACACCGAAAACTGGGGTGTCACCTTCATGCCTGGGGAGCACTCCATGACCTATTACAAGGACTTCCCGGAAGCCAACGTGCGGCTGGTGGTTCTCAACCTCTACTATGACCTGGAAGCCCAGGCCGCCTGGCTTCGCGAGGTGCTGGCGGACACCCGGGAAAAGGGACTCCACCTCTTCACCGCCATGCACGAACCCTCCGCCGCCATCACCCACAAACTGGACGTCACCTTCCAGACGCTCACCGACTTTGCCCCCAACGAAACTCACATTTTCGATGGCATAATTGCCGATTTCAAGGCCAATGGCGGCATTCATATTGCCAACCTGGCAGGACACAACCACGCAGATAACTTCGGCTACACCGACTCCGGAGTGCTGAACGTGGCGGTGGAATGTGCCTCCGACTGGGCGGGCTGGAGCGATGGCAAGCGAGTCCGGGGCACCCGCACCTTCGATTGCTTTAACGTGGTTTCGGTGGATGCCAACCGGGGTATCCTCAAGCTGGTCCGGGTGGGCGACAATGCCGACTACTTCTTGCGCATCAGACGCACCCTTTGCTACGACTACCTGCAGAATAAGGTTATTTTCAACGGCTGACCATACTCACACGAAAAAAAGCGACCCTCAAAAGGGTCGCTTTTGCTTTATCGTCTGTTTTGGATGCTCAATGTACCGACATGGTGGATGCCATCTCTTTGGTGATCTCATTGGGCAGATCTCCGCCCTCCTCCACAAAGGCCTTGCTTTCGAGGAGCAGATCGTGGGTGATCACCTGCCGCAGATCCACAGTGGGTCCGCCCATGTGGGGGATCATGGTCACGTTGGGCAGGTCGTAAAGGGGGGAATCGACGGGGACCGGCTCCACCTCATAGACGTCCAGAAATGCCCGGAACCGGCCGGTGGCCAGTTCTTCTTCCAGGGCGGCCTGGTCAATGACGGCCCCCCGGGAGGTATTGACCAAAAGGGCACCCGGCTTGATCTTGGAAAGTAGCTCCCGCCCCACCATATGGTGGGTAGCAGGGATCAGGGGGGTGTGCAGGGTAATGATGTCGCACTCCGAAAAAATCGCTTCCAGGCTGGTCTGGGTCAGGCGCCAAGCCTTCACGTCGGCCTCCGGCAGGGGCTTGATGTCGTAAACCCGCACGTCGGTGCGGAATACCGACAGGATTCGGGCCATATGGCGGCCGATGGCACCATAGCTGACGATGCCGATCTTCTTCCCCGCCAGACCCTGGTTGGGGTCGGTCTCGCTTTTCCAAACCCGTTGGGTCTTGGTGCGGTGGGAGTAGTAGGGGATGTCCCGCAGGGCGGAAAGCATATAACCCAGGGTCCCCTCCGCCACCGATTCGGCGAAGTAACGGTTGCCCGAGATCACCTTCACCCCCGCATCCCAGACGCAGGGATCGTCAAAGGCTGAAACCGAACCGCAAAGGTGGGTATGGAGCTTCAGCTTTTTTGCGGCGGCAAGCACTTCTGCATCCAGCTTTTGGGATCCCCAACCGGTGATATACACGTCACAATCGGCGATTTTTTCCATGACTTCGGCCTTGGAAAGCTGGGTTTCCCCTTCCACCCAGACCATTTCTCCCAGGCTTTCCGCCAGAGCGATGTTTTCCGGGGTGAAAAAGGTATCAAACACCTTGTTTTTCGGCAAATTGATGAACGCCTTCATAAAAAAGCCCTCTTACTTGATGTATTCGAATTCCAGGTCGTAGATGGCCACGATATCCCCTTCTTCCACGCCCCGTTCCTCCAGGGCATCGAAGACCCCCGCCTTGCGCAGGATGGTCTGCATGTGGGTGAGGGATTCGTAGTCCCCGAAGTTTGTGGAATTGACCAGATGCTCCAGCCATCCGCCCTCCACGATGTAATCCCCGTGGTCGTTGCGCTTGATGGTGAAGGCACGCTCGGTGGGATCGGGCAGAGGTTCGGCGGGAATTTCCTCCGGTTCGTAAACCGTCACCGGGGGCAGGGTACGAAGCATCTCCCAGGTGGCGCTCATGAGCTCCTTCACCCCTTCGCCGGTGGCGGCGGAAATGGGATAAATGGGGAAATCATGTTCTTCGCAGAGCTTCTTAAGATCCTCCAGCCCATCCGAACCGATATCGCTCTTGTTGGCCACCACGATCTGGGGGCGTTCGGCAAGGGTGGAGTAGTTTTGGAGCTCCAGCATGACCTTTTCAAAATCCTCCGCCGGGTCACGGCCTTCGGACCCCGAAACGTCGATCACGTGGAGAAGGAGACGGCAGCGGTCGATGTGCCGCAGGAATTCGAAGCCCAGGCCGGCGCCCTCGCTGGCCCCTTCGATGATACCGGGGATATCGGCGGCCACAAAGCTTGAGCCTTCTCCCATGTAGACCACCCCCAGGTTGGGCACCAGGGTGGTGAAGTGGTAGTTGGCGATCTTGGGCCGTGCGGCAGAGATCATGGAAAGCAGGGTGGATTTGCCCACGTTGGGGAAGCCCACCAGGCCCACGTCGGCCAGGAGCTTCAGCTCCAGACGAATATCAAACTCCTCCCCGGGCAGTCCCGCCTTGGCAAAGCGGGGGGTCTGACGGGTGGGGGTGGCAAAATGCTGGTTGCCCCAGCCGCCCTTGCCGCCCTTGGCGGCAATGAAGGGGGTGTCATCCGACAGGTCCTTGATAATATAGCCGTTTTCCGCCGAGCGGATCAGGGTTCCCCGGGGTACCCGAATGATCAGATCCTGGCCCTTTTTGCCGCTGCAGCGCTTTCCGGCGCCGTTCTGGCCGTTTTCGGCGGCGTATTTTTTCTTGTAACGGAAGTCCATCAGGGTAGCCAGGTTGTCATCGGCCACGAAGACAATGTTACCGCCCCGTCCGCCGTCGCCCCCGTCGGGACCGCCGCTGGGCAGATATTTTTCCCGGTGGAAGGCAATGGCACCGTCGCCGCCCCGTCCCGCCTTGATGTGAATTCTCGCTGAATCGATAAACATGGAAACACCTCCTGGTGTAGTTTGTGTTGTTTTCTATGATGATCCCCAAAAAGGGAGTATTTTACAAAAATTGATGTAGGATAGGCATGCAATCCCGCCAGGGGGTGCCAATGGAACGCACACGCCCAAGCCTCCCCTTGTCAGGGGAGGTGGGTAGGTTATAATTTGAAGTGCAACACCCCCCCAAAAAATAGAGACAATATGCAAACCAAGGTGTAAAATGTAGTTACCACACAAACACGTACACG
>SVKS01000121.1 GCA_015068345.1 Oscillospiraceae bacterium
GTAAACAGCATGGCAAGGGGTTTGCGAAGGGCAAAAATAAGAATCATCAGTCCGATGGAAAGGAACACCCCGATGCGCCGGACCACACCCACACAGGTCATGGCCTGTTTTTTGTCCCCGGCACCCAGACTCTGTCCCACCAGGGCAGTACCGGCGATGGCGGCCCCATCCCCCAAAACAAAGGAAAGGGTGGTGACCTGGGATGCAATCTGATAGGCGGCAAAGGCTTCGGTGCCGGTGCCGGCGATCATACGAGCCAGGACGAAGAAACCGATGCGCATACAAACCGATTCGGCAATGGAACCGGTGCCCACTTTGAAGAGGCCTTCCAGGGTGACCTTATCGAATTTCGGCAGAGAGAAACGGTAATACCCGCCCTTCTTCAAAACGGCGGCAATGGCCATGATGGTGGAAACCACCGCACCGCAGAAGGTGGCGATAGCAGCACCCACCACTCCCATAGCAGGGAATCCCAGAAGACCGTTGATCAAAATGGCGTTGAGGGACACGTTCACCAGGTTGGCGGTGACGTTGGTTCGCATGGTGACCTTGGTATCCCCCACCGCCCGCAGGGCCGCACAGATACACATGGTCCAGCAGTTAAAGGGAATCCCCAGGCTGATGATGCGGAAATAGTCGGAGCTCATGCCCAGGGTATCCTGGTTGGCACCCGCAAGATGCATCAGCCATTCGGCGCAGAAAAAGCCGAAAAGACTCATCACAAGGCCCAAAAGGGTAACAATCACCAGAGACTGCATCAGGCAGGAATTGGCTCCATCTTTGTTTTCCGCCCCCTTGCGCCGGGCGCAAATGGAGGTGGTTCCGGTGCAAATTGCCTGGGCCAATACCATCAGGATCATGCGGGGCTGGTTGGTCAATCCCACCGCCGTGATGGCGGCGGCACCCAGGGTGCCCACCATCATGGTATCCACCGAACCCACCAGGCTGATCAAAACCCCCTCCACGGTGGAGGGCCAGGCAATGGAAATACAGCGCTTATACAGAGCCCTTAGGGTTCCCTCTTCCACATAACTGCCATCGGGATTCTTCACCCCGCACAGTTTTTGAAACCAATTCACGAAAACAGATCTCCTCTCATACTTTCTCCCCTATATCATATACCTTTTGGCGAAGATTGTCAAATCTTTCGTAGCCTCCCCTCTTGACAGCGGCAGCTTTTTTTCATATCATAAAGGAAGCCGAATAATGAAAGGATTTTCAGTATGAATCAGTTATCTCCCGAAGCTAAGCTTCTTTACGATTATTTTTCCGGTCTTGCCGCCATTCCCCACGGATCGGGCAACACAAAAGGAATCAGTGACCACTGCGTTTCCTTTGCCAAATCCTTAGGACTTGCCGTAATCCAGGATGTACACAACAACGTCATTATCAAAAAGCCCACCACTCCTGGCTACGAAGACCATCCCACCGTCATTCTGCAGGGCCACCTGGACATGGTATGCGAAAAGGACCCGGATGTAGATTTTGATTTCACCACCGACAGCCTGAAGCTCCGGCTGGAGGGAGATTTTCTTTCTGCCGAAGGCACCACCCTTGGGGGCGATAATGGCATCGCTATTGCCATGATTATGGCCATCTTGGCGGATAACAGCATCCCCCACCCTGCCATCGAAGCCCTGTTCACCACCGACGAGGAAACCGGCATGGACGGCGCCATGGGATTGGACCCCGCCGCCCTGACCGGACGACTCCTTCTGAACCTGGACAGCGAAGCCGAGGGCATTTTCACCGTCAGCTGTGCCGGTGGCGCCCGGTGCGACCTGTCACTCCCCCTGGAAGCCTCTCCCGCAAAGGGAATGCAGGCATACCAAATTACCCTGTCGGGACTTGCTGGTGGCCACTCCGGGGTGGAAATTCACCAGGGCCGCATGAATGCCGCCCGGGCCATTTGCCGTTTGATCGGCACCCTGCCCGGTTCCCCCCGCATCGTTTCCCTTTCCGGCGGCAACAAGGACAATGCCATACCCAGCCATGGCACAGCCCTCATTCTGACGGATCAGGATCCCGCTGCCTTTATCGATTCCTTTACCCACGAAAACAGGCTCTCCACCGATCCGGAGCTCACCATTTCGGTGACCCCTGCCGCACCTGTGAATACCGCCTTATCTGTTGAGGATACCAAAACCCTTTGCAGCATGATCACCGCCCTGCCCGATGGGGTGGTTGCCATGAGCCGGGACATTCCTGGGCTTGTGGAAACCAGCCTGAATCTCGGCATCCTGCGAGTGGACGAAAAGGGCCTTTCGGGGGTCATTTCGGTGCGTAGCTCGGTCACAAGCGAAAAGCTTGCCCTGATCGACCGGGTGAGCGCCATTGCCACTTCCTTTGGCGCTTCCGTAGAATCCCGGAACCACTACCCCGCCTGGGAATACAAAAAGGACTCGATCCTTCGGTACACCATGGCCCGGGTCTACACCGAGCTCACCGGCAAAACTCCGGTAATTGAAGCCATCCACGCCGGATTGGAGTGCGGTTTATTTGCCGAAAAGCTCCCGGGATTGGATGCTGTCTCCATCGGCCCCGAAATGTACGACATCCACACGCCCCGGGAACGGCTTTCGATTTCCTCCTCGGTACGCACCTTCGAGTTTGTGAAAGCCATTCTGGCAGCCCTGTAAAACAAAATTTTCCGTCAAAGAGAAATCTTCCCGGTATCATGTATGACCCGCAAGCAGGCGGCACATACTACCCTTGCACAAAGAAACACTGTGTATTATTTGTAGAAAGGGTATGGAAAACCAGATATGAAGAAATCTTTGGCCATTCTTTGCGTGGCAATTCTGCTATGCACCCTGGCCGCCTGTGGTCGAAATGGTGTGGTGGAGGATACCGAAACCGAATCCCAAACCACCACTCTGCCCCAGACTCAGACCGAACCCACCCCGTCCACCATTCCCGCTCCTGAAAGCGAGACTCAGTCGGAAACCATGAGTGAAACCGAAACGGCCACCGAAACCGAAACCGATTCCGGTAGCCTGATGACCGATTTTGCCGAGTTTTTCGACATGACCCGGGACGAAATCATGGGGAAACGGGGAGAAAGCGAAAATACCACCGCCCCGGCGGATGACAACAACCTCTACTACACCGACCGTTATGCCGGGTACGAGGGACAGGCAGGCTACGCCTTCGGGGAAGACGGCACTCTGTCCGACATTTCGCTGACCTTCCCGGATGGTGTTACCCTGGAGGATGTGACCGAAGCCCTGGAGGGTCTCCATGGTTCTGCCATCGACCAGAATGGGGTCTCCACCTGGCACAAGGATGGCATCATCTATCAGATGCTCCAGGAAAACGGCAAGCTGATCCTGCGGGTCACCCGCCAGGATAACTCCCAGTCGGATATCACCGCAACCACCAAGGAATAAAAAATTGCTCCCATGAACCAAGCCGGTTCATGGGAGCTTTTTTGATTATTCGTCGTCCATCAGAATCCGGCTAACCCGATAAACCGTGGAGGATTTTTTGCCGATCTTTTTGCCATAGAGCACACAAAGCCAGACACCAAGGGTTGCCCCCAGAATGGCCATTGCTACCCCTACCAAGGTCATATCCAGAAGGTATTTTCCCAATGCATACCCCAGGGTCATCAGAGCAATTGGCAGGAGAAATACCAAGAAGGCCGCCGGAATAATGCTGCTTTCGGGGGCATGGATCTCCACCCGGTCCCCCACAACGGCACCAGCATCATTTTCGGCTTCCATGAGCCGGCCCTTATTTTTGCGGGAACACCCGGCGCAGGCTTCGCAGTCGTGCCCGCAGGCTTCATCCGCCAGGCATACCCGGCACAGATTCCCGGACACCTGGTCCACGATTCCGTATAACGTCATAAGGAGCTCCTTTCTGCGGCCTTAATGCCATCCACCGCCGCGCTGAGAATCCCACCGGCATATCCGGCTCCCTCCCCACAAGGATACACCCCAAGGAGGGACACCGACATCATATCCTCCCCCCGGGTGATACGTACCGGCGAGGAGGTTCGGGTTTCTGGAGCAGTGAACAGTGCGTCGGCGGCATCGTAGCCCTTGATCTTTCTTCCAAACTCGGTCATGGCCCCAAGCAATGCCCGCTTCATATCCCCGGGCAGAAAACTGCCCAGATCGGCCCCTCTGGTTCCGGCGGGATAGGTGGGTGTCACCCTTCCGAATTTTGTTGTCACGCGGCCCTCGGCAAAATCTCCCAGGGTCTGCACCGGGGCGCTGTAATCCCCGCCCCCTGCCCGGAAAGCTGCCTGTTCCAGTTCCCGCTGGAGCGTAATTCCCGCCAAGGCATCCCCTCCGGTGACGCTCACCGGCATCACCAGGGCGGCGTTGGAATTGCGGCCGCTTCTGGCGTATTCACTCATGCCGTTGGTGACCACACCGCCGGCTTCACTGGCGGCGGCCACCACCGTACCACCGGGGCACATACAGAAGGAAAACATATTGTATTCTTTGGAAATCAGGCGATATTCGGCGCTTCCCAACTTGGGATGTCCTGCGTAATCGCCGTACATGGCTTTATCAATTTCATCCCGCAGGTGCTCCACCCGTACTCCCATGGCAAATCCCTTGGGTTCCATGGACAGAATGGGAGCCAGCGCAAAAAAAGTATCCCTTGCGCTGTGACCGCAAGCCAGAATGACCCGGTCGGTATCAAACCGACCATGATCGGTCAGAACCGCCGTTACTCGCCCTTCCCGGCTTTCCAAACCGGTGAGGGTGTGGTGGAAACGGATTTCGCCCCCCAGCGATTTGATGCGGGCCCGGATGGCCTTCATCATACCAAACAACTTGTCGGTGCCCACGTGAGGGTGAGCCAAACGGGCAATCTCGGGAAGCTCCGCAAATTCTGCCATGCGTCCCAGCACATAGTCACACCGGGGGTCCCCCACCCGGGTAAACAGCTTGCCGTCCGAGAAGGTGCCGGCACCGCCTTCCCCAAACTGAATATTGGTTTCGGGATCCAGTTCACCGGTTTTGTTGAAGGTATCCACCCTTGCCCGGCGCTCCTCCACGTTGCCTCCCCGTTCCAAAACCAGGGGCTTGAACCCCCGCTCGGCAAGCATCAGGGCGGCAAAGGCTCCCGCAGGACCAAAGCCCACCACCACCGGACGGCTCTTTCCCGCCGGGTCACCAAACGCCCGGTCGGGATCGTAAGCAGAAGCCCGTTTGAAATGGATTCCCTTCCGGGTGAGCTTTTGGGCAATTCTTTCCTCATCCGGGGTATCCACCGCCACCGTGTAGGAAAACTTGATCTGTTTTTTCCGTGCATCCACCGCCCGCTTGTAGATCCAGGCTTTTTCGTAGGAAGTGCGCAAGCCGCAGCGGGTCAACGCTGCGGCAATGGCTGTTTTTTCGTTTTCTTCCATCGGCAATTCAATGCCGCTGATATATAGCATTGGTCTTATTCCTTTTCTTTGGCAAGTTCCATGGTCACCTTGTAGCTGGAAACCAACTCGGGGGCCACAGCCAGGTCCTTAAAGGCAATTTCTACTTCCACACTATACTTACCCACCGAGGTGATTCCCTTCAGGTCCACCACCATGTCAATGTTTTCTTCCTTCACCCCCGAAAGCACAGCGTTGCCGCCCTTGAGCTTCACCTGAATCTCGCTTTCAGTCACGTTCACCAGGAGCCCCTCAGGAGCATTGATTACCGAAATATTGCTGGTGGGCATGATCATCGTCTTTTCCGAAACGTTTACCAGGGTGTATTTCACCGTGGCGCTGGTCACCTGGGACATATTGGTCAAGCCTTCGCCCAGGGTGATCATTTCGGTGGAGGTTGTACTGCTTTCCAGATTGGCCAAATCGACTACACCGATCACAAGCTCGGTCATGCCTTCCATTGCCGACCGTTCACCGGCTATGGTAACCTGTTTGGGATTGATGTCAACTTCCACGTTATCGGCGGTCAAACCTCCCCCTTCCAGCACATGTACGTTCAAGGGAATGGTTTTTTGCACCAGGATGGGAATGGTCACATTCACCTTGTCGGTGGAGCTGACCACGTATTCCGGTTCCACCATATTCCCGGAGGAATCGGTGAACATATAGGGCAATTCTTCATAATAGGAGTCAGCTACCGGATCTTCCACCTTGACGTAAGCAAACTCAATGGTGTCCAGCTCACTTTGGGCTCCGGTTATGGTGATGACCTCAGGAGACAGAATCCGGTCGCCCACGATCTCATTTTCTTCCAGATCGGTGCTGTACACCAGGCGCACCGGAATGGCCTTGGTATCCCGGATATCCACGATGACAGTAGCCCGAACCGAGGACAGGTTTTCCACCGTCAGGGCACTGTCGGGAGGGGTTACGGTACATTGCACCGAATTGGTCCCCACCGCCTCGATTCTGGAAAGATCGGCTTCCACGTAAATATCCTCTGGTTCCACCTTCATGATATCACTGCGTTTGCCGGAAAGCCGCACTGAAACCGAAGTATTCAGCTTTTCCATAACGGTAAACTGGTTGTTTTCCTTCAGGGCATCGGCCCCCACAAAGTTGACCTCCACGTTGTAGAAGGTATCGCTGATCACCGGGTCCTGGATACCCATAACGTAAACCCACAGGAACACCGCCACAAACAGGGCGAAAATAAAGGTGACAATATTAAATCTCGCTCGTCTCATATTGCTCATCCCTTCCTTTCCGCAAGTTTGCTTCTCTTTTTCAATTCGGAACGGGGAGCCAGTTCGTTATACAGAAGCTTTTCCAGGGTTTCCTTGGAAAGGTGGCGTTTCAGCATACCGCCAATGGCGCAGGATACCGCACCGGTTTCCTCCGAAACGATAACCACCACCGCATCGCTGACTTCGCTGACACCGGTACCGGCCTTGTGACGGGTACCCAGGTCCTTGCTGAGACCCACGTTGGACGACAGAGGAAGAACACACCCCGCCGCCTGAATCCGGAAATCCCGGATAATGGCGGCCCCATCGTGCAGGGGAGCCTTGGGATAGAAGATATTTTTAATCAGTTCGATGGAAAGCTCCGCATCCACGGTGGTGCCGGTGGCGGCAATTTCACCCAGGCTGGTGGAGCGTTCAAACACCATAAGGGCACCGGTTTGGGTGGCCGACAGGTCATAGGTGGCTTTCAGAATAATGGCAAGGTAGCTTTCAAACCCGCTCTTGCCGCTTTCCCGGTCGATGGCCAGAAGCTCCTTGGCCCGGGTGGACCCCAATCGGGTAAGCAGACGACGCAGTTCGGGCTGGAACACCACCACAAGGGCAATACCACCGATCTGGATCATCAGGTCGAAGACAAAGTTTGTAACGTAAAGGTTCAGCCACTTGGTCACCTGGGCAAACACGATGATGAAAACAATGGCCTTGATGACCTGGCCTGCGCTGGTTTCCCGCAGCAGGGTGAAAACGTAATAAAGTAAAAACGTCATGATCAAAACGTCCACGACGTCGGCAATCTGGATCAAACCAACGGTATTATAAAGGGTAGCTTTGAGTTCTTCCAAGCAACACCAACCCCTTTCACATTTGCGTATTCATGGTAATATTTTAACACAGTGGAGCACCCTTGTAAACCCCTTTTTCATCTGGTTTTTCTCTGGAATTTCAGGTTTTTATTGCTCCCCGCAGTCTGTACAGAAATTCATCGATTTCCCCCTTCCGGGTGAAAACCGATGGGCTGATTCGAACCGTCCCCCCGGGATTTCCCGCCGAATCATGGGCCATGGGTGCGCAATGCAGTCCCCCTCGCAACACCACCCCCATTTCGGCCAGTTTTTGGGCAAGTGCCATCGGATCCACTCCCCGCAGGTTGAAGGAAAGTACCCCGGTCTGTCGTCTGGGATCCAGGGCGGCATAGGTCACCACCCCCGGAATCCGCCAAAGCCCTTCCCGGAGATGGGCCGACAGTTCCATTTCATGGGATCGGATTTTGGATAGTCCCACCGATTCCACAAATTCGATTCCCTTCCCAAGTCCCGCCGCCCCGGGCAGGTTGGGGGTCCCGGCTTCGTAACGCTCCGGTGGCAATTCGGGCATTTCGGGATTCCGGGAATCGTTTCCGGTGCCCCCTTCCAAAAGGGTAGGCAGCGTAAATTCCCCGGAGGAAAGCAAAAGCCCGGTGCCACCGGGTCCGAAGAGCCCCTTGTGTCCGGCGGTGGCCAAAAAAGCCACCCCAGGCATAATACCCACCGGAATGTGTCCCGCCGCCTGGGAGGCATCCAGGATCAGGGGTATCCCCGCCCGGCGGCACAGCTCCGCCGCCTCCCGAAAGGGCAGGATCCACCCGTAGGCATTGGAAACGCAGGTCAATACCACAAGGTCAGGCTTTTCCCAAAGGGCGGCCCGGAAATTACGCAAAAAACGCTCCCGGTCAAAAAGCGGACTTGCTATCACCTGGGTTTTTACCCCACGATGCTTGAGGGCGTGGAGGGGGCGGGTGACCGCGTTATGCTCATACCCCGAGATCAAAACCTTGCTCCCCTCCCCCGCCATCCCCTTAATGGCAAGGTTCAGGGCCTGGGTGGCATTCCCGGTCAGGATCACCTGCTCGGGTCCGGGCGCGCCGAAAAAGCTTGCCCCTCTGTGTCGAAGTCCATAAAGGATGTCTTCCGCCTTCTCTCCGGTTTTTCCTCCGCC
>SVKS01000122.1 GCA_015068345.1 Oscillospiraceae bacterium
TGGGGGGCAACATTGCCTGTGCCCAGGCAAAACGGGCGGTGCCGGGTATTCTGACGGTGGAAACCAAGAAGGAGCTTTCCCGCAACCGAGCGGAATTCCGAGACAATGGGGAGCTTTTGACGGAAATTGCCGAAAAGGCGGTGGAAGCCGCAAAGCTGGACCAACCCCCTTACCCCCTGACCTTCCCCGGGGAAATGCAGAAATCCTTCAAACGGGTGGAGGACGCAGCTCTCTATCTGGCCCGCCTCCAAAACCTGGGCATCAAAGCCGACTATCTCCCCGACGACGTCATGGGCCGGGATGCCCACACGGTGGTGGCGGCGGTCAACAATATGGACGAATATATCAAGTGCATTTAGCGTGAAAAAGCAAGGCGCTGCCTTGCTTTTTTGCGTTTGGGGTCGTATAATAGGGGCAACAACCCAATCATCCGGAAATGAAGAAGGAGTATGAACTATGGAACAGAAAATCATGCGAATCGGTATTTTGGGAACCCTGCGGGGCGGCGGCTATGCCAATCTTTTCAACGACCTGCCGGGCTCGAAGGTCACGGCGGTCTGCGACAACAATCCCCGTTCCCTGGAGGGGATCCGGGATCTCCTGGATGCCAACCCGGACATTGCGGTCTACGACAACTTCGACGAATTCATCGAAAGCGGCCGCATGGATGCGGTGATGCTTTGTAACTACTTCTGCGAGCACGTGCCCTTTGCCGTGAAGGCCATGGAGCGGGGCATCCACGTGCTCAGCGAATGTACCCCCGCCCTGACCATGGCGGAGTGCGTGGAGCTTTGCCGGACGGTGGAAAAAACCGGATGCAAGTACATGCTGGCCGAAAACTACCCCTTCTTTGCCTGCAACATGGAAATGAAGCGCCGGTTTGAAACCGGGAACTTCGGCAAGGCCCTCTATTGCGAAGGGGAGTACAACCACCCGGTCACCCCCCACGACAAAAATATGCTGGCTCCGGGACGCCTCCATTGGCGTAACTGGCTCCCCCGGTCCTACTATCTGACCCACGCCCTGGCCCCCATTCTCTACATCACCGGCAATTCCCTGAAGGCAGTGAACTGCAAGTGCGTGTTCGCCCCCGACACCCTCCGGGGCACCGCCTGCCAGGTGGGGGATATGGCGGCCATCATGTTGTGTGAAATGGAGGACGGCTCCCTGGCCCGGGTCACCGGCTGTGCCGCCTGGGGCGGTCACGGCAACTGGTACCGCATCTGCGGCGAAAAGGGAAGCATGGAAAACATCCGCGGCACCCTGGAGGAGGTGCGGGTACAGTATAACCCCTGGAACGTACCCGAAGGGGAGACCGAAGTGGCCATCCATCCCGCCAGATGGTACGAGGATGAGGAAATGAACAAGATGCCCGGGGACGCCGGCCACGGCGGCGGCGACTTCTGGGTTGCCTACCACTTTATGAAATACGTCACCGAAGGGGTGGAACCCTTCTTCAACGTCTACCGCTCGGTTTCCATGTCGGCCACCGCCGTTCTGGCCCTCCGCAGTTCCCAGGAGGGGGGCAAGGAGTACAAAATCCCCGATTTTACCTCGGAAGAAGAACGGAAGATCTGGGAAAACGACACCGAATCCCCCTTCCCCGACGAAAACGGCAATGCCACCATGCCCTGCTGTAGCCACCCCGACTTTAGCCCCGGGGAGGAGGATTACCGTAACGCCGAAAAGGATTGGCAGGAAGCTGGGCTGATTACCGAATAAGGAGGAATATATGCCACATATTTGGATCGAAGCCGAAAGCTTTGGGGAATACGGCGGTTGGGTCAACGACACCCAATCCATCATGGAAATGGGTTCTGCCTACCTGATGGCCCACGGCTACGGGGAACCGGTGGCCGATGCGGTGGGAAGGCTGACGGTGGCCCAGGAAGGTCGTTACAACATCTATGCCCGCACCCGGGACTGGACCGCCGCCTGGGGGGTGAAGGACCCGGCGGGTAAATTTGAAATTCTGCTGGATGGAAAGCCCACCGGGGAAATTCTGGGAACAAAAGGGGCCGAATGGGGCTTCCAGTATGCCGGAACGGTGGAGCTGAGACCCGGGGAGCATACCATTGCTCTCCACGACCTGACCGGCTTCAACGGTCGGTGTGACGCCATTTTGCTCACCACCGAAGCCGGGGACCCGGGGGAGGCGGCGGACTACCGCCCCAACATGGTGATCAACCACCCCGCTACCTATGACCTGGTGGTGGTTGGGGGCGGCATTGCGGGCATCTGCACCGCCCTGGCCGCCAGCCGAAGCGGGGTCAAAACCGTCCTGATCCAGGACCGGGGGGTACTGGGGGGCTGTAACAGCTCGGAAGTCCGGGTTTGCATGGGTGGCCAGATTAACCACAAGCCCTACGAGCATCTGGGGGATATTGTGAAGGAGATTGCCCCGGTTATGGGAAACCCCGCCATTTATAAAGAAGCCTATTTCGAGGATGCCCGGAAGGCCTTTGCCTTTGAAGTTCCCTCTGACGGGGAAACGTGCCACCTGATGCTGTGGCAGTCGGTCACCGCCATCGAAAAGGAAGGGGAACATATTTCCGCCGTCATTGCCACCGATACCAAAACCGGGGAAAAGACCAGAATTTGCGGCAAGCTCTTTGCCGATTGCAGTGGGGATGGGATTCTGGCCCGGCTGGGCGGCGCTGCCATGATGTACGGCAACGACGCCAAGTCGGATTTTGGGGAGGAACTGGCCCCCGAAGAACACAAAAACCTGGTGATGGGCCAATCCATCCGCTGGTATTCGGAGGAAGAGACGGAGGAGCAGCCCTTCCCCGACCTGGATTGGGGCCTGGATTTTGACGAAGACAGCTATCTCAATTGCAAAAGCGGCGACTGGGAACAGGAAACCGGCTTCACCCGGGATATGGTGCACGAAACTGAATACATCCGGGACTACGGCCTCCGGGCTATCTATGCCAACTGGTCCTACCAGAAAAACCATTGCCAAACCCGGGAGCGTTTTGCCAAATCCAAAATCCGCTGGGTCTCCCCCCTGGGGGGCAAGCGGGAAGCCTACCGGGTGGTGGGGGACTACGTTCTGACCCAGCACGATCTGGAAGGGGAAGTGCCCATTCAGCCCGACGGCACCGCCTGCGTATCCTGGGGTATCGACATCCATTATCCCGAACCCATCAACGCTGAGAAATTTGGAGAAGCCTTCCGCTCCTTTGCCTACCACAAAAACCAGGCCCTGCTTTGCCCGGTGCCCTACCGTTGTCTTTATGCCCGGGATATCCCAAACCTCTTCATCGGGGGTCGGCTGGTAAGCAGCAGCCACGTAGCCTTCTCGGCCATCCGGGTCATGCGTACCCTGGG
This sequence comes from Oscillospiraceae bacterium, assembly GCA_015068345.1. GTDB lineage: Bacteria > Bacillota > Clostridia > Oscillospirales > QAMX01 > RUG11797. The sequence continues at coordinate 3,334 of SVKS01000122.1, forward strand.
TATGCTGGGCGAGGTGGTGGGCCTTGCCGCCGCCGTCTGTGTAGCCCACGACTGCCTGCCCAGGGCAGTTTATACCGACTATTTTGACTACCTGCGGGAAGCCATGCTGGCGGGACCCAACGTGCCTGCCGCCTTTGCCTGCGGCGGGGTGGGGGATGGAGAAAGCTACCACTTCAAGGACATTGGCTGGTGGCATCTCCATAATGGCAGCTGTGCCGACAATACCCATACCCCCACGGGAAAACCCCGGCCGGAAGACGTGGAAAAGTTCGATTACTGCGTCTCCGCCCTGGGGATCAAGCACCGCTACCCCATACCCAAGGAATGGAAATAGACGAAAACGCCCCACCGGGGCGTTTTTCATTGTCAAATGCGAAGGCTTGTGCTATGCTTGTGCTACGATAGGGACAAATTAAGCCTTGGCTTGTGCATTTTGTCATAATAATTAAGGCAAGGCAGGAATAACCGTCATACCATACTTTAATCTAACCTTGTAAAACAAGGAAAAGTATGGTATGATTTCTTTTGTAAAAGTATGATTCTTGTCATACCAATAAAGTGAAATAATCAAAAAGGAATTACTGCTAATGAATACGACTTTTGAAAATGCAAAAGCATTTATATATCGCAATGCACGACCGATTGATTTGGCTCGTTTTCAGTATCATTTTGAAAATGGTGACAAAGAAGCTGTGTTAAATGCTTTGTCATACTACCAAAACGAAGATGGCGGTTTTGGTCATGCGTTGGAACCGGATGCTTGGAATCCAAAGTCTTCTCCAATACAAACCTGGATGGCAACAGAAATTCTATATGAAATTGATTTCGCAGATAACACACACCCAATTATTGAGGGTATACTTAAATATCTTGGAAGTGGGAAAGATTTTGACGGTAAACTATGGTATAACGAAGTAGTTAGCACAAATGATTACCCACATGCACCATGGTGGCACGCTGATATTGATAATGCTGATAGTTATAACCCTACCGCCTGTCTTGCTGGATTTATCATTCGATTTGCTAACAAAAATAGCGAGTTATATAAGGTTGGTTCTCGTATTGCAGCTGAAGCCTTCTATGCTGATGATAAACAGGGGTTGAGCGACGATATGAATGCCGTTCGTCTTTACATTAGGCTTATGCAGTATTGCGAAAAATCAGGGGTAGTAGATGTTATTGATATACCGGCATTAGAAAAACGCCTCCAAAAGCAAATAAAGCGTAGCATTACACAAGATACTGACCAATGGAAAACATCTTATATTTGTAAGCCATCGAAGTTTTTCAATTCTAAAAACAGCGTTTTTTACGCCAATAACAAGGAAATTGCTGATTTTGAGTGTGATTTTATTGTTGAAACACAACTTGAAGATGGCTCTTGGAATGTTCCTTGGAGATGGAGTGATTATCCTAATGAATGGGCAATTAGTGAAAATTGGTGGAAAAGTCAAGGTATCATTCAAAATCTTCTTTATCTAAAGGGATTCGAATTGATATAGATTTGTCCCTAACTTGACACAAGCATATAATGCATCCAAAGGAGGTGGGCCAATGAGCGAACTCTTTCTGATTCCGGTGGCGCTGCTGCCGGCCATTGCCCTTTGTATCTACGTGTATATCAAGGACCGGGTGGAAAAGGAACCCCTGGGTCTTCTGGTGGGCCTCTTTTTCCTGGGGGTCATCATCTGCTTCCCGGCGGCCAAGCTGGAGGAATGGCTCCTTGGGTTGTTTGAAAGCCTGTTTTCGGGGCGGACGCTGCTTCTGCATGCCGCCAAAAATTTCATCGGCATCGCCCTGGTGGAGGAGGGACTGAAGTACTTCGTTTTACGCATGGCCACCCGCAAAAACGAGGATTTTAACTCGCTGTTCGATGGTATGATCTATGCGGTATTCGTTTCCCTGGGCTTTGCCGCCTTCGAAAATATTCTCTACGTCACCAAATACGGCTTTGAAAACGCCATTCTCCGGGCGATGACGGCGGTACCCGCCCATATGTTCCTGGGGGTCATCATGGGGTATTATTACAGCCTGTGGCATATGTACGACCTGGCCCGCCTGCGGGAGATCAAACTGCAAAAGCAGGGGAAGGTTGCAAGAAAGCTCCTCTTCTCGGGAGTAAACTACAAACAGCTTGCCATCATTGTGCCGGTGCTGGCCCATGGCTTCTATGACTTCTGCTGTACCCTGGACTCCACCCCGGCTACCCTGGTCTTCGTTGTCTTTTTGGGCTTCCTGTACGTCCGCTGCTTTGGCCTGGTGCGCTGGCTTTCCGCCCGGGATGCCCGGGACATTCCCTATACCAGCCACATGCTCCGGAAAAAATACCCGGAACTGCAGAGTCAGGAGAAAAAATAACCTTTGGAATTGCCGCCCTCTGTAGGGCGGCTCTCTCTTTGCAAACCGGGGGAAATGTGCTATAATAGGAATCGAAAAGGAGATGAGCGGATGCATCTTTCGGTCAATCCCAAACATTTTCAAAAGGCGGCGGTGTGGGAAGCCGACCGGGATATTCTGGAAGCCATTGACCTGGTGGCGGAAGCCGGGTTCACCCGGCTGGACTTTGGCACCGAGGATATGGTGGAAGCTACCCGGGTGGCGGAATATTTGGCGGAATGTGACCTGGCGGTGAACCAGAGCCACATCCCCTACAATCGATACAAAAAGGACCCCTTTGGCCTGTTTTCCGAAAGGGTGATGGCCACGGCCAAATGCGCCAAAATCCTGGGGAGCCCTATGCTGGTGGTTCACGGGGATGAATTTCCCTTTGGGGAAATGGCCTATAGCCGGGAAGCCGCCAGGGAATTTAACTACAGGCTCTTCTTCCCCATGGTGGACTACGCCCTGCAAAACGGCATGCGGGTAGCCTTCGAAACGGTATTCCAGGACATGGATCCCCAGAAGGAGCCCCGGCATTGTTCCCTGGTGGAGGAACTGTGTGCCCTGGTGGACCAGTTTGGCACGCCGGAGGTGGGCATTTGCTGGGATACCGGCCACGCCAAGGTGCAGTATGGTGTAAGCCAGCCAAACGTTTTGAAAATAGCGGGAAAACGGGTCATCTCCACACATATTCATGACAATTATTACGGAAAAGACCTGCATACCTTCCCCTTCATGGGAGATACCGATTGGAAACGGCTGATGGAAACCTTTGGCACCATTGGCTACACCGGGGACCTGACCCTGGAAATGGTCTACGACCGGCTGCCCCGGGCCATTGCCCCCGATTATCTGCGGCTCCTTCATACCTCCGGGGAAATGCTCATGGGCATGATGAAGGGGGAGGCGTAATATGCTGCAAAGCCAACGGGAAAAACTACAAAACCGTACCTCCGACTGGATGGCCATCGGTGTCACCCAAACCGGGGAGCCGGTGCGCTCCATTCACGTGCCCTGGTATTACGATACCAACGCCTATAACATGAAGACCCCGGATATTTTTCTGGAACCGGGGGACCTTTTGGATGGAGAACTGATGGAAGAACTGGCCGCCCTGAAGGTGGTGGGGTTCTATGCCTTTTGCCCCCTGCCGGATTACGGGGTGTTGTCCCTGTTTTCGATGTTGTGGGACCTGAATCTCTACCATGCCCAGGGGATCACCGATCTGGATTTTGTTACCGACCTGCCGGAGCTTCGGATGCTCTTTTTGGAGGGGGCGACTCTCCCCAATCTGGACCTGTTGTTTGGCCAGCGGCGAAGGGAATTCCGTTGCCTTGGTATGTACGACTGCCGGGTGGAAAACCTGGATTCCCTCCGGGACTACCCGGGCTATCTCAGCGAAATCATTGTGGCAAACCCCAAAAACCGGGATGAACGGGCCCGTTGGAAGAATATTCAACTCAAAAAGGTGCGCTATTACGACCTGAAGGGATAAGGAGAGAATTAATCAGTGGTACGGGACCTTTTGATATACTGCATGGAATGGATTGGCACGGTGGCCTTTGCGGTTTCCGGGGCTCTGGTGGCCATCGGAAGCGGGCTGGATCTGTTTGGGGTCATCATCGTAGGCTCCATCACCGCCGTGGGCGGCGGGATCATGCGGGACCTGCTTTTGGGTTACACCCCGCCCCGGGTGTTTGAAAGCCCCGAAACCCTTTTGGTGGCCATGTTCACCGGGGTGGTGGTCTTTGTGGTGGCCTGGATCAACGTCCGGCGCTTCCGGGACCTGCAGAAAAAGGTGGAAAGCATCAACGTGGTGTTCGACGCCATCGGCCTGGCGGCCTTTTCGGTCACCGGGGTGGAGGTGGCGGTGGAATCCGGTTTTGGGGATAACTTCCTCCTGACCCTGCTGATGGGGGTCATGACCGGGGTAGGGGGCGGCGTCCTGAGGGACGTTCTGGTGAACGAAAAGCCCTATATCCTCACCCGGCATATCTACGCTGTGGCCTCTATCCTGGGGAGCATTATCTACTACCTCCTTCGCACCGGCACCTCCTACCGGGTGCTTGGTACCTTCCTTTCGGTGGGGGTTACCATTCTCATCCGGCTGCTTGCGGCCCATTATCGTTGGTCGCTTCCTAAAATCTCGTTTGATAAGGAGAAATGACCCATGATCTATACCGAAATGACGAAAAAAGCCATGCGCATCGCCTACCACTACCATCACGGTCAGCTGGATAAAAGCGATATTCCCTATATTTTTCATCCTATCCACCTGGCGGAACAGATGGAGGATGAACTCACTACCACCGTGGCCCTGCTCCACGATTTGGTGGAGGATACTGCCTGCACCGAAGCCGACCTGCGCCGGCACGGTTTCCCGGATGAGGTGGTGGAGGCTGTCATGCTCCTGACCCACGACGAAGCGGTACCCTATCTCGATTACGTTCGTGCTATGAAAGGTAACCGGCTTGCCACCGCCGTGAAGCTTGCCGACCTGGCCCACAACAGCGATACCACCCGCCTGGATTACGGCAACATCAAGGAAGCCCGCCTGGCCAAATACCGGGAAGCCCGCCGTATCCTCCAGATAGCGAATGAGCGGCGCCGTGCCCTGCAGCGAACCGCAGGCCGCAGCGCGCGCAGAAGGCGGCAGCAGCGCCCGCGCCCGCGCCGCAACCGGCGCGGCATAGCGCACGAGGCGGCGCGTCT
>SVKS01000123.1 GCA_015068345.1 Oscillospiraceae bacterium
AGATCCGGGGGATGGGCTTGCCTTCGGCGATGATGGACTTGGCCTGGAACTCGGGATCCTCTTCGGTACCCCGGAGATCCCGGTCACCATAGGTCATGTACATCCGACCCTGCATGCCGCTGCCCTTCTTGGGGGGCTTTTTGCTTGCGGCCCGGTTGGTGATGCCGGCGGACATACAGCCGATGGCGGCATACTTTTCCGGGTTTGCCAGACCGATCTTCATGCAGCCGGCGCCGCCCATGGAAAGTCCGGCAATGAAGTTGTCCTCCCGCTTGGTGGAGAAGCCGAACATGTTGTGCATGACTTCCGGCAGTTCCTTGGAAACGAAGGTGTAGTATTTGCCGCCGTGGGCCATGTCGGAATAGCTGGAAAGCTGAACGCCGGGCATAACCACAGCCAGACCCAGAGGGGCGGCATAGCGTTCGATGGAGGTGCGGCGCTGCCAGATGGTTTCGTCATCGGAGGCACCGTGCAGCAGCCACAGAACCGGGGTGCCGCCCTCCCGTTCGGCGGTTTCCATGCCGATCAGACGGGTGGCCTTCTGGGGCAGGATCACGTCCACCGTGACGCCCATGCCCAAAACCTTGGATGAATAGTTTACTTTAACCAGTGCCATCTTACTTTACCTCCTTTTTGGCAAGTCCCATCCAGTCAAGAATATCCTGGATGTGCTGATCCCAATACTTCCACTGGTGATCCCCGGCGGAATAGGTGGCGGTGACGTTGTAGCCAAGGCTCTTAAGCTTGCGTACCGCCCGGAGGTTGTTTTTGTAAAGGAAATCCTGTTTGCCGCACCAGACGAAGATGTCGGGATTGGTTTCGCAGGTTGCCCGCTTTTCGGCTTCGGCCATCAGGTCGTTGCCGCTTCCGCGAAGCTTGCGGCGGGGCCCGAAAATATCTTCCCAGAAGGTCTTCTCATCTTCCAGGCTGGCCCAGTTTTTGTAAAGCTCGGCCACGTCCAAAGCACCCGACAGGCATCCGGCCTTGGAAAAGACGTCGGAACGGAGAAGGGCACACTTCAGGGCGCCGTAGCCGCCCATGGAAAGGCCCGCTACGAAGGTTTCTTCCCGTTTTTGGGAAATGCGGGGGAAGAAGCTTTTGACGATTTTGGGAAGCTCGTCGGTGATGAAGGTGAAGTAGTTGTAGCCCACGTACATATCGGTGTACCAGCCAAGGGCGGTGGTGGGCATGACAACGGCGATGCCGCGTTCCTGAGCGTAACGCTCGATGGAGGTGTAACGGCACCAAGCGGTGTGGTCGTCCGACATACCGTGCAGAAGGTAGAGCACGGGAATGCTGGCACCCTCTTCGGTGTATTCCGGCATGATTACATTCATGGATGTGGACATACCCAAGGTGTCGGAAAAAAAGTTGACTTGCAACAGGGCCAAGTGGAATCCCTCCTTGTATATTTTTCTCCATTATATCACCATGAACACAACTTCGCAAGAGAAAAAACACAAAATCTGCAAAAATGCAATAAAAAACGAGGGAGTATTGAAAACCGGATGAGTAGACGGGGAATTATGCATTTTTATGCAATTGCCCTGCAACCTCCCCCAAAGTGGGACGAATTTCGTCACTATGATGATTGACTTAAATGGGGGATTTGATTATACTGTATAGGAGCTGAAAAGGCGTTATTTTCGGAAAAGAAGGTTCTGTGTATGGCACGCAAGCTGTGCTTCATCACCGGTTCCGGATCGGGCAATGGTCGTGGTATGGCCCTCCGCTTTGCCGAGCTGGGTTACGATATTTGTCTGCATCACTCCGGCCGTGACCCGGAGGGGGCGGAAAAAACCCGGCAGGAGGTCCTTACCAAGGGTGTGGATTGCAAAATCCTGGTGGAAGATCTAACCGAATCGGGGGCTGCCCAGCGGCTTTTTGAAAAATTCCGGGCAGAATACGACCGTTTGGATATTTTTATCAACAATTCGGGTATTACCCGCCGAAGTCCCCTGATGACGGTGGATGAGGAATCCATCAACCAGGTCATCAACGTGAACTTCCGTGCTTGTTACTTCTGCGTGGCGGAGGCGGGCAAGTTTATGCGGGAAAAAGGCATCCGTGGTAGTATCGCCACCATTGCCAGCAATCACCACCTGGTGAATTTTCCGAGATCCTTTTCCATCTATGCTTCCATGAAGGCCGCCATGGTTCGCTTTGTCAAGTGGGCGGCTCTGGAATTCTCGCCCTATGGCATTCGTGTCAACTGCATTGCCCCGGGCTATATCCTGCCCCTCAATCGGGAAAAGGAGCTATATCAGCGATTTGAAGAATCGCTTTATCCCAGAATTCCCCTGAAACGTATCGTTACCCCGGCGGAGCTTGCCGATTTGGCTGAATTTTTGGCATCCCCCTCAGGCCGAAGTATCACCGGCCAGACCATCAACGTGGATGGGGGAGACTCTCTTTTGAACGCACCCCTGGCAAGCTATCACTTTGATGAGGATTAGTATATGGAACGTAAGGTTTGCTTTATTACCGGCTCGGGCTCCAGCAACGGGCGGGGCATGGCCATCCGCCTGGCGGATATGGGGTATGATATTTGTCTGCACCATTCGGGAAGCAATCCCGAAATGGCCAAGGAGACCCAAAGAATCATCCAGGCCAAGGGCGTGGACTGCAAGCTCCTGGAAGAGGATATGACCCAGTCGGGAGCGGCTCAGCGTCTGTTTGAAAAATTCCGTGCCGAATACGATCGGTTAGATCTGTTTATCAACAATTCCGGAAAAACCAAAATGTTTTCCCTGATGGAAGCCACCGAAGAGGATTTCAACTTCATTACCAACCTCAATTTCCGGGCTTGTTATTTCTGCGTTGCCGAAGCGGGCAAGTTTATGCGGGAAAAGGGCATCAAGGGTAACATCGTTATCATTGCCTCCAATCACCACCTGGTGAACTTCCCGAGCCATTTTTCGGCTTACGCATCGGCCAAGGCGGCTATGGTCCGCTTTACCAAGTGGGCGGCCCTGGAGTTCTCCCATCATGGCATTCGGGTCAACTGTATTGCCCCGGGCTACATTGATCCGGGCTATGAGAAACGGGAAAACTTCAATGCCAACCGGGACAGAATCTCTACCGGTATTCCCCTCAAGCGCTATGTTCCCTCGGAAGAGCTGGCGGAGATCGCCGCCTTCCTGGACTCTCCCTCTGCCCGGAGCATCACCGGTCAGACCATCAACGTGGATGGGGGAGACTCCCTTCTGAATGCACCCTTAGACAGTTATCACTTTGAAAAGGACTAAGATACATGGCAAAAAAAGTATGTTTTATCACCGGTTCGGGTTCAGGCAACGGCCGGGGCATGGCCATCCGGTTTGCCGAACTGGGCTATGATATTTGCCTGCACCATTCGGGAAGAGATCCCAAGGGGGCTGAAAAGACCCGGCAGACCATCCTTGAAAAAGGGGTGGATTGCAAGATTCTTTCGGAAAATCTGGCGGAATCGGGTGCCGCCCAGCGTCTGTTTGAAAAGTTCCGGGCTGAATATGACCGCCTGGACGTATTCATCAATAATTCGGGTATCACCGATGGGGGACCCATCATGGAAACCGAGGAATCCATGTTCAATAAGCTCATGGGCGTCAATTTCCGTGCCTGCTACTTCTGCGTAGCCGAAGCGGGAAAGTTCATGAGGGAAAAGGGAATCGAAGGCTCCATTTCTCTGATCGCATCCAACCATCACCGAGTCAATTTCCCCGGAGGATTTTCGGTTTACGCCTCCCTGAAGGCGGCCATGGTTCGCTTCACCAAATGGGCGGCCCTGGAATTCTCCCCCTATAAGATCCGTGTTAACTGCATCGCCCCGGGCTACATCCTGCCCCTGGAGGCCGAACGCCTGGCGGAGTATGACATTGACATGGAGGAATACGTAAAGAGTGTGGAACCCACCCTGCCCCTGAAGCGGATGGTTCCCCCCTGTGAGCTTGCCGATTTGGCAGAGTTTTTGGCATCCCCCTCGGGCCGGAGCATCACCGGCCAGACCATCGACGTGGATGGGGGAGACTCCCTTTTGAATGCACCCCTGGAAAACTATCATTTTGAAAAGGATTGAAAATAAAATGGAAAGAAAAGTATGTTTTATCACCGGTTCGGGTTCGGGCAATGGTCGTGGCATGGCCATCCGCATGGCGGAGCTGGGCTACGATATCTGTCTGCATCATTCCGGACGTGACCCCCAGAGCGCCGAAGAAGCCAAGGAAATCATCGAATCCAAGGGTGTTGAATGTAAGATCCTCACCGAAAATCTTTCGGAATCGGGTGCCGCCCAGCGCCTGTTTGAAAAGTTCCGTGCCGAATACGATCGCCTGGACGTTTTTGTCAATAACTCCGGCCGTACCATGGGTGGCGCCATCATGAAGGTGGATGAAGAGGTCTTCAATACTGTCAGCAACGTCAACTTCCGTGCCTGCTACTTCTGCGTAGCCGAGGCGGGCAAATTCATGCGGGAAAAGGGAATCGAAGGTTCTATTATTATGATCGGCTCCAATCACCACTGTGTCAATTTCCCGGGTCGTACCTCCATTTATGCCTCTTTCAAGGCCGCTATGGTCCGTTTTGCCAAGTGGGCTGCCCTGGAATTCTCCCCATACAAGATTCGCGTCAACTGCATTGCTCCGGGCTGGATCGATCCGGAATACGACAAGACCCCCGGTTACCGAGCCAAGCGGGAATGGGTGAACCCCACCCTGCCTCTGAAGCAGATGGTTACCTCCTCCGAGCTTGCTGACATTGCTCATTTCCTGTCTTCTCCTTCTGCCCGTAGCATCACCGGTCAAACCATTGACGTGGACGCCGGCGACTCCCTCCTGAATGCTCCTCTGGATGCCTACCACTTTGAGAATGACTAAGCCTATGACAGAACGTAAGGTGTGCTTTATCACCGGTGCCGGATCGGGTAATGGACGTGGCATGGCCATTCGCTTTGCAGAAATGGGTTATGATATTTGCCTGCACCATTCGGGCCGCAACCCTGAATTGGCGGAGGATACCCGTCGGGAAATCGAAGCCCGTGGTGTCACCTGCAAGGTATTGGTGGAGGATCTTGCCCAATCGGGGGGTGCCCAACGGCTGTTTGAAAAGTTCCGTGCCGAATACGACCGGTTGGATCTCTTCGTCAATAACTCGGGCCTGACCATTCGTGGGAGTCTCTTTGAAATTACCGAGGAAACGGTGGACACGGTTATCAACCTGAATTTCCGTGCCTGCTATTTCTGCACGGCAGAAGCCGGTAAGTTCATGCGGGAAAAGGGAACCCCGGGGACCATCATCCTCATCGGCTCCAACCACCTGGTGGTGAACTTCAAGGGCCGCAATTCCATCTACGCCTCCATGAAGGCCGCCATGGCCCGTTTCACCAAGTGGGCCGCTCTGGAATTCTCTCCCTACGGCATTCGGGTGAACTGCATTGCCCCGGGTAACATCGACCCGGAATACGATAAAACCCCTGATTTTTACGAAAAGGTGGATCGCATCAAGGAACGGATTCCCCTCAAACGATTCGTTCCTTCCTCCGAGCTTGCGGACTTTGCCGAATTTCTGGCATCTCCCTCCGGCCGGAGCATTACTGGACAGACCATCCTGGTGGATGGAGGAGACTCCCTGCGCAACACCGATCTGGAACAGTATCATTTAGACCAAGACTAAGAAGGAAATCGAATCATATATGAAAACTCCCTTTTTGACCAAGGACCAGGCCGAAGCCCTGACCAAGACCTATCCCACCCCCTTCCATATTTACGACGAAGCTGGTATCCGCAAAAACGTGCGCCGTCTGAAGGCCGCCTTTGCCTGGAACGAGGGGTTTAAGGAGTATTTTGCCGTGAAGGCAACTCCCACTCCGGGCATCATGAAGATCCTCCTTGAAGAGGGGTGCGGCCTCGACTGCTCCTCCTACACCGAGCTGATGCTGGCTGAAATGTGCGGCGTTACCGGACATGAAATTATGTTCTCCTCCAACGAAACCCCGGCGGAGGAATTCAAGAAGGCCCATGAGCTGGGTGCCATCATCAACCTGGACGACTTGACCCACGTGGATTTCCTGCAGGAGGTATGTGGCGAGACTCCCGAAACCATCTGTATGCGCTTCAACCCGGGTGGATACTTCACCCTCAGCAACAACATCATGGATAACCCCGGGGATGCCAAGTACGGCATGACCCGTGTACAGCTTTCCCAGGCCATCAAGACCCTGGCTTCCAGAGGTGCCAAGCGCTTTGGTGTTCACGCCTTCCTGGCCTCCAACACCAACGTGGACGATTACTACCCCCGTCTCAGCCGTACCCTGTTCAAGGCGGCGGCTCAGCTTGCGGAGGAAAGCGGTCTGGAGCTGGCCTTCGTCAACCTTTCCGGCGGTATCGGCATTCCCTACTACCCCGAAGAAGACGAAGTGGATATCTTCCGGGTGGGCAACGGTGTCCGGGAAGCCTTTGAAAGCATCCTGGTTCCTGCCGGCCACAAAAACTGCGCCATTTTCACCGAGCTCGGCCGCTATATGCTGGCTCCCTACGGTGCCCTCCTGACCCGTGCCATACACGAAAAGCACATTCACAAGGAATACATCGGTGTGGATGCCTGCGCCGCCAACCTGATGCGTCCCGCCATGTACGGCGCCTACCACCATATCACCGTCCTTGGCAAGGAAGATGCCCCCCTCACCAACCGTTACGACGTGGTGGGCTCCCTTTGCGAAAACAACGACAAATTCGCCGTGGACCGTATGCTCCCCGAAATCGAAAAGGGTGACCTGCTCTATATCCACGACACCGGTGCCCACGGCTTCTCCATGGGCTACAACTACAACGGTCGTCTCCGCTCCGCCGAAATCCTTCTGAAGGAAGACGGAAGTGCCGAAATGATCCGCCGCGCCGAAACCCCGGAGGATTACTTCGCCACCCTGAAATTCTGAAATGAATAACAAAAGGCCAGAACCATGCCGGTTCTGGCCTTTTATCGATATTATCGGAGATATCCCATCTTCTCGAAATAATCCTGGTATCGTACTTTTTGAATGTCGATCATCTCACCGGAATTGACAAAGCGAATAAACTCTGATTCGGGGACCCATTTGAAGGAGATCGTTTCTCCTTCCTGCAGGATGACGGAATCTTTGTCGCAATCGGTGGTGCAAAGGAAGGCATGATAGATGGTGTCGCGTGAGAGGTAACGGCCAATTTCCAGGAAGGAATCGTCCAAGATCCCGGTTTCCTCCCAAAGCTCCCGCCGGACGCAGACCCATTTATCCTCCCCCTTCAGGGCGGAGCCCCCGGCGGTGGCTTCGTAGTAGCCGCCGTAATTGGGCTTTTGGGGATCCCGCTGCATCAAAAGATAATCCCCATCGGTGTGGCGCACCAAAACCTCGCACACAAGATGGTAGAGACCGGCGGGAATGGGCTTCCCCCGAATCAGCTCACCGCCGGCAAGGCTTCCGTCGGAAAAATACGCATCCCATAGTTCCATGGGCATTACAGGTCTCCCTTCAGACGGGTCTGGGAGCGGGCGGTGTCAAACCCATCGGGATAACGCTTTTTCAGCTTTTCGATGTTGGCCGTCAGTATATCCTCAAGGGGAATCTCCAGAGCCGTAGCGGCTTCCGCCAGGTACCAGGCAATGTCCCCAAGCTCCTTGATCAGTTTTTCCCGATCCAACTCATGTCCCTGGGCTAACCATTTTTTCACCACGTCAATGGCTTCTCCCGATTCGCCGCACAGGCCCATAACGCTGTTGATCAAAACGTCCTTTCGGGAAAGCTCGGGATTCAGTGTGGTCATGGCAAGAGCCTGGTATTCGTTGATGGTCATGGCGTGCTCTCCTTTGCGGTATTGATGGAGGCAATCAATATGCGGCGGATTGTGCCGCATTGATTATAAAGATTAATCGCAGTTTCTCTATTCAGAATATCGGACTTTACAAACAATTCAAGCCAATATTCCGTTTCGTAGCATTCCTTCAAAGCAATTTGTAATTTTGCAATAAAGTCAGGCTTCCCGTGGGCGTAATTTGCTTCATGAATGTTGGCACCGATTGAAGTGGCTGAACGTTCCAATTGATTTACAAGGGAATAATGACCTTTGATGGTTTCACAAAGCTTAATTATCTTAATGGCAAAATCCACAGATAAGTCGACAAGTTTATTTTCTTTCATAGTCCTCACCTCTGCGAATATTATAGCATAGTGAATGAAATATTGCTACGCAATATGAAATAATCCTGCGGATTATGAAATATTTTGCCTTAGCGGCAAAATGTGAAATAAAATAAATCCCTTATACGCCGCAGCGTATTTCATAGCGACAGCTATTTCATAACGCGAAGCGTTATTTCACAAATCCCGCAAGGGATTTATTTCATTGAAAAGAACCCACACTTGTCGTAGACAAATGTGGGTTCTTTT
>SVKS01000124.1 GCA_015068345.1 Oscillospiraceae bacterium
GACAATATGCTTACCTCCGTGTACGTGTTTGTGTGGTAACTACATTTTACACCTTGGTTTGCATATTGTCTCTATTTTTTGGGGGGGTGTTGCACTTCAAATTATAACCTACCCACCTCCCCTTACACAGGGGAGGCTGCCCTTCCGACATTGTCCATTGTTTTATTCCTACCCCCGTTCCGCAATGCGGTCCAGGGCACCCTTCTCTACTTCTCCCACAAAAAATGCGCGCCGTGCAAACGGCGCGCATCAATTTAATACTGCTGCGTTACCCGGTATCCCGTACCAAGGTCCACCTCGGTCAGGAGGGCTTCTCCGGCCTTGTAACGGCGGATGTTTTCGATGGCAATGTCCACGATGTTGTCGTAGGTCTTGCGCAGATGGTAGAAGCCGCTGATATGGGGGGTGATCAGGCAATTTTCCGCCTGCCACAGGGGATGGTCGGAGGGGAGGGGCTCGGGATCGGTGACGTCCACCGCCGCCCCGGCAAGATGGCCGGAGGTGAGGGCGTCATAAAGGGCAAGACTATCCACGGCGCTGCCCCGCCCCACGTTGAGCAGGATGGCACCCTGCTTCATGCGGGAAATCCGGTCTGCCCCGAACATCCCGGCGGTTTCGGAATTCCCCGGAAGCGCCAGGGCCACCAGGTCGTAACCGGGAAGAATATCATCCAGGGCTTCCCGGGGGTAAAGGGCGTCGATGAAATCGGGCTTGGTTTTGCCGCTGCGGCGTACCCCGGCCACGAATGCCCCCATGGCTTTGCACAGTCTGCCGAAATGGATACCGATGTCACCCAAACCCACGATCAGAACCTTCATATCGCAAATGGAGGTGACGCTGCCCCGGTCCACCCAGGCGCCCTTCGGCATCTGATCCCGATAAAGGTGGAGCTTTTTGGAAAGCATCATGGCGGATGCCAGCATATGCTCCCCAATGGCCCTGCCGTAGGCTCCGCTGGAATTGCAAAGTCGCACCCCCGCCGGCAGCTTGCCGGGCAGGGAGTAGGGTTCGGTACCCGCCATGGAAAGCACCAGGAGCCCCAGCTTGTCCGCATCCTTCAGGGCATCCACCGGGGGCTGACCCAAAATGATGTCGCTGGAAAGCACGTCAGGGAGATATGTTTCATCAAACTTCTGCTTGGCATCGTAGGGCAGAGTGGTGTCATAGGCGAAGACGATCTCGTCTTCGGGACAGGCTGCCCGGAGCTTGGCTCGGGATGGTTCATCGTAGGGCATAATAACCGTAATTTTCATGGGAGATACCGCCTTTCAGGCCTTTTTCAGGCACAGATTTACCACCGAGGCCAAAAGAGCCGCCAGGGTGAGCACCAGGAAGACCCCAAGATATCCGCCGGAGGATTCCACAAGCCCTCCGGCCAGGGTAGCCATGAAGCTGGTGGGGATCAGGGTCATATTGATAATGGAAAGATTCAGGGGATAATGGGCCCCGCCGTAAAAATGCAGGGTGGCCGCCGCCGAGAAGGTGGGGCAGAAGCCGTAGGAAAAGCCGCACAGCACCAGGGCGCAGACGCCAAGCACCAGGCTTTCGGCCAGAACCCCCGCAAGCCCCGAAAGAGCCGCCGTCATCAAAACCAGGGCCATGATATACTGAGTCTTTCGCAGACCAAGCTTATCCAAAAGAGCACCGGAGATCAACCGGCCAACTCCGTTGCAAACCGAAAGGAGCCCCACCAGGGTTACCGCCAGGGAGGCGGAGGCACCCAGGGACAGGGAAAAATCCTTGGCAAAGGAGATCATGGTGTTGCCCACAGCCGCCTGGAAGGTACAAACGAAAAAGAGGCCGTAGAAGGAAATTCGCTTCATCATCCCCAGGGGCGGGAAGTTTTCCCCAGGGGTGGCTTTTTTCGCCGCGGCAGGGGGGACCTCTCCCGGCTTCGGGGTGCGGATCAGGGGGGCGGTCAAAAGGCTGACCACCACTACCCCAATTCCCAGGAGCAGATAGCTTTTGCGCCAGCCAAAGGCAGGGGAGTCAAACATGGCCTGGAGCACCTTTCCCAAAACCAGGGTGGAAAAGCCGAAGGCCATCATCACCACGCCGGAGGAAAGGCTGGTTTTGTCGGGGAACCAACCGGTGGGGGTGGTGATACCGGTGTTGTAAACCATGCCGATGGAAAAACCGGCCAGAATGCCGTAGAGCAGGTAGAGGAGCAGAATGGCTTCCCCCGAAAGGAAGGACACGGCGGCAATGCCGCCCCCGCCCAAAAGACCGCCGATGGCCACCCGGAGCTGGGCGGGAACCTTCTTTGCAAGAAGACCCGAAACCAACCCGCCGGTGGCGAAGGCGCACATGGTAATGGTGAAATTCAAGGCCAAAGCCGCCGGGGTCCAGCCGAATTCCTCCCCAAGGGGAGCCTTCAAAATGGACCAGGCGTAGACCACCCCGGCAAAAAAGAGCACCAGGGCGGCGGCAAAGAGACGAAGATAACGATTGATTCTCATAAGAGATACCCCTTAACCGTTGTTCTGGGCGGCGACCAACCCCGAAGCGCCGTACATGGCCCGGAGCTTGGGCTTTTCGATCTTGCCGGTGGGGTTCCGAGGAATCTTGGCGAAGATGATCTTCCGGGGACGCTTGTAGCGGGGCAGAGCTCGGCAGAATTCCATGACCTCCTCCTCGGTGGCGGTCATGTCGGGCTTCAATTCAATGATGGCGGCGGCAATTTCACCCAGCCGCTTGTCGGGCAGACCGATGACGGCCACGTCCTTGATGGGGGCGAAGGCCGAAAGGAAATCCTCAATCTGCACCGGGTAGAGGTTTTCGCCCCCGGTGATGATCACGTCCTTTTTCCGGTCCACCAGGCTGATGAAGCCGTCTTCGTCCATCTGGGCCATGTCCCCGGTGAAAAGCCAACCATCCTTCAGGGTGGCGGCGGTGGCGGCGGGATCCCGGTAGTAGCAGGTCATCAACCCCGGACCCTGGACAGCCAGTTCGCCAACCTGACCCTGGGGTACGTCGACGCCGTTTTCGTCCACGATGCGGGTCTTCCAGCCGTAGCCCGCCTTGCCGATGGCACCTACCTTGTGGGGATTCTCCACCCCCAGGTGGACGCAACCCGGCCCGATGGATTCCGAAAGGCCGTAGTTGGTGTCGTAAAGGTGGTTCGGGAAGTAGTCGAACCAATGCTGAATCAGGCTCTTGGGTACCGGCTGGGCACCGATGTGCATCAAACGCCAGCGGGACAGGTCATAATCTTCAAGTTTCACGTCTCCCCGGTCGATGGCGTTGAGAAGGTCCTGGGCCCAGGGGACCAGAAGCCATACGATACTGCATTTTTCATCCGATACGGCCTTCAAAATGTTTTCCGGCCGGGTGCCCTTCAAAAGCACCGCCCGGGACCCTGCCAAAAGGGAACCGAACCAGTGCATTTTGGCACCGGTGTGGTAGAGGGGAGGAATGCAAAGGAACACGTCGTTCCGGGTCTGACCGTGGTGGGCCTGCTCGGTGTAGGCGGCGTGCATCAGCGATTGATGATTGTGAAGAATGGCCTTGGGGAAGCCGGTGGTGCCGCTGGAAAAGTAGATGGCGGCATCGTCGTCGTCGGTCAGGGGGATGTAGGGGGGCATGGAGGAACACTCAAAGGTAAGTTCCTTATAATCCTCCGCAAAGCTGGGGCACAGGCCGCTTCCCGCGTAGATCAAAAGCCGGTTCTTGCTGACCTGGTCGGCAATCTCCTCCATACGGCCGATGAACTCCTCCCCGAACACCAGAATGTCGGTTTCGGAAAGCTCCAGGCAATAGCGAATTTCGTCGGCGGAATAGCGGAAGTTCATGGGCACCGCAATGGCCCCGGATTTCAGAATACCGAAATAGATGGGCAGCCATTCCAGACAGTTCATCATCAAAATGGCAACCTTGTCCCCCTTTTTGATGCCTCGGGCCAAAAGAGCGTTGGCGAACCGGTTGGCCTTTTCGTCAAAGACCCCCCAGGTGATCTCCCGGCGGTAGGAGGCGGTTTTGGTGGGTTCGATCAGCTCGTATTCCCGCCAGGTGACCCGACGGGTCTCGGCCTGCTCGGGGTTTAATTCCACCAACGCCACCTCGTCCCGGAAGGACATGGCGTTGCGTTCCAAAATGTTGGTAATGGGCATGGGGATGTTCCTCACTTTCGCGCTTTGACGCAATAAAGAAGCACAGCCGTGCAGGCTGTGCTTCCCTTGTTGTTTGATGTGATCAACCGGGGGTTTTTAGCCTGCACAAATCACCGATCCGTAGTAATACGCATCGGCGAGATAAGCATAATAGCAGGCGTTTTTTAACATAAGATATCCTCCGGGTCGAATTGTGACCCATTATAACAGATTATTTTGCCTTTGTAAAGAGAAAAAGCACATTTCGGAGGACAAAGGGATAAAATCTCTCTTTTTTCAATTTGCCATTGTCAACGGAAGACGATTGTGGTAAAATGTTTGGGCTAAAATCAAAAGGGGGAACCCTTCCATGTACTATCTGTTTATACCGCTTATGTGTATCCTGGCTTCGTCCAAGGCCATGATTCAAAGCCGCTTTGCCAAAAATATGACCAAAACGCCGGTGGATGCCCTGGTATTCAACGGCATCGTCTTTGTGGTGACCGCCCTGTTTGGTGCCCTGTCGCTATTCAAGGGGATCGACCTTCCCACCCTGGTGGCGGGAAGCATCTTTGGCTTTGCCAGCGTCTGCTTCCAACTTTTTTACGTGGAAGCCTTCTCCACCGGCCCGGTGAGCATGACGGTTTTGGTGGTCAATTCGGGCATGATGATCCCCATTCTGGTGTCCCACTTCTTATATCACGAAGCCCTCACCCCCAACCGCATCATCGGTATCATCATTACGCTTTTTGCCTTTTATTTCGCCTGCGGCCGCGGGCAGGAGGAAAAGGTCAACGGCAAATGGCTCTTCTTCCTGGTTTTGGCCTTCCTGACCAATAATACCGCCACCATCACCCAAAAGATCTATACCAATAGCTTCGATTCGCTAAACCCCTCGGCATTCGTGCCGGTTTCCTATCTGTCGGCCCTTTTGATGACGGCGGTGGTCGTCTGGGTCATGCACCTGCGGGGCGTCCGTACCAGCTTCCGCTTTGGGCCAAAGGCGGCGGGTACCGCCGGGGCGGTGGGTGCCATCCTGGGTACCTATCAGCTCATCAGCCTCCGGGCGGTGAAGATGATCGACGGCACCATCCTCTATCCCCTCTGCAATGGGGGTACCACCCTCATCTCCACCCTGGCCAGCACCATTCTCTTCCGGGAACGCCTGTCGAGACGCCAGAAAATCAGCGTGGTTTTGGGCATTACGGCCATCGTTTTGATGAGCATTTGACGATCCCTTTTCTCCGAAAGGCAAAAACGAACATAAAAAAACACCGATTTCCAGAAGAAATCGGTGTTTTTTCGTGTTATTTGAGCAGCAGTTCTTCCAGTTCTCCGATGGCGCTGTCGAATACCTTCAGGGCATTCGAAACGGTTTCGGGCTTGGTCAGGTCCACGCCTGCGATCTTCAGCTCTTCCAGGGGGTAATCGCTACCGCCGGTGGAAAGGAACCGGAGGTAGTTGGATGCGTCCCCGGTGGAGAGGATGCTTTCGGCAATGGCCACGGCGCTCGAGAAACCGGTGGCGTACTGGTATACGTAGAAGGCCCGGTAGAAGTGGGGGATTCTGGCCCATTCGATGTCCTGGAGCTCGTCCACCACCGCGCCCTGGTAGTAGGCGGCGTTCAGGTCGTGGTACACCTCGTTCAGAAGCTCGGCGGTCAGCGGGGTGCCCGCCTTGTGGAGGTCGTGGGCTTTCCGTTCGAATTCTGCAAAGAGGGTCTGGCGGAAGAGAGTGGTGCGGAAGCCCTCTAAGAAGTGATTCAGAATGTAAGCACGGCGGGCCGGATCGGTTTCGGTGGCCAGCAGGTACTTGGTCAGAAGCACCTCGTTTACGGTGCTGGCTACCTCCGCCACCAGGATGCGGTAGTCGGCGTTGATGTATTCCTGCTCTCTTGCGGAGAAGTAGCTGTGCATGGCGTGGCCCAGCTCGTGAGCCAGGGTGAAGGCATCGTCCAGGGTGTCGGTGTAGTTGAGAAGCACGTAGGGGTGGACTCCGTACACGCCGCAGGAGTAGGCGCCGGTGGTTTTGCCCTTGTTTTCGTAAACGTCGATCCACTTTTCGCTATAAGCCTTGTCGAGTAAGGTCTGGTATTCCTCGCCCAGGGGAAGCAGGGCCTTTTTCACAAGCTCCTTGGCATCGGCGTAGGGCATGGGGTAATCCACCGATTCCACCAGGGGGGAGTACAGGTCGTACATGTGGATCTCGTCAAGCCCCAGCACCTTCTTGCGCAGTTCGATGTAGCGCTTCATGGCGGGGAAGGCATCGTGGACGGCGGCGATCAGGCTGTCGTACACGCTCACCGGCACGTTGCCGCCGAAGAGGGCGGCGTGGCAGGCACTTTCGTGCTTTCTGGCATCGGCAAAGAAGGTATCGAACTTCACACTGCCGGTGTACATGCTGGTGAAGGTGTGAATGTATTTTTTGAATTCGCCGAAGTAGGCCTCAAAGGCATCCTTGCGGACCCGACGGTCCTTGCTTTCCCGGTACACGCCGAAATTGCCGTGGGTCAGGGTGACCTCTTCGCCCTTTTCGTCGGTGATCTTGGGGAAGGTCATGTCCACGCTTTCCAGCATGTCAAAGTTGTCGCTGGGGATGTTTGCGGCGTCCCCCAGCATGGCAAGCAGGGTCTCTTCCTTTTCCGACAGGGTGTGGGGACGGGCCCGGGTCACGTTTTCCACCAGGAAACGGTAGAGGGCCAATTCATCGGAGGCCATCCAGGCAGACAGGGTCTCTTCGGGAATGGAAAGCAGCTCGGGATCCAGGAAGGACAGGGCGGTCTGCATCTTAACGTACAGGCTGATACCCCTGGCCTGCAGGCTCTGGTATTCCGCCGAGCCGTTGTCCCCCGACTTGAGCAGGAAGGTGTAAACGTAGCAAAGCTCCACCTTTTCGCTGGTGAGGGCAATCTTGTCCAGGGCGGTCTTCAGGTTTTCCTTGGAATTGCCCAGGGTGCCCTTCAGGGTGGGGATCTCCTCCACCAGGGCACTTGCCTCGGCGTAGGCCGCTTCCCATGCCGCCGTGTCGGCGAAAATGGGGGACAGGTCCCAGGTAAACTGGGGATTCATTTCGTTTCGGTTTTTCAGTTCCATAATTTTTCCTTTCTATGCCTTGCGTACCCTCTTTGAGGAAGGTGGAAGGTCTGTTACATATTGTGTTTCTCAAACGGACAAAATATAGCCGGGATGCAGGAACTCCTGCAGGTGGAAATTTGCCGTGTCGATGATGGTGCCGCCCGATTCGATCAGGTAGATCACCAGGGAGATGTACTCCCGGGCAAAATAATTCAGACTCAGGTGAACCCTGCCGGTGACCCTGGCGTAGGGGATCACTTCGATGCCGTTTCGTTTCGCCAAAAGGGAACAACGGTATACGTGGAAGTCGTTGGAAACCAATGCCGCCCGTTCCACCCCGGGGAACATGGCCTTGAAGTTCTGCAAATTCTCGGCGGTGTCCAGACTCCGGCACTCGGCTACTACGTCGCCTTCGGGTACACCCTTCCTTATAAGGTAACGCTTGCCTGCCTCGGCTTCGGGGAGCATTTCGTCATCCCCCTGGCCGCCCAGCACCACGATGGTGCAACCTGGATTTTCCTTATATAAGGAAAGAGCTTCATCCAACCGCAGACGGTAAAGGTAGCTGGGGTTCTCGCCCATCAGTCCGGCTCCGGGTACCAAAATGTATTCCACGTCATCGGGTAACCTGGTATCCTGTCGCACCGACTTTACTGCCGTGCCGATCACCAACCCTTCCGCCACAAGAAAACTCACCAGGAAGAGGAGGAAGAAGCTGTGGAAGGTGATTGAAACCGCTTTCCATACCCTTCGGCCGGCCTTGGACCGGATGAAGGTCAGCGCCATCAGCGCCAGCCCAAATCCCAGGAGAAAGAGCGCCAGAATTCCGGTATATAAAAACTTTCGCAGGAAAAACCCAGCCAATCCCACAACCGTCATGACCAGACCCCATAAAATCCGCTTTTTGTATTTTGCTTCCATGCCTTGCCTCCTTTGTATAGGGTTGAAACTAAGTATATCACAATTGCCGCCCCTCTGCAATCCCTGAATCGATACCCTTTGCCTCCCCCTCAACGGCACCCGCTCCCTTGGCTCTCCCTCTGGGAGAGCTGTCGAGCGGAGATCCCCAAAGGGGATCCGCGAGACTGAGAGGGTGACGGATGAGGTGAATCAATCCGTACCCACGCCCCTCGGCG
>SVKS01000125.1 GCA_015068345.1 Oscillospiraceae bacterium
TGCCTTCGGTGGCCTGGATGTTGAAGCCCAGGTTATAGAACCGGCGGATCAGAGGCAGAGCCTCCTCCTTGTCCCCATCGGCAATGGTGGCAAAGACGGTGCCGTAGTTCTGCAGGTGCATGCCGCTGGCCTGGAGCGCCTTATAAAGGGCACGGTTGAGCTTGTCGTCGTAACCGATGGCTTCACCGGTGGATTTCATTTCGGGGGACATATAGGCGTCAAGACCGGCGATCTTGTTGAAGGAGAAAACCGGGACCTTCACGTACCAGCGCTTCTTTTCTTCGGGATAGAGGTCAAAAATGCCCTGTTCCTTCAGGGATTTCCCAAGAATGACCTCGGTTGCAATATCGGCCAGGCTGTAACCGGTGGCCTTGGAAAGGAAGGGTACGGTTCGGGAGGAACGGGGGTTCACTTCAATAACCGATACCTCGTTTTTGTTGTTGACGATAAACTGGATGTTGTAAAGGCCGATGATGCCAAGACCCAGACCCAGCTTCTTGGCGTATTGCAGGATCATGCCACGGACCTTGTCGGGGACCGAGAAGGTGGGATAGACGCTGATGGAGTCGCCGGAGTGTACGCCGGTGCGCTCTACCAGTTCCATGATACCGGGAACGAATACGTCCCGTCCGTCACAAATGGCATCCACTTCCAGCTCCTTGCCCTGGATATACTGGTCCACCAGAACCGGCTTATCGGCGTCGATTTCCACGGCGGTTTTGAGGTAGTGACGGAGCTGTTCCTCGTTGGCAACGATCTGCATGGCACGGCCACCCAGCACGAAGCTGGGACGAACCAGCACGGGGTAACCGATTTCACCGGCAACCCGGACACCGCTTTCGATATCGGTGACGGCTTCGCCACGGGGCTGGGGAATGCCCAGTTCCCGCATGACCTTTTCAAACAGGTCACGGTCTTCGGCCCGGGCGATGGCGTCGCAATCGGTACCGATGATCTTTACGCCCCGGTCACGCAGGGGTTCGGCCAGGTTGATGGCGGTCTGGCCCCCCAGGGAGGCGATGACACCCTCGGGCTTTTCGAATTCGATGATGTTCATCACGTCTTCCGGGGTGAGGGGTTCGAAGTAGAGCTTGTCGGCGGTGGTGTAGTCGGTGGATACGGTTTCGGGGTTATTGTTGATGATGATGGCTTCGTAGCCGCTTCTCTTGATGGTGGTGACGGCGTGAACGGTGGAATAGTCAAATTCCACACCCTGGCCGATGCGGATGGGGCCGGCACCCAGCACCACGATCTTCTTCCGGTCGGTGAGACGGGAGGCGTTTTCGCCGGTGTAGGAGGAGTAGAAGTAGGGAATATAAGCGCCGGTGTGGGCGGTATCCACCATGCGGAAGGCGGGCAGGATCCCGGCCTTGTGGCGGGCATCCCAAACGTCCAATTCCTTCATGCCCCAAAGCTCAGCAATGGTGCGGTCGGCAAAGCCCAGTTCTTTGGCCTCTTTCAGCACGGCGGCATCGCCGGGAGCGGCCCGGAGGGCCTTTTCGGTTTCCACAATGTGGAGGATAGCGTTGAGGAAAAGGTCGGTGATCTTGGTGATATCGTGAAGGGTTTCCACACTTTCGCCCCGGCGCATGAGCTCGGCAACCGCAAAGAGGGTGTCATCCTTGTAATTTTCCAGATAGTTGAAGAGCTGATCCTTGTCCATAGCCCGGAATTTCGGGGTGGAGAAGTAGCTGGCGCCGTTTTCCAGGGAGCGAACCGCCTTCAGGAGGCATTCCTCCAGGTTGGAGCCGATGGACATGGCTTCGCCGGTGGCCTTCATCTGGGTACCCAGGGTGTTGGGGGCGGCGGCAAACTTGTCGAAGGGGAAGCGGGGGATCTTGGCAACCACGTAGTCCAGCTGGGGCTCGTAGGCGGCGGTGGTGCCTTCCAGCATGATCTCGTCCAGGGTCATACCCACGGCGATCTTGGCGGTGACCCGGGCAATGGGGTAACCGGAGGCCTTGCTGGCCAGGGCGCTGGAGCGGGACACCCGGGGGTTGACCTCGATGAGGTAGTATTCGTCGGTTTCGGGGTGAAGGGCAAACTGTACGTTGCATCCGCCTTCGATCTTCAGGGCACGGATGACCTTGATGGCGCTGTCGTTGAGCATCTTGAGCTTATGCTCGTCCAGCGACATGATGGGGGCTACCACCACCGAGTCGCCGGTGTGAACACCCACCGGGTCCACGTTTTCCATGCCGCAGATGGTGATGGCCTTGTCGGTGGCGTCCCGCATGACTTCAAATTCGATTTCCTTGAATCCCTTGACGCTCTTTTCGATCAATACCTGGTGCACCGGGGAGAGCTTGAAGGCGTTCAGGCCAACCCGGATCAGGTCTTCTTCGTTGTAGGCAAAGCCGCCGCCGGTGCCACCCAGGGTGAAGGCGGGACGCAGAACCACCGGGTAACCGATGCGTTCGGCGGCTTCCTTGGCTTCTTCCAGGCTGTAGGTAATTTCAGAGGGGATGGTGGGTTCGCCGATGGATTGGCAAAGCTCCTTGAACATCTCACGGTCTTCCGCCCGTTCAATGCTTTCGCTGTTGGTGCCCAGGAGCTCCACGTCACATTCCTTCAGAACGCCCTTCTTTTCCAGCTGGATGGCCAGGTTCAGGCCGGTCTGGCCGCCGATGCCGGGGACGATGGCGTCGGGACGCTCGTAGCGCAGGATCTTGGCCACGTATTCCAGGGTCAGGGGTTCCATGTAGACCTTGTCGGCGATGGTGGTATCGGTCATGATGGTGGCGGGGTTGGAGTTCACCAGAACCACCTCGTACCCCTCTTCCTTCAGGGCCAGGCAGGCTTGGGTGCCTGCATAGTCAAATTCAGCGGCCTGGCCGATGACGATAGGTCCCGAGCCGATGATCAGAATTTTTTCAAGATCTTTTCTTTTTGCCATTTTTCATATCCTCCGCACTTACTGTATATTAAAGATAGAGATTGTTCTTATAAACCGGTTTGCCGTCCCGGATGGTCAGGACACAGCGTCCCGCCACCTTTTTCCCCGCAAAGGGAGTGGCTTTCCCCATGGAAAGGAAGCTTTCGGGGTCGATTGCATATTCCGCATTCAGATCCCAGACGGTGTAGTCCTCGCCCAATGCCAGCCCGAAGCGGCGCCGGGGGGCGTACACCAGGGCATCCAGAAGTCGTTCCATACTCAGGATGCCCGGCTTCACCAGGTCGGTATACAATACCGGGAAGGCGGTTTCGATTCCCACCACCCCGAAGGCGCTCTTTTCCAAACCCTTGGCCTTTTCCTCCACCGAATGGGGGGCGTGGTCGGTGGCGATCATGTCGATGGTGCCGTCCAGAAGTCCCGCAAGCAGGGCTTCCCTGTCGGCCTTCGACCGCAGGGGGGGATTCATTTTGAAGCGGCCTTCCTCCCCAAGATCGGAGTCGTCCATCACCAGGTAATGGGGACCGGTTTCGCAGGTCACATCCAGGCCCTTTTTCTTAGCTTCCCGGATCAGCTCCACGCTCTCCTTGGTGGAAATGTGGCACACGTGGTAGGAGACCCCGGTCTCCTCCACAAGCTTCAGGTCCCGGGCGATCTGGGCGTATTCGCTTTCCGACGAAATGCCCCGGTGGCCGTGTTTTTCGGCGTAATCCCCCTTGTGAATGTAGCCCCCATGGAGAAGGGAGTTGTCCTCGCAGTGGGCGGCAATGATTTTGCCAAGCCGCTTGGCTTCCAGCATGGCGGCCCGCATCATGTCATCACTCTGGACCCCCTTCCCGTCATCCGAGAAGGCAATCACATCGGGTGCCATTCCCGAAAGGTCCGCCAGGGTCTCCCCGGCTTCCCCCACCGTGATGGCGCCGTAGGGAATCACGTCAATCAGGGCATCCTTCCGGATGATATCCAGCTGAATCCCCAGATTTTCCACCGAATCGGGAACCGGCTTCAGGTTGGGCATGGCCCCCACCGTGGTATATCCGCCGGCGGCGGCGGCAAGTGACCCTGTTGCAATGGTCTCCTTATAAGAAAATCCCGGTTCACGAAAATGCACATGCACATCGCAAAAGCCGGGAAACACCACATAATCACGATCAAAAAAGTCAACAGGAAGAGAAGCCCTTACCACGTCGGAAAAGCAGTCGGCAAGAGTTTTATTCAGCTCGGTTTTACCCATCATCATCTTCATGAATCTGCTTGCTCCTTTCCATACTCAAGGTTATAAAAAATCCACCTGCACAGAACCCGGCAGATGAAAGGGAATAGAAAGCGGGACGTTCACAACAATCTGCCGACTTATCTATGATATTACATTTTTTTGGTTTCCGATATTGTATCATAATTCCTGTATCCTTGTCAATGCAGAAGTTTCCCCACCTTCCCCCATGCCTTTTTGTAATGTTGCACAATCGGACGGTTTTTGCCCCCTGTGGGACGGGTCTTCCCTCCCGTATCTACACTGCCTAAGGTAAATACCGGAGGGGCAGTCATGCGAATTCCAGGAAAAGACTTCCTCCCTTGCCCTCCCTTTCATAGCGCTTCCTTCTTTTCCATTGTCAACCAGCCATTTTTGTGCTACAATGGCACCAACAACCAAACCGATGAAAGGAAGCGTGGTTTATGGATTCTCATCTGCACGAAGTACTGCAAAATGCCCAGCCGGGCAAGTACATTCTCCCCTTCTTCTGGCTCCACGGGGAAAGCCGGGAGGGACTTCTGGAAGAGCTGCACGCCATCAAGGATGCAGGCATCACCGAATTTTGCCTGGAAAGCCGCACCCACGAGGCCTTCGGCACCGAAGCCTGGTTTGCCGACTTCCAATTCTTCATGGAAGCCGCCCGCTACCACGGCATGCGGGTATGGCTTCTGGACGACAAGCACTTCCCCACCGGCTACGCCAACCGCTATATTGCCGACCACCCCGAGCTTCGGATGGTTTCCATGCGGATGGAATACCGGGACCTTTCGGGTCCGGTGGAGGATGGGGCTCTTTTGCCCGTCACCCTTGACGCCGACGAAGAATTTCTTTCGGTCACCGTCTGGAAAAGAAGCGAGGACGGTCTTTCCCTCACAGGCGAACCCATCGACCTCCTCCCCGCCCTGGCGGATGGTCTTCTGTGGGTGACCCTGCCCAAGGGGTATTACCGGGTGTGCTACGTCATCCGCACCCACCGCACCGTTCCGGGGAAGGAATGCTACATCAATATGCTCTCCCCCGAAAGCTGTAAGGCCATGATCCACGCGGTGTACCAACCCCACTACGACCGCTTTGCGGAATATTTCGGCAACACCTTTGCAGGATTTTTCTCCGACGAGCCCAATTTCGGCAACGAAAAGTTCAACCACACCCCGGGCATCGGTACCCTGGGCCGGGATGGGATCCTGCTTCCCTATGCTGACGAATTCCTGCCCCACCTTGCAGGCGAGCTGGGGCTTTCCGAAGCCGAAACCCTGCTGATCCTGCCGGTTTTATGGCAGGATGCGGTTGGCAAAACCGCCCCCATCCGGGAGGGCTACATGGAGGCGGCCACCAAGGCCTACAGCCGCAACTTCAGCTGGATGCTGGGGGATTGGTGCCGGGAGCACGGGGTGGAATACATCGGCCACGTGATCGAGGACAACGACGTACACCAGCGGCTGGCCCTGAGCGCAGGTCACTTCTTCCGGGCTCTGGACGGCCAGGACATGGCGGGCATCGACATCGTCCTGCACCAGGTGATCCCCGCCTACCACACCATGCCCCACACCATGCTTTCCAGCTGGCAAACGGTGGTGGAACCCTCCTTCTACCGGGATCTGCTGCCCAAACTGGCGGCCTCCCACGCCCACATTCAGCCCCTGAAAAAGGGTCGTGCCATGTGTGAGGTATTCGGTGCCTTCGGCTGGGTGGAGGGGGTTCCCGAAATGAAATACATTGCCGACCTG
The DNA here is from genome assembly GCA_015068345.1 of Oscillospiraceae bacterium. GTDB lineage: Bacteria > Bacillota > Clostridia > Oscillospirales > QAMX01 > RUG11797. The sequence goes on from SVKS01000125.1 coordinate 5,876, forward strand.
ATGTTATGCGGGGGCATCAACCATTTCGTTCCCCACGCCTTCTCCCCCAAATATCCCGATCCGGATTGTCCGCCCCACTTCCACGGAAAGGGTCACTTCACCCAGGCGGATGCCTTCCGGAATCTGATGACCTACATGGCCCGTTCTGCCCATCTGCTTTCCGACGGGGTACACCAGGCAGGGGTGGCGGTCTACTACAATGCCGAGGCCGAATGGGCCGGCGGCAACCGCATGCTCCAGCGGGAGGTTGCCCAAAAGCTGGCCCGCTACCAGGTAGATTTCGACCTGATCCCCCAGGACGTGCTGTGCGGTAGTGTGACCGTACTTGACGGCAAGCTCCATTGCAATCAGGAAGCATACCGGGCCCTGATCGTGCCCTACAGCCAGTACCTCCCCGACCGGGTCATCGACGCCCTGGATTCCCTTTCCAAGGCGGGTCTCCCGGTTTGGTTTGTGGATGACCTGCCGGAGGCATCCTCGGGCTACGTCCCCATCGGGGACCGGCTGGCGGAATGCGGTGCGGTTCCCCTGGCGGAGCTTGGGGAATTTGCCGACGCCCTGGGGCTGAACACCATTTCGGTGGCCGACTACGCCCCCCGTCTCCGGGTGTTCCACACCCTCCGGGAGGGAGCCCACACCTTCATGCTGTGGAATGAGGACACCGAGGAGACCCTGGATACCACCGTGGAATTCCCCGGGTTGGGAGAGGTTCGCTTCTACGATGCCTGGCGGGGCCAGCTGACCTGTCCCCAGGTAAACGAGGACGGCATCCGCCTGAAGCTTGCCCCGGGAGAAACCATCTTCCTGCTTGACGGCGAAGATCTCCCCAACTGCCCTCCGCATCTTTACGATCTGCCCCCCATGCGTCCCCTGGGTGCCGAGTTTAAAATATCCCTGCGGGGCGTCACCGAATCCGAATTCACCCCCGCGCCCGAACTGACCCTGGGAAATCTGGCGAAGACCCTTTCCCGCTTCTCGGGCACCATCCGCTACGAGGGTGAGTTTGAAGCCACCGGGGAGGAAACCATTCTGTCCCTGGGCAAGGTCTTCGAAACGGCGGAGGTAATCCTCAACGGAGAATCCCTGGGGATCCTGGCGGGAGAACCCTTCACCTACCGGCTGGATTTGGGTGCCTGGGGGCTGATGCCCGGCAAAAACCGCCTCACCATCGACGTGAAGCCCAACCTGGCCTACGCCCACCGGGACAATTTCAGCGAATTCCTCTTCTTCCCCCCCACCGGCCTTCTGGGCCCCGTGGAGATCGGATAAACAAAACCGCTAATTTGATAATCCCACTATACCAAAAGAGCCGCCTGAAAGGACGGCTCTGCTTTTTACATTGCAGGGGTGATGGGGTCGTCCCCGTCGTTGTTACACAACGCCACCCCTACTTTCTTTATCCTTCCCCCAGTCAAAACCGTGACGAAGGGGTAGTCGTAATCCTTCGCATCCTGCAAACTCCTACCTTCGCACCACGTTACTTTCTTGTCAAACAAGAAAGTAACACAAAGAAACGCTGGGGACTTCCGACTGTCCTCCATTATGTCGACTTTGTCGACAACCCCCGTCATGCGGCTACGCCGCACGCCACCCCCTAACGGCCTCTTAGGGTAGTTGGGTGCGTTATTACCGCAATCCCGTACCGTGCTATGCCGCAGATGGCGGCTTTTATTTGGGACAGTGTCGAAAAATGGCGAATTATGACGGGTTCGAGATTAGGAGAAAGCCCTTATTTTATGCGAAGTTCCAGCATTTGCATACCATTCGAACCTACTTCAAAATCGGTGTTTGACCACAGTTGTTCCACTTCGTTTCCATTTTAAAAATTGGCTGACTTTTGTGCAACAACAAAATCAACATGAACGAAACCGGAAGTTAAAGTTTTCTATGCTAAAGGCTTCCGGCAAGCCGTGTGCCTATCCCTATATCGCTCAAAATTATTTTATCATATCAATTCCTCTTTGGAGCGAATCCGCTGAGATAGCTCCGGTCGCTTGTGCAATCAGATATCCTTCTGCATCTATAAAGTATGTGGTAGGTAAGGAATATACGCTGTATGTCATAGCCGCATCGGAGTCTGTATCATAGAACACAGGAAAAGTATATCCTTTTTCTGAAATAAATGCCTTTGCGCTACTGAGCGTTTCACGTCCGCCGGTCTTATTGACCATCAAGAAATGGATCTTGTTCCCAAACTCCAGATATTTTTCGTGGAAGTCAGGCATCTCGCTTTGGCAAGGGCCACACCAGCTTGCCCAGAAATTCAACACGATCGGCTTACCAATATAATCAGACAGATTGACTTTATTCCCCGATGCATCATAAACAGTGAAATCGGGAGCTTTCGTCAGTTGCCGCTTTGTATCGTCTGTGCCTGATTTATCATTTTGGTTTTCGTGATCATTGTTT
>SVKS01000126.1 GCA_015068345.1 Oscillospiraceae bacterium
AACGTCGTATTCCGATGCCTCCACCAAGTGGAGCGACATCGAAACCGCCATCATGGCCAAGGCCGACCGCAAGCTGCTGCACAAGGTAGCCTTCGTGGACGAATACCGGGGCAAGCAAGTACCCGATGGCAAGAAGTCGGTTACCCTGCGCCTGACCATCGGCTCGGCGGAAAAGACCCTGAAGTCGGAAGAAATCGAATCCATTGCCAATACCGCCATCAAGCGTCTTTCCAAGACCCTGGGCGGCGAAATGCGCACCAAATAAAAACCGTTTACCCCGGTATCCCAAAGGATACCGGGGTATTTTGTTACTGTTGCCGGTTTTCTTGCGCTTTTTTTGTGGCAATCCACAATTGCCAGCTTCTGCCTTTTCTGTTACAATGGAATTAGAATATCCATCAAAGGAGGAGAATTTTATGGACAAAAAATCGAAAACCGTATTGTTTCTTTCCCTCTCGGTTCTTGCCCTGCTTGCTCTGTTTCTCCTTTTGAAAACCACCCGTTGGGGTTGGGGATATCAAGAGGAGATCACCCTTTCGGTCATCTCCCAAGAAATGGACGTCCCCACCGAGGAGGTCGTTCTGAAGGCGGATGGGAAAATGATATTTCCGCTCTCTCCTTCCCGCATCACAAATTTCCAGGGTTCCTTTTGCATAGATGGGTTGTGCACCTATGATTCTTTAGGCATCTACCTCCTCCGTTGGGGGGAGTACGGCACTGGGTATGGATGCTTCCCCGCTTTCGTCGGGGAGGTGGAAGAATATCCGATTGATGCTCTTTTCTACTTTGATGACTTCGGGGAAAAGCTTGTTTTCCTTTCTTCAGAGGCTCAGGAAGAAGAGCGTACGCTGTACGTAGTCGGTGTGGATAACCGGGAAGAAGCCCAAAATATGATTTTCTTTCAAAACCATATTTCAAATTGACAAAAACGCCAAAGGCTTTTGGAGCCTTTGGCGTTTTTACAATTTACCATCCTAAAAAAGGGATCTATTCTTTTTCTTCTGTGAATCAGAATAGATCCTTTTTTCATTAAGTTTTGCGGAAAGTACCACCACAAGAACACTTTTGTTCAAGTGTCTTCACGTAATCTGGAACTAAAACTTTTTTAGTCTCACCACACTTATCACACTTGAACCATCCATCATTTGCCATATGGTTTTTCTCCTTTCTTTACGCTTCTTCGTAATCACTACAGCTTCCGCTGTGATTAACGCTCTTTTCATACAATTGGCAATAACCTTTACCATTTCCGTTAGGGCAATAGAATCGACAAGTGGCACAGCAACCTTTCATTATACCATTTTCTCCTTCTCTGGTATATATCTATTATCTCTTTACTCCACCAGTCTTGCAAAAACATCGATTACAGATGCTTGCCAGGATTTTTCTTGTTGTAAAACAAATTCATCAGGATTTACCATAGCTGCACGAATGAGTTTGCCTTCCGCCAATAATGCTTCCTTCTTGTTAGCCTTTGTATTTTCGGTAGATTCTCCCAAAAGGGGGAAACTGACCACATTATCATTGACAACGATACCAATACTAAAAAAACTTGATGGTGGATTGGGATGAGAAATCACTAACATGGGTAGAACAGATCCGAAGAGACCACCACTCTTCACCTCATCTGTTCTGCTATAAAAAGGTACCCCTTCGCTCTCTAACGCCTCAGGAAAAGTATTGCAAATAGCATTATACAACTCACTTCCCCTTTGATTTGCAAATCTTATGCCATCGCAAACAGTCCCTCGAAAATCACTTGTCCTATACATGTCTTACTCCTTTTCTTCCCACTTCGTTTTAGCGAGTTTTTCGCTATTCTTATTTTAGCGAATATTTCGCTATTTGTCAACACTTTTTTTGATCGTTGGGTAAAATAGTTTTAGCATATTTAAGGAGAAGAATAAGTATGATTTACCAGCGCATTCGTGATCTTCGAGAAGACAAAGATATGACTCAAAAACAATTGGCTACCATATTGAACTGTAGTCAGCGAATATATAGCAATTACGAACGGGGCGACGTAGATATTCCTACTGAAATACTTATTAAGCTCGCAGATTTCCACAATGTATCAATCGATTACTTACTCAATCGTACTTCCAATCCTACTATTCAAAAATGAATACCTAACATAAAACGGAACCCTTCTCTCTGAAAGGTTCCGTTTTCTTCATGCTTGTTCGCTGGATGACTTGTAAATTTCGGTGATTAACCGGATGGCCCGGCGTCCCTCCCGTCCGTCGATGTGGAGCTTGGCTTTGCCCTTCGCCGCATCCATCAGGTTTGCGATTTGGGTCATGTGCCTTGAGCAATCGGGAATCGCCGGATTGTTGGCCGACTGGAAGGCATTGGGGTCGGGCTTGCTCTCCCGGACCACCTTCCCGTCCAAATACAGGGTCTCGATCACGTCGTCCCGGAGGATAACGTACCCCCGGTCCCCATGGATGGAAAGCCGCCGGTCAAAACCCGGGAAGGCACAGGTGGAGGCGGTGATGACCCCCAGGGCACCCGAGGCAAATTCCAGCACCGCCGCGGCGGTATCCTCCACCTCGATCTTGTGCACCAGGGTTCGCACCAGCCCGGAAGCCGACTTGACCTCCCCCATGACGTATTCCAGAAGATCCACCCCGTGGATTCCCTGGTTCATCAGGGCTCCGCCCCCTTCAAAGGCCATGCGCCCATGCCAGGCGCTTTCTGTGAAGTAGGCATCGTCCCGATAATACTTCATGGAAAGGTCGCACAGGGTAATTCTGCCGAAGGCTCGGTTTTTCACAAGTTCCCGCACCTTCCGCACGTCATCGGAGAAACGGTATTGGGAGATCACCGTCAGGCATTTGCCGCTTTCGTCGGCGGCGGCAATGATACGGTCAGCCGATTCGCAGGTCAGGGCCATGGGCTTTTCCAGCACCACATGCTTCCCCGCCCGCAGGGCCGCCACAGCCCCCTCCTCGTGAAAACAGCTTGGGGTACAAACACAAACAGCGTCGATTGCCGGGTCAAGGAGCATCTCCTCATAGCTATGATAAGCCCGGATGCCCCGCTCTGCGGCAAAGGAGGCGGCCCGGTCAAATGCCTTGTCCGCCACCCCCAAAAGCGCCGCCCCGGGAAGGGCTTCCACCGCCATGGCGTGGGTGGAGGCGATCAGGCCGCAACCTAAAATGCCAAAATTCATAACGTCCCGCATGGATGGGTTTCCTCTCTGTTCCCCCATCCAATCAGGATGGGTTTTATTCGTTTTCCTTGCCGTGCCATCTGCCGCCCTGGGCTTCGTCCTTGTCGGAATCCAGGAGCTGGGCGTAGTTTTCGGCTACCTTCCGGTAGGCGGCGGCGTACAGATCGATTTCTTCCGGCATGCACTGGATGAACCAGGGCACCGAGAAGCAGTACTTTTCTTCGGAGGGCTTCAAGTACTTGTCGTCCTCCCGCAGGTCCCGTTCTGCAAAGGCGATACGGCCCGGCTTGCCCAGGTGGATGGGGTCGTAGGTTTGGAAGAAAGCGTGGGTGTGCAGACAGTAGTTGCCGCCGTCCCAGGACTTGAAGCGTCCGTTGAGTTCGGCGTTCACCGCTTCGCAGAAGCGGCGCACCGAAAGGCCGCCCAATTCTTCGGGATAGTAGGCCATGTGGGGGGAGTAGAATCCGGCGGAGGTGCTGCCCTCGGCTTCGTTGGCACGGATGGGCTTGATACCGGGAACCCCTTCCAGCTGGTCAAAGAAGTAGTTCATGGCCCGGCGGAGCTCGGCGGTGCGTTCATCGTAATATTTCAGCTGAACACGGCCGATGGCGGGGCAGATCTGGTTGACGCGGCCCTTCACACCGCCAAGGGGAATGTTGAAATAGGGCTTCAGTTCATCCGATTCCCAAATATTCTTTTCATTGTTGCGTTCGTAGTGGGCGTAGGCGATGGCACGTTCGTAGTAACGGCGGTTGTTGGTGACCATCATGCCCATTTCGCCGGCGGCGAAGGATTTCCAGCTCATCAACGACATGGCGGCCACGTCGCCGAAGGTACCCAGCTTTTTGCCCTTGTAAAGACCGCCCTGGGCGTGGGAAACGTCCTCGATCACCAGGAGGTTATGCTTTTTGGCAAAGGCCATGATGGCATCCATGTCGCAGGGGTAACCAAAGTAGTGCACCACCATGATGGCCTTGGTTCTGGGGGACAGGCAGCGCTCCAGGTCGGCGGGGTCGAGGGTGAGCATATCGGTGATGTTGCAGAACACGGCGGAGGCACCAAAGCCGGTGGCGGCTACCACGCTGGCCCAATAGGTCTTGGTGGGGCAGATGATCTCGTCCCCGGCACCCAGACCGATGGCGAACATGGCGGCTTCCAGGGACAGGGTGCCGTTGTTGAAGGCCAGGGCGTATTCGGTGCCCTGCCAGGCGGCGAACTCTTCCTGGAACTGAAGAGTGATATCGGTACCGGAATACTTGTTGTTACGAACCACGTCCAGAGCGGCGGCTTCATCCTCTTCGGTGATGATGGGCCACTTAAAGAGAGCTTCGGGAGCGTCCTTTTGAATGACGGGAGTACCGCCTAAAATTGCGAGTTTTTCCATGATGTTCCTCCATATATGTAATGAGTTTTATTCGTCCAAGCCAAGGAGCTTTGCGGCGTTGCCGCGAACGATCTTGTAATAGGTTTCTTCGCTGATGGATCCATCCGCCACCAGCCCGTTCAGGAATTCCTCCCGCTGGTACTGGTGCTGATTGTTGGTGGCGCAAACGTCCAGACCCAAATAAATCCGGTCTGCAAATTCGGTCAGGAAGCCCGCCGCAAAGTCGGGGTCCCGGCTCATGGCGTTGTGGCCCGAGCCCGCCGAAAGGTCACAGTAAAGATTGCCGTATTCCCGCATGAGCTTGGGAAGTCTGCCTTCCCGCACCTTGCCGGGAGGATAGGTATTGCGGTTTGCCTGGGTCACGTCGTCGGAAATTTCCGCCCAGAAGGGCTGGCTGTGACCGATGAGCTGCAGGTCAGGATGCTTTTTCAGCATTTTTTCGATACGGGGCAATCCCACCTCGTCGATCAGGCCGTAGCAGTTGGCCTCCTGGGGGCCGATGTGGATGATCACAGGCAGGTCGCAGGCGGCGCAATGGGTGAAAAGATTGTCCACGTGGGGATCGTCGGCATACAGGTGGGAGGTCAGTTCTCCAAGACCCTTGGCGCCCAGGGACTTGTAGTGGTTCAGTAGGTAGGAAAGATCGGCCTTGGGGTCCTGGGTCTGGGCTCTGGGGTCCACGTTGCAGAACCAGCTGAACCGGTCGGGATATTCCCGGGCCAGGGAGATCACGTCCCCATTGGTGAACTGATCCCATTGGCATTCGGGGGAAACGATGGGCAGGAGAATCCCCCGCTCAATGTTGAGCTTGTCGTAGATTTCGATCAATTCCTCCGCCGAGGGGAACCGCATACCGGTCCCCGGACAGATGGGGCTGAACTCGGGATAGCGGGTCACGTGAGCGTGGATATCGATCTTTTTGACCTCTTTCATTTGGAGATCACGCTCCCTTCCTTCTCATTATCTTTATTATACCTGTCTAATCCGGCAGGTGCAATGGATTGGGTTGATAAAAAACCGGACAATCTTGCTCTTCTCCCCTCCCTTGGAGATTGGCCCCGGTGTTTCTTGTAAATCCGGCCGAAATAGCTCTCGTCCTCAAATCCACACTCCCAGGCGATCTCACCGATCTTCTTATCGGTGGTTTGGAGCAACACGTCTGCCATTTTCAGGCGGCACTGGGTCAGGTAACTCATGGCGGTCATCCCGGTAGCCTCCTTAAAGATACGGCAGAAGTAAAACCGGCTTACCCCGCAAAGCTCCGCCAGCTCCTCCACCGTGATGGCGTTGGCGTAACCCCGCTGCATCCGAAGCAGGGCGGGCACAATGACCCGGGTGTACTGGATGCGGCTGTCATCGGGGCTTTCCCAGCCCTCGGTCTGGGTTTCGCTCCGCAGAAGCAGGGCAAAAAATTCGGCCATCATGCCCTGTATCAATTGGCGGTGGAAGGGCTTGGCTCCCTCGATTTCTTCCGCCACAGCCCGCAAAATCGCCTGTAATCGGGGGTTTTGGCGTACCAGGTTCCGAAATCGAATTCCACCCGCAATCAAGGTCTGCCGCAGGTCCATGTCGGCACATCCCCGGGCAAAAAAGTCCATGCCCACCATGTAGAGATTGTATTTCCCGGGCACTTCTCCCGCCCCCAGGGTGGCGTGTACCTCGTAGGGGTTGGCAATGGTAATGTCCCCGGGCTGGGTTACGATCAGTTCTTCCCCGATCATCAGGGTGGCACTGCCTTCGTAGAAATACTTGATCTCCAGCTCCTCGTGGAATGTCCGTTCTCCCTGGGCATCCTCCAGGTTAACCCCGGCTGTTTTGCCCGCTTCCAGGCTGATTTCAAAATCCATTTTACGGAATACGATATCCCGCCGCTTGGGACTTTGTTCCATACTGCTCTCCCCTTTCTCCCCTTTATACTGCACGATTTTCCGCTTCTTGTCAAGAGGAGAACGCAATATTTTCCCATTTTCTTTTTGGCTTCACACATTTACAAAAGCACAATTCTGTGGTACACTAAAGAAAAAACGAAAGCCGGAAAATACTGTGTCACAAAGAACCAACAGCGCCCGGAGCAGGATCGACCTGACCCAGGGGCCTATTTTCAAAAACCTGATCCTTTTCGCCCTGCCCATCCTCATGGGCACCATCGTTACCCAGCTTTACAACATTGCCGACTCGGTGATTGTGGGTCAATTTGTCTCCGCCGACGCCCTGGCGGCGGTTTCCGCCGGTGGGCCGGTAATGAGCATCATCAATATGTTCCTGATCGGCCTTTCCACCGGCAGTAACGTGGTGGTGGCCCAACGGGTGGGAGCCGGTAAAAAGGAGGCTCTGCAAAAGGCCGTCAATTCCATTGCCTGTCTGACCCTGCTTTGTTCCGCCTTCATCACGGTGGCAGGTCTGGCCCTTTCCAAACCCCTGCTTACCTTGCTGGGTACTCCGGAAAATATTTTTTCCGACTCTCTGACCTACCTGGTGGTCATCTATCTTGGCACCACCGGCAACCTGATTTATCAAATGGGCAGCGGTGTACTCCGCGGCATGGGAGATTCCTCCTGGCCCTTCTACTTCCTGCTTTTGTGCAGTGGGTTGAACATAGTTCTGGATCTGGTATCCGTTCTGCTTTTCGACCTTGGGGTGTTGGGGGTAGCATTAGCCACCGCCATCTCCCAGCTTGTCAGCGGCATCGGCGTTGTGATCCGCATCAACAAAGGTGGCTACGACGCAACGCTTTCCCTGCGATCCCTTCGCCTGGATAAAACCGAAGGGCTCCAGGTGGTTCGCATCGGCCTTCCTGCCGCCATTCAAAACATCGGCAACATGATCGCCGCTCTGTGCGTCCAGTCCTCGGTAAACGTGTTCGGCACCGCCTTCATTGCCGCCAACTCCATCGTCACCAAGGTGGACGACATGATCAACATTCCCATCGTAGCCCTGTCCACCGCCCTGTGTACCTTCGTGGGCCAAAACATGGGCAAGCGCAATATGGATCGGATCAAGCGGGGCATCAACACCAGCATTTTCAGCCTGACCGTGCTCGGTATTGGCCTCTGTGGCGTACTAATTGCCTTCCGGCATATCTTCCCCTACCTCTTTACAACCGAGGCCGAGGTGGCAAATTTTGCCGCCCGGGGACTCTTTATCATGAGCTTCATGTGCCTTTTCCACGGCACCGACCGCTGTCTGGTCAACGCCATGCGTGGGGCCGGCAAATCGGTGGTCCCCATGGTCACCGCCCAATTCGGGGCCTTCTCCCGGATCCCCCTGGCTTACTTCCTTGGTGCCCGGGTCATGAATCCGGACGGTATCTTCTGGGCCTTACTCATCGCTTCCTTCCTGCGAGCCCTGGCCATTGCGGTCTACTACTACTGCGGCGGCTGGAGCCGTGCAGTGAAAAAATTCCAGGCCAAAGCCTGATCTTCCGTCATATACTGTTTTTAGCTTACCTTTCCTGGAGGAAATATGATTTACAACAATATTCTCGAGGCCATTGGTCACACTCCCATCATCCGGCTTTCCCGCATGGTCCCCAAGGGTTCTGCGGAGGTTCTGGTCAAATACGAAGGGTGCAACGTGGGCGGTTCCATCAAGACCCGCACCGCCTTCAACATGATTACCGAGGCCGAAAAGCGGGGACTTCTTCATAAGGACACCATTATCGTGGAACCCACCAGCGGCAACCAGGGCATCGGTCTGGCACTGATCGGTGC
>SVKS01000127.1 GCA_015068345.1 Oscillospiraceae bacterium
GATGGTGCCGATGGGCTTCGGGGTGAGGTCCATAACAACACGATTGATGCCTTCCACTTCATGGGTGATGCGGTCGGTGATGTGGTGGAGGACGCTATAGGGGATTTCTTCAATGGTGGCGGTCATGGCGTCCACGGTGTTGACGGCGCGCAGGATGGCGGGCCAACCTTCGTAACGCTTGCCGTCCTTCACACCAACGCTCTTGAAATCGGGCACGGCGATGAAGTACTGCCACACGTGGTTGAGGTTATTCTTGTCGAATTCTTCACGCAGAATGGCGTCGGCTTCCCGCAGGGCGTGGAGGCGGTCACGGGTGATGGCACCCAGGCAGCGGACACCCAGGCCGGGGCCGGGGAAGGGCTGACGATAGACCATGGCGTGGGGCAGACCGAGGGCTTCGCCCACAACGCGGACTTCGTCCTTGTAAAGGAACTTCAGGGGTTCCACAAGCTGCATATCCATTTCTTCCGGCAGGCCGCCCACGTTGTGATGGGCCTTGACACCCTTGGATTCGATGATATCGGGATAAATGGTACCCTGGGCCAGGAAGGAGATGCCTTCCAGCTTGGCAGATTCTTCGTCAAAGACCTTGATGAATTCTTCACCGATGATCTTACGCTTCTTTTCGGGTTCGGCAACACCGGCCAGAAGATCCAGGAAGCGGTCGGTGGCATCCACGTAAATCAAGTTGGCATCCATTTCTTCGCCAAAAACTCTGATGACGTCTTCGCTTTCGCCCTTGCGCATGAGGCCATGGTTCACGTGCACGCAAACCAGCTGACGGCCGATGGCCTTGATCAGGAGGGCGGCCACAACAGAGGAGTCAACACCGCCGGAGAGGGCCAACAGGACTTTTTTATCGCCTACCTGTGCGCGGATTTCCGCCACTTGCTGGTCGATAAAGGCATTGGCCAGGGCGGGAGTGTTGATGCGTTCCATGGTTTCGGGGCGCTTGTTATTTTCCATATAGATTCCTCCGTAAGTTGTATTTCATTCGAAAATTTTCCGATCATGATATAGTATACTTTACTGCATTCTGGAAAATCTGTCAATACTGTATTTCTCCATATTTTTTTAGAGATATTCCGCTATCTATGTGCAAAATTGCAATAATCTCTCCCTCCAGAGCCAAGTTTGGTGGTTAAAGCTCCGAATTGCGGATTTTAGAACAAAAAGCATTGACAAAAGGGTCATAAACTCGTATTATTATAGAGTGAAATAGTTTCTAACTGAAGTCCCTCCACCGAAAGGAACTGTGATGATATGAGCAATATTCCCGAATTGTTTGGAACCATGGTCTTCAACGACGATGCCATGCGTTCCCGCCTCCCCGCCGACGTGTATGCCGCCCTGCGTTGCACCATTGAGCAAGGGTCCGACCTGGAGCAATGGGTCGCCGTTGCGGTGGCCGCCGCCATGAAGGATTGGGCCATTGAGAAGGGTGCCACCCATTATACCCATTGGTTCCAGCCCCTAAACGGTTTCACCGCCGAAAAGCACGACAGCTTCATCGCTCCCGCCGGTGATGGCCGAATCATCATGGATTTTTCGGTGAAGGAACTGATCAAGGGGGAATCGGACGCCTCTTCTTTCCCCTCCGGCGGCCTGCGGGCCACCTTTGAGGCCCGTGGCTACACCGCCTGGGATCCCTCCTCCTATGCCTTCATCAAGGACAACACCCTTTGTATTCCCACGGTATTCTGTTCCTATGGCGGTGCATCCCTGGACAAAAAGACTCCCCTCCTGCGCTCCATTGAAGCGGTCTCCCGGGAAGCCCTGCGGGTCCTGCACCTGTTCGGCAACGAGGACGTGCACAAGGTCATTCCCACCGTGGGTGCCGAGCAGGAATATTTCCTGGTGGACAAGAAGTATTATTCCCGTCGCCGGGACCTGATCTACTGCGGCCGCACCCTGTTTGGTGCGCCCCCTCCCAAGGGTCAGCAGATGGACGACCACTATTACGGCGCCATTAAATCCCGCATCACCGCTTTCATGGCGGAATTGGATCGGGAGCTTTGGAAGCTCGGCATTCTGGCCAAGACCGAGCACAACGAAGCCGCTCCTGCCCAGCATGAGCTGGCCCCCATTTACACCAACATCAACACCGCCACCGACCACAACCAGCTCACCATGGAAACCATGAAGAAGGTTGCGGACCGGCATGGTTTGGTTTGCCTCTTACACGAAAAGCCCTTCGCCGGGGTCAATGGGTCCGGCAAGCACAACAACTGGTCCCTTTCCACCGATACCGGCCTGAATCTCCTGGATCCGGGCAAATCCCCCCAGGAAAATGCCCAGTTCCTCTTGTTCCTGGCCGCCATCATCAAGGCGGTAGACAAGCACCAGGACCTCCTGCGGCTTTCGGTAGCCAGCGCCGGCAACGACCACCGTCTGGGTGCCGGAGAAGCGCCTCCCGCCATCATTTCCTGCTTCATCGGCGACGACCTGGAGAAGGTTGTGGATGCCATTGTCCGGGGCGAGATTTTTGACGGTGTGAAAAAGGTCCCCATGGAAATTGGCGTCCACGGACTTCCCTCCTTCTCCAAGGACACCACCGACCGAAACCGTACCTCCCCCTTCGCCTTCACCGGCAACAAGTTCGAGTTCCGCTCCCTGGGCGCATCGGCCTCCATTGCTGACCCCAACATCGTGCTGAACACCATCGTGGCCGACGAGCTTGCCGCTTTCTCCGATGTTCTGGAAAAGGCCGACAACTTCACCTCCACCCTGAACGAACTGATTCGCAAGACCTTCCGGGAACACAACCGTATCATTTTCAACGGTGACGGCTACTCTGAACAGTGGATCGCCGAAGCCCGGCTCCGGGGCCTTTTGAACATTCGTACCACTGCTGACGCTATCCCCTATTATTCCTCCAAGGAAAATATTGATTTGTTTGCCCGCCACCATGTCTTCAACCGGGAAGAAATCCTTTCCCGTGCCGAGATCCTGCTGGAAACCTACGCCAAGGTCATCCACATCGAGGCCAACACCATGGTGGAAATGGCCCGTCAGGAGATCATCCCCACCATCGTGCGCTATGCCGACCGTTTGGCCTCCGCCATTTGCCACAAGCGCCAGGCCAACCCCAACATCCCCTGCCGCACCGAAAACGCTGTGCTGGAGCATCTTTCCGGCCTGCTGGATTCCTTCTACGACAAGCTCACCGCCCTGGAACTGGCGGTGGCCAACGTACCCAAGGATTGCTATGACAATCAGCGGGTGGCCAACGCCTACAAGGACAAGGTGGTCCCCGCCATGCAGAGTCTGCGCCGGGTAGCCGACGAACTGGAATCCAACGTGGATTCCTCCCTCTGGCCTTACCCCACCTACGGCGACCTGCTGTTTGGCATTTGAGAAGCGAAAAATTGCATCCCCTACGGTACTGCAAAATGCTGTACCATAGGGGATGCATTTGTTTGGGGCAATTAGCTATTGGTTGCCGTTGCCTCTGCGATAGTAATAGTGATAGAACCGATATCGGTCATACTCGTATAACTACTCGGCATTTTTCCACTAAGTCCTACCAAAGCGTCAACTTGATCTGTAATTATAGAATTTTCCACATTTTTACCTTCATCCAAAATGCACATACTTCCTTCTGTTCCTACAGATTCGTTGTTCTTTTTCAAAGTAAACTTGGCCGAAACATCCGAAAACCCGTCTTTTGGCGTATAAGCAAAAGTCACACCGATTGGTATGTTGGAATGATTCCCCAAGCGGATCGTATTCGTTGTAGGCATCCAATCATCAGCCTGTGGATTGGAATATGTATGGTTTTCCGTACTCCAGTTCAAATCGGCTACTTCTTTATACTCGAACTCCATAGGATCCCATGCAATATCGACCGAGATAATCTTCTCTTGTGTGCCCTCCAAGGTGTATTTCCCCTTGACCACCACACTTTGTTCCATGCTTTGTCCACTTTGATTCCCCAATGTTTCCGCATACACCGATCCGGCGGATGCAAGCATCAGGGTGAGGGCTACCAGCAGGCAGGTCAGCTTTTTCCAGTTCTTCTTCATGTGTTTCTCCTTCTTCATTTTATATTTTGCCGCTCCGGGCACAACTTCAAAACTCACCGTTCCCGGTCCAGGGTTCGGTATTGGATGGCCTCTGCAATATGGGATGCCTGGATAGTATCCGAGCCCGCCAGATCGGCGATGGTACGGGCAACTTTCAGGATGCGATCGTGCCCACGGGCCGTCATACCCAGCCGTTCAAAAGCGGCACGGAGGATATTGCTTCCGGCGGCATCCAGCACACAGAACTCCCGAATTTCGGCCGCCTGCATGGCGGCATTGCAGCTGACACCCCGGGCTACTGCCCGCTCCCGGGCACGGAGTACCCGTTCCTTAATGGCGGCGCTGGGTTCCCCGGGTTTTTTTGCGTTGAGCTCCTCGTACTTCACTGCAGGGACCTGAATATGCATATCAATTCGGTCCAGCAAAGGACCGGAAATTTTGGCCAGATATTGGCGGCGCATATCCTCCCGGCAGGTACATTGCTTGGTGGGATGGCCGTACCAGCCGCACTTACAGGGATTCATGGCGCAAACCAGCATGAAACTGCAGGGATAGCTGCAGGTCCCGGAAGCCCGGGAAATGGTGATCTGCCCGGTTTCCAACGGCTGACGCAAAACCTCCAGCGTTTCATTCCGAAATTCCGGCAGTTCATCCAGAAACAGGACCCCATTGTGGGCCAGGGAAACCTCACCGGGACGGGGTACACGCCCGCCGCCGGACATACCCGCAAAGGAGATGGTATGGTGGGGCGACCGGAAGGGCGGCGCCACCACGAAGGGATTCTGCTTGCTTGTCAGCCCGGCCACCGAGTGGATTTTGGTGCAATCCAAAGCCTCCTCACGGGTCAATTCCGGCATAATGGAGGGAATTCGGGACGCAATCATGCTTTTCCCCGCCCCCGGAGGACCAACCAATAAAATATTATGCCGCCCGGCTGCGGCAATCTCCACCGCCCGCCGTGCATTTTCCTGCCCTTTCACATCCCGAAAATCAGGTAACAGCATATCGTTTTTCAGATTGCGAGGCTTCTCGGGAGTCAAAGCCATACCATTGTTGATATGCTCCACCAGGGTTGTCACCCGGTCGATCCCGTAGACCTCAATGCCTTCTGCAAAGGAAGCCTCGGCCGCATTGTCCCTAGGCAAGTAGATACGGGTCATCCCTGCCGCTGCCGCGGCGGCCGCCATAGGCAATGCGCCGGTTACCGGTCGGAGCTCCCCGGAAAGGGACAATTCGCCCACAAAACACGCTCCCTCCGGCAGGGCGTTCAATTCTCCGGAGGAACGCAGAATGGCAAGTAATATAGGAAGGTCGTAAATCGGCCCCTCCTTGCGCAGATCCGCCGGAGCCAGATTCACGGTAATCCTTCTCATCGGAAAATCCAAGCCGGAATTCTTGATGGCAGCCCGAACCCGATCCCGGGATTCCTTCACCGCCGCATCCGGCAAACCAACCACATCAAAAGCAGGAAGACCACCGGCAAGATCGCATTCGCAATCCACCCGATAGCCCTCAATTCCCATAAGTCCAATGGAGCAAATATGTGAAACCATACTATCCTCCTTTTTATCATTCGTCCTATCATCTGTCGCCAGTATATCACACATTTGGATAAAAAGAAAGACCGCATACAAGAAATCCGACAAAAGATTGAAAATCTTTCCCCCTATCAGAGTCCTTTCGGGACATCATAGGCCTTGCTGATTCTTTGTATTTGGTCTTTGATCGTTTTTTTCTTTACAATCCGGTGAAGCGGCTGTATTCCTCGACTTCCTTCCCGAGCTTACATAGGAAGGCGCGTCCATCCGGATCCCCCATCAAAATATCCCCCGCCCGTTTGACGGCGGCAATAAAATCGGGGTCCAGGTACTCCTGGGCCCGGAGCAGGGGGCAGTGATATTTGGCCCGGGGATCGGGAATCACCCGGCAGGAATTCCCATCCGGCACCATCACCAGGGGATAGATCCGGCACATGAAGGGACGAAGCAGGCGATTGCAACGCCCGTGACATACCGCATAGCGCAGGCCTTCGGGGGTTTTTCGCAGCTCAATCCCAGGAGAATGGCGTAAAAAGACCTGCTCCCCGGGCAGAAGGAGCATGCCATCGTCCTTACCGCCCTTACAACATTTGGCATTACAAAGTTCGCCGCAATCAGCAGGAATCGGCGTTCTTTTGCCGATGGCGGCGTAGGCACGGAGTAACGTATAACGTGTCACAGGCTATTATACTCCTTGATCAAAGCATCGTAATAACGAATGGCAGATGCGCATTCTCCGGGAGTATTGGCTTCCGGATCGGCAAAGTGAACGAAATTGCGAAGGGCATTCATGCTATCGGCGGCAGTTTGATGTACCCGACGATTGGCCTCTGTAGCTTCTTCCATATCGTCAAGATTCTCCACTCCGTATTTTGCAAGGAGTGCCTGGTAGGTCTCGGCTCGTTTTTCTCTCTTCTTTGCTCCCAGAAGATAGGCAAACAGCAGGATCCCCCCAAGTCCCAGGAAGCCACCACAAATGGGAGAGCGGGCCAGGAAGGGCTGCAGGGGCAAAAGCAAAGAAAGCAAGCCCAATGCGAAACAGGACAGGAATAAAATCCGGATAAGGGTGGTATCCCGGGGACGGGCGTCATAGGCTGCGTCCATGTCCTCCTCCGCTTCCTCTTCCGTGACGAAGGGGACCTGTTCGGCTTCGTAAGCCGAAGATGCAGCCGCGTTATATAGTTCTTTGGCCCGAAGGATATATCCCTCGTCTAACATCACACCGTTTCGGCTGAGTATGGCGGTCAGTTCCTGTTTCCTAAGGGTATTTTCCATGGATAAATTTCCTTTCCTTGGGTATTACAGCGACAAACACACGTCCCAACTGGCGTTTTGGGAAATATGCATCGATTTCTTTCTCCCTATATCATACCAAAAAACAGAAGGGATGTAAAGCGGTGTTTTCTCACTTTTGTCGAAGAATGGCACCCTGCCTCGTATATCATGTGGAATTATGTTGACTATTCCGGGTTGGTGTGATATACTGTAAAAAAGAAGAAAGGAGGGTGTTTTGTGCCACGAAAGAAAAAGGACGGACGACACATTAACTATTACATCGATCGCAAGCTCCACCAACGGCTGGAACGTTATGCCGAAGACAACGGACAATCGATGACCACCGCCCTGGAACGAATATTGAAAGAACATCTGGATCGGTACGCCCCGGAAGAAACGGCAAAACCGGACCTTTCCGGTTTTTGCTCCAATTGCAATCTGCTGGTGCCCTCCGACCGGTGTCCTCTGTGCGGCAATCGGCACGTCCGTCCCCCGAAGGAGGACGACTATTGCTATCTGACCGAAACGGAATCCATATGGGCAGGCGCATTGTCCGACATTTTTAGTGAAAACCAGATTCCCTTCCTTACGAAGAACCGGTTGGGAATCGGCCTTGCGGCAAAGATTGGTCCCTCCCTGGAGCGGGTAGGCTTTTACGTCCCCTTTTCCCATTATGCCATTGCAAAAGAGCTGGAGGAAGGCTTTTTCTCCGCCGACATCCCCGACCAAGAATAAGGAAGCAGACTTGCGGTCTGCTTCCTTTTGTTATGATTCTTCGTAAAAGTTGCGGGAAAGAAATTCGGTCTGGATCTCGTCAGAAAGGGAAACAAACTGGGCGGAATAGCCGCAGACCCTCACGACAATATCCCGATGGGCTTCAGGATTTTCCCGTGCGGCCAGCAACTCTTCCCGGGTCACACAGTTTATTTGGAAGGCTCCGATTCCGCTTTCAGCCGAAGCACGAAGGTAATCACCAAACACGCCGCTATGCTCCGGCTTGAGGGGGATCGTCACGTTCATGACGCTGTTGGCCGCAATTTCAGACCCATCCACCCATTTCATGCAATTGACCACCGAAGTAGCCCCATGTTGGGGATGGAGACGGGAGGGGGTAAATCCCCGTTCAAAATAGTCGCCGCTCCGTCTGCCATCGGGGGTTGCCCGCAGGGATGAGCACCAACGGTACATTTCCAGATAGAGCATATACCCAAGAGTGACCCTGCCGCCGTAAAGAACCGGAATGGTTTTTGCAATTTCGTAAAGGTCGTGGCAAACCCTTGCCATGAGGCTTCCGCTTTCCTCACTTTCATCCCCCCAATGCTGGCAACCCAGCGCCGCATTCCGAAGGGCTTCGTACCCTTCGGAATGCGGCGCT
>SVKS01000128.1 GCA_015068345.1 Oscillospiraceae bacterium
GTCCCGACCAATCGGTCGGGACGCTTTATTTTACTTTTTCTGAATTCGCATGGCGTTGAGTACCGCAAGCAGGGCAACCCCCACGTCGCCAAACACCGCCACCCACATACCGGCATAGCCCAGGGCGCCCAAAAGCAGGAAGATTCCCTTGATACCCAGGGCGAAGACAATGTTTTGCACCACGATCCGTCGGGTCACCCGGGCAATTTCCAGGGCTTCCACCAACTTGGCAGGTTCATCGGTCATTAACACCACGTCCGCCGCCTCAATGGCAGCATCGGCTCCAAGGCCGCCCATGGCAATACCAACGTCTGCCCGGGCCAGTACGGGTGCATCGTTGATGCCATCCCCCAGGAAGGCCAGCTTGCCACCGACGGTTTTTTGGGAATCGATCTCTTCCAGTTTTTGCACCTTATCCTGGGGCAACAGCTCGGCATACACCCGGTCAATCCCAAGTTGAACCCCCAGGGCTTCCCCGATTTCCCGGTTATCCCCGGTGAGCATAACGGTTTCCCGGATACCCATTTGCTTGAGCGTTTCGATGGTCTTCTTGCTATCCGGCTTCACCCGGTCGGCAATGCGGATGGTTCCCAGGAAGCGACCATTCAGGGCCACGTACACCTTGGTGCCGATGCCGTCACAATGAAGCAGTTCTATCCCAGCCTCCTGCAGAAGGGATGCGTTACCGGCCAGAATGGTTTTCCCGTCCCCTTCGGCGCAAATACCCTTTCCGGGAATTTCCCGGTAAGACTCATATCCTGCCGGATCCATTTCTCCGCCCCAGGCTTCCAGAATGGATGTTGCAATGGGATGGCTGGAAAGTCCCTCCGCAAAAGCGGCAGAGTGAAGCAGTTCCTCGTCGGTCACCCCCGGGGCAGGGAGCACTTCGGAAACCGCAAAGACCCCTTCGGTCAGGGTACCGGTCTTATCAAACACCACGGTATCCAGCTTGTTCAAGGCTTCCAGGAAGTTACCACCCTTGATGAGGATACCGTGGCGGCTTGCGGCACCGATCCCCCCGAAGAAAGCCAGGGGAATGGAGATCACCAATGCGCATGGACAGGATACCACCAGGAACACAAAGCCCCGGTGGAGCCATTCGGCCCAACCGCCACCCAAAACCAGGGGCGGGATCCCCATCAAGAGAGCCGCCAGAATCACCACCGCCGGGGTATAGTACCGGGCGAAGGTAGTGATGAACTTTTCGGTGGGTGCCTTGCGACCCGAGGCATGCTCCACCAATTCCATAATTTTAGATACAGTAGATTCACCAAATGGTTTTGTGACCCGTACCTGTAAAGCACCGGTCAGATTGACACAGCCTGAAAGCACTTCATCCCCAACCCCTGCGGGACGGGGCACCGATTCTCCGGTCAGCGCTACGGTATCCAGGGTGGATTCTCCCTCGGTGACCACTCCGTCCAAAGGAATCTTTTCCCCTGGCTTCACCAGAATGACCTCCCCCACCGAAACCTCTTCGGGGGGCAGAGTCTGCCAGGTATCATTTCGCCATGCCAGGGCGGAATCGGGGCGAATGTCCATGAGTCCTGCAATGGACTTCCGGGAACGATGCACCGCCATATCCTGGCAAAATTCGCCCACCTGGTAGAAAAGCATTACCGCCACCGCTTCAGCCCATTCGCCAATGGCGAATGCACCGATAGAGGCAATACTCATCAAAAAGTTTTCATCAAATACCCGGCCGCGGACCAGATTCCGCACTGCTTGCCACACCACGTCGTACCCCAAAATCAGATAGGCCACCACAAATAGGACAAGCTTGCCAACAGTGGGCAGAACACCGCCAAGAAGAAGACCAAACAGAAAGAGCAATCCCCCCGCCACCATGCGGATGATCTGCAGTTTCGGGTCCTCGTCCTCCTCGCAATGGTCCTCCTCCTTGGGAATCACCTTCACTTCCGGCTCGTGGGAACGGACGATGGCCTTGATCTTCTTTTCCACCCCACGGGCGGCACTTTCCTCCACCGTGATGGTGAGGGTCTGGGCCATCAGGTTCACGCTGGATGCGCTCACCCCATCCAAAGCCCCCACCTCAAGTTCAATGCGGGCGGAACAATGGGGGCAATCCAGTCCCTTCAACAGGTATTTCTTTTCGGCTGTCATAGAACAAACCTCCAGCTTATGTATAGTTGCTCAATCTTTCAACTATTGATTTTCAAAAAACAGCATGGAATTCTCCTGCTGTTTTATTCAAATAGATGCTCCAGGCCCATGTCGATGATTTCCTTCACATGGTCATCCGCCAGAGCATAGTAGACGTTTTGCCCCTCCCGGCGAAACTTCACCAGATTGGAAAGACGCAGGGCCTTCAGCTGATGGGAAACCGCCGATTTGGTGACCCCCAGAAGGGCCGCCAGGTCGCAAACGCACATTTCCCCCAGGTTCAGGGCGTGCAGAATCCGCACCCGGGTAGGATCCCCGAACATTTTGAACAGGGAGGCCAGGTTTTGGTAATCCTCCTGGGCCAGCATTTTGCCCCGGACGTCCGCCACTATCTCTTCGTGGATGTTGTCGCATTCACAGATGGGTTGTTTTTCCGCCATAGGTCCTCCTTGTGTCCTATTGTTGAGCAGTTGTTCAACTATTTATATTATAGTACTTTTGTTCCGGTCTGTCAAGCATTGATTCAGGGAGCAGGCTCATTTCGGTTTGCCGCAGAGAAACCACCTTTCGCTCCCGAACCTGGTCCCCCTCCCCCACCATGCCGCAAAGGAGCGGGCTTTGGGGATCGTAGGGATCTCTCCCCCGATCCCGGCGGGCATAGCAGTAAAGGCAGCCGTGATGACAGCAGCCATAGGTTCCGATATCAATGCTTTCCATGCACCCGCAGGCGGGACGTTGGTTTTTGTCGGGCTTCCCATCAAGCTTATAGCCCCCGATCCTTTCCAACAGCGCCTTGTCAATGCAGGATCCGTGGCGAATCCCCACCGCGTCCAGGTCGATCTCCTCGGCACAGCTTTGCATGGCAAGACCATGTTCCCGGGCAATTTCGGAAAGCCGCCCTGCAAGGTCGGTCATTTCCCCCACCGACGGCCACCGGATTCCCAAGGGCTTGATGGGATTTTGGATATTCTTATAAAGATCCAGGAAGCTGATGGTACAAACCTGGGTGGCCCCCGAAAGCCGGTCTGCAAGCCGGGTAAAATAGTGCAGATGATAATCGGCAGTGTATTTTTCGTTGAGTAAAATGGGGTCGTAGCGCCAGATCACCCGCTCCCGTCCCACCATGGAGGCAAGCCGCAGGAAGGTGGGTACCACCACCTCCCCCTTGGATGGAACCCCGGGCTCCACGTCGGTGCCGTAGGGGTTCAGGGTAAACTGAAAATAGAAGGGAATGCTTCCCAGCTCCTCCAACCGATCCAGCATGGGGGTGGGATTCTTGGTCCAGAAGACGATGCCATCCACCACCTGGGGCGACAGGGAGACCCTGCTGATCTGCCGGGGATTCATGGGGTTTTTGACGTAAACGAATCCCTCCCGGAGCCGATGAAAGAACCAATCGGCATAAAACGCCGGAATGTCGGTCCGGCGGCTGGCACTGATGATCACGGGGCACCTCCTTTCACGGGGAAAAACGGGAAGTTTCAAACCTGCGGTTTGAAGTGAAGTTGTAATACATTACAGTGAAGTTTTTGCCTTTACGGCAAAAGTGAAGTGAAGTTTGCCCCAAAAACACTTGCGAAGCAAACTTCACTACGAAGTAACTTCACAGCCCCAAGGCAGCTTCACTTGCCCGTCAGGGCAAACTTAGTTTCGGCACAGCTCTGTGCTTTTTTCAAAATACTGCCTTATGCGGCTGTGCCGAGCCCCCTCCCAAAATGTTCGTAATTATTCTTCCACCAATTCCCGAAGCTTTTCCATGGCCAGGGCCACGTAGTCAGCCACGGTGCGGTCGGTGGTTCCTACCACTGTGGTGGAGCAACGGTTTTGGGGAATCAGAATCCGCTGGGCGTCGCTGGATGCCACAGCGGTGGCCATGGCGGCGGTCACTTCCCCAAGAAGGGCATCGGCCAACACGATACCGATGGGCCCGATGATGATATCCGCCCGGCGGGCACCCACCACCACGGGGTTTTCCCCGGTGGCACCCTGGTCGGCACCGGCTTTCAGCATGGCGGAGGTGGCGATGGAGTTGGTTCCCACGGCAATCAGGTGCACCGGCAGGTCGGCTTTTTTGATTTCGCTTACCAGGAGGGCGCCCACCCGGCCCCCTTGGCCGTCAATGACTAAAATGGTTTTCAAAGGGCAAGGGCATCCTTTCCTTCCAGAATTTCAAAGGTAATGCCGAATTCCCGCTCTTCCCCGGGTTCCAGCCAGGTCAGGGTGCCCCGGGCTTCCTCGGCGGCGCTGCCTTCCACGTGGCAGTTACCCGGTTCGATGCCAACCACGTATTCCTGCTCGCCCATCTGCTTCCATTCGGTCATGAAGGGAAGCTCGGCCTTCTTGAAACCCACCTTCACCGCAAGCTCGATGTCAGGGTTCACCAGGGCAGCGTAGACCATACCGCCCTTGTCTTCCTCGCAGTCCAGGTAGAAGCATTGTTCGGCGTAGGCATGCACCGGTTCATGGAAGAGCATATATTCGTTGACCCCCTTCTTTGCCTCTTCGTCCCGGGGGGTAACCAGGGTGGGGGGCAGGATCAGGTGGGTATTCTTATCCAACAGGGGATAACCGAAGTTGCAATGATAGAGAAGCATCAGTTCCTCCCGGGAATAGCCTTCGTTCTTCACGATATCCCGGATGGTGATCTTATTCTCCCCGTACTTCATTTCCACCACCCGCTTGCAGGAAAGGGTCAGTCCAAAGAAGGTGGCTTCCCGAACGGTACCCCACACCCGCATGGTGGGAACCCCATCCACGTCCACCGTTTCGGCGCAGACCTGGTCGGCGGGAATGGTGGAGAAGCGGCCGTGTTGGGTCTTGTGCTTGCCGTTGAAGTCGTTCGCGGGCCCCACGTTCTGGAGGCCGCAGGTGGTCATGAGACCGGCGTTGAAGTGAGTGAAGAAGGAGTGGTCGGTGCCGTCGGCAAAGGCCGCTGCGGGGGACGCCACGTTTGTGATGTAGGAGAGATTGACTCCCTTGTAGCGCAGGCGATAGGGATCAAGCCCCCGGTCGGGCAGAAGTTCCAGCTGCAGGCCGGTGCCGTTTTCCATTTCCACCAGGCGCTGATTGTCTCCACGGCCACCCACCAGGCGCACTTCCCGCACACCAAACAGCTGGGCATCCTGACCGATCTTCCGTCTGATTTCCTTCATATTCATATTCTATACCTTCCTTTTTTAATCTAACAGGAGATAGATCACTTCCCAGGCCACCCAAAAGGCCATGAAAAAGCTGACTACTCCCAAACCGATTCCGATGAGAATATCCCGGGTCTTTTTTCCCCGGAACCACCTGACCATCATCCACACCGCAAGGGAGAAGAAGATCAGGAAAAAGAGGATTGCGGGAATCATGCCTTACGCCTCGATGCCGTAGATGGCGGCATACTTTTTCTTCAGATACTCCACGAAATACTTGGTATCAAAGGGCGCCCCAAAGACCTGCTCCATCAGCTCGCCGGGTTTGTAAAGGCAGCCGTACTTCCAGATGTGTTCCTCCAGCCAGGCATTGATCTTTGCCATTTCGCCATTGTGTACCGCCTCGAACACGTCAAATTCCTCCTCCATCTTGGAAAGGATCTGGGCACCGTAGGCCGAGCCGATGGCGTAGGAGGGGAAGTAGCCGAAGGAGCCACCCGACCAATGGGAATCCTGCAGGACACCCTGCCGGTCGTCGGGTACGTCGATGCCCAGGTATTCCTTGTAGAGGTCGTTCCAGAGCTTGGGCAGATCGGCGGAGGTGGCACGGCCTTCAAAGAGAGCCTTTTCTGCCTCGTAACGCACCATGATGTGGAGACAGTAGGTAAGCTCGTCAGCCTCGGTGCGGATCAGGGAGGGTTCGGATTTATTGGCCGCCAGGTAGAGATCGTGGGCAGTATAACCCGCAGTCTGCTCCGGGAAAAGCTCGGTCAAAATCGGGAAGAGCTTTTCGGAGAAGGCTTCGCTGCGGCCGATGATATTTTCGTAAAAACGGGACTGGCTTTCGTGTACCCCCATGGATACCCCGGTACCCAGGCAGGTGTAGGCAATATCATCTCCGATACCCAGTTCGTAGAGGGCATGGCCTCCTTCGTGTACCACGCTGTAAAGGGAGGAAAGGAACATATCCTCGTGGTAGTGGGTGGTGATACGCACATCGTACTTGGTGAAATTGATGGTGAAGGGGTGC
The DNA here is from genome assembly GCA_015068345.1 of Oscillospiraceae bacterium. Lineage (GTDB taxonomy): Bacteria > Bacillota > Clostridia > Oscillospirales > QAMX01 > RUG11797. The sequence continues at coordinate 6,292 of SVKS01000128.1, forward strand.
TCGGTGGTGGCAATGGTGGAGTGATCTCGATCCATGCCCAGCATTTCCATGAGCTTGTCGGAAAGCTTTTCCTGCAGGGGGATGGGGTAGAGCTTCTTGTTCAGGCTGTCATCCACCTGGGGTGCGGCAATCACCTTTTTTACCAGGGGTACCAGTTCCCGGCGAAGCTCCCCGAAAAAGGCTTCGCACTTTTCCCGGGTGAGCCCTTCCTCGTATTGATCCAGCATATAGTCATAGGGATCCTTTTCCGGGGCGATCAGGGATGCAAAACGCTTGTTGGCGGCCACCAGCTTATCGATATAGGGGGCAAAGCTTGCGTAATCGTTTTCTTCCTTGGCCCTGTGCCACACCTCCTGGGCTTCGTTGGTCAGGCGGCTGTATGCCACGTATTCCTCCACGGGAATCTTCCGCAGTTCCCGCAGGGACTTGTCCTTCACCTCCACGATACGGCGGATGGTGGGGTCCAGTTCATCCAGGTGGGCCTTCAGGGTTTCCACCACTTCGCTGATTTCGGGACCGGTGGAAAGGTCGTATTCCACCTCGCTCAAAATAGCCAGGGTCTCCCCCCGGTTGGCGGCGGTGCCCCGGGGGGCGGCGGTGACACCATCATAGTAAATCAGACCGGTGGCGTGAGAATAGGCAATTTGCTTCTTTTCTATTTCACGCAGTTTTTCCAGAGCTTGGTTCAGTTCCATGGGACATTCTCCTTACAAAAGTGGGTTTTCTTTATCATATCACAAACTTTGCAAAAATGGAATCACCGATTGACAGATTTCTTTCGATTTGCTATGATATTCCATAAGAAATGTCGCCCGACGGCAGAAAGGAAGTCCCTTCCATGAAATACCCAGAATTTGAACCTCTCTTTTCCTCCCCCTGCCAACTGATTCTGGACACCGACATCGGCCCCGACTGCGATGACGTGGGTGCCATTGCGGTGCTTTACCACATGCAAAAGAAATACGGCTTTGAAGTTGCCGCCATCATCAACTGCACCAGCAACCGCTACGGTTGCGGGGTTCTGGACGTTCTGCGCCGCTATTGTGGTGCTCCGGAACACGCCATTGGTCTTTACACCAAGGCCCCCTTCCTGGAGGATTGTGTGAAATACAACAAGGAAGTCAGCGAAAAATTCTCCCCCGCCCTGATGGACGGCACCCTCCCCATCACCGACTCCACCGAGCTTTACGGCAAAATCCTTTCGGAAGCGGCGGATAAGAGCGTGGTCATTTGCACCATTGGCCAGTTCAACGCCCTGGCGGACGCCATGAAGACCTATCCCGAACTTTTCCAAACCAAGGTCCGGAGCATGGTCAGTATGGCGGGGCAGTACCCCGAAGGGAAGCGGGAATACAACGTCTACTGCGATGCCCAAAGCGCCGCCTACGTTTTCGATCACGTCACCTTCCCGGTGGTCTTTTCGGGTTTTGAGGTAGGTATCGCTTTCCGCACCGGCTTCACCCCCGAAAGCAACCTGCCGGATAATCCCCTGTGGCTCTCCTACCACCTTTACACCAACGGGCAAAATGCCAACGCCAGCTTCGACCTGACCGCCGTGCAGTTCGCCGCCGAGGGCTGCGGCGATTTTTACGACCTGACCGACCCGGTGGACGTGGTGGTGGATCCCACCGACGGTTCCGAGACCATTACCCCCAACCCCGACGCGCCCTTCCGCTTCATGAAAATCCGGGAGGGCCGCACCGAAGCCCTGGCCTCCTACCTTTCGGCTATGGTACGGGAATTTTGAATAATTTCCACACAAAAAAGCTGTTTGCCCACGTGGCAAACAGCTTTTTGTTATGAATTTACTCGCTTGGTGGGGTGGAGGAAAGCTTCACGGCGTAGCCGTAGGCGGCGCTGTTGGAGCCAAAGGCATCCTCCCCAAAC
>SVKS01000129.1 GCA_015068345.1 Oscillospiraceae bacterium
TCGGTTCTACAACTGCGTTGGGGTCAATCAGCTTCCCTGCCGCATCCATATACGGTGTCCCATCGGCTTTCAGATAGGCGGCAATGTAGGTAATCTTATCCTGGGTCTTATAATCGGAATTGTTTACCCAGGAGGTGGAAACCTTTTTGCCATTATCATACTTGGTAATATAGGTGGAACTGGTGTAACCAAGCTGACCACCGGTCGACTTCTTCTGGCCAAGCTTGGTCAGTTCATGTTCCTTTGCTTCGGCACTGCCCAGCTGAACGTACTTGGTTTCAGTCTTATACTGCTTAACAGAATTTTGAGTAGAAGACAGCTCGTAAGTATAATTATCCAACTTGGTTCCATAAATGGTGACCTTCAGCGATCCGCCGCTACGAGAAACTGCAACCTTGATGGGCCATTCGGTATTATTCTTGAATTTATAGTCCAACGAGCCCCATGCAACCGTAGCATCCTGTCCAAGCTTGGTATAGGAAACGGCAAAACGGTGAGCATATCTCTCGGTGGGTTCAAGACCTGCCCGCAGAGTCGCAATATAGATGGTACTGGAAAGCTGGCAAATACCGCCGCCAATACCGTCCACCACTTCACCGCTCTGGAATATCTTTGCATCCCGATACCCCTTCGCAGCAGAACGAATGCCAACCACTCCGTTGTAGGAGAAAATGTCTCCAGGACAAATGACGGTACCATTAACCGCTTTACTGGCCAGGTCAATATTATGGGTACGATTTCGTTCACCGGGATTCAGTTTTGTGGTCCATGTGGAGAGCACATCACGGAACAGCATGGCTTCAATGGATTCCCGGTTATCCTCCGGTTCTTGAATGATCAGATTGATGGAAAAGCCGCGTTTGGATTCTTCCATCCGCTTTTTTGCTTCTTCCAAATCAAAATCCACACCGGTAATACCCTTGGTAATAACGTATTTATGGTTACCCTTGTAGTTTTTCAGATCTTCTTCGGTGTACTTATCAGCCGTTTCCTCGGTCCAATCCAGCGGTACATATTTGATTTCCGATTGGGTTGCTTCCACAAAAATTTCTTCCCGAATGGCTTCCAGATCAAGCTGACTCTGTTCGGTGATTTGAGGTTGCGGCTCATAACTGCCAAAAGTCAAACTTTCAATTCGACTCTTCATCTCATCCACAACAGTCTGGCGATCAAACTTACGCTCCTCTTGACCTTTATCAAGGGTAATAAATGTTTCTTCCACCTTGTAGGTAGGTTCTACCATTTCCAAAGAAGCCAGTTGGATGAACTTATTCACCTTTTCTTCCACAATATCGGTAGATGTCAAAACGGAGAACTCAAGATCATCTGCGTTGATGCCCTTTTTGATATATCCATACTGGGCAATGACCGACTTATCACGTCCTACTTCCATAGCCGCCTTGGCAAGAGACGCTGCATCATAGGAAATTCCTGCTTCATCGGCGGTAATCTCGACAGAAAACCCTTCATAATCGATGGAGAAGGTCTGTTCTGCGAAGGTTTCTTCACTTTTCGCCAAAATGGCAGCTTCTGCTTCCTCCTGGGTCATACCAGAAAGGTCCATACCGCCCATGGTAACGCCGGGATAAATCTTATCATAGCTTTCCACCTGTCCCCGGAGCCAGTTTATCACCAAAATACCGGAAACAATCAAAACAATCAATAATGCGGCAATTCCTATGTAAAGGAATTTGAATTTTTTGAAATGATTTATTCTTTCTTCTTTATTCATATTTTCACCTCATATCCGAGTTCGTCGTTACTGTTGGTTTTTATTATTATATATCATATATTATCATCTTGTCAATAACAATTCTTTTCCATTTTATTTTTTCTTTTTTGCGTCTATATCGTCCAAATTTTACGTTGTGATATCCTGATTTTTTCTCATATATTTTCGAAAGCTCTTCTTGCGAATTTCGATACTTCATGGTATTATGTAGCTATACAAGAATTCTCGGTGTGCGGTCATATCGCATCCCGACACGAATGTAAAGGAGCAATCACTATGTCCAAAACTGCACTTGTCACCGGTGGTAGCCACAACATCGGCCAGGGTATTGCCATTGTACTGGCAGAAAAAGGTTACGACGTGGCCATCACCTACAACAACCGTCTGGAAGGCGCCATGGAAACCAAGCGACAAATCGAAGCGCTCGGCAGAAAATGTTTTGTCTATCAGGCCAGCCTGAACGAAGCCGACGTTCCCGAAAAGACCGTCAATCAGGCTCACAAGGATCTGGGACATCTGGACCTGATGGTCTGCAATGCTGGTCGGGACAGCCGTGTTTCCATTCTCTCTGTTACCGAGGCCGACCTGCGTTTCCTTTACGAATCCAATTACCGCAACTACATCCTGTGCGCCGCCGCAGCCGCCCGTCACATGGTAAAGGATGAAATCGCCGGCAGCATTATTTTCATCACCTCCACCCGCGCCGAACAGGCTTATCCCGATGATTTTATCTACGGCGGGTTTAAGGCGGCCATCAAACGCGCCTGTGAATCGCTGGCCCTGGAACTTTCGGCTTATAACATCCGGGTGAACTGCGTTGCTCCCGGCGCCACTTGGCCTGCAAGCCCCGACCGTGATCCCAACAAAATCCCCTTTATTAAGGAATCCATCCCTATGCATCGTTCCGGCACCGCTCGCGACAACGGCGAAGCAGTAGCCTTCCTGGCAAGCGATGAAGCCAGCTATATTACAGGTGTTTCCCTGCGTGTAGATGGCGGACTGATTCTGCCGGGCATGATGGAAGGCTATGAACCCATCCAGTGGGTACGCAAGGAATGGTTACAGAAGAATCGTGATAAAGCTATGGAAATGCTGGAAGCTTCCATAAAGGAAGGAGAAGCCGATGTCTGATCATATTGCTATGAAAGCCGTCCCCGGGTATTTTAACAGTAAGCCGGGAATCCAGGTTGGTACCAAGATGGAAGGCAAAGTCTATCGTGACGAACATGGTAAGATTGTGTTTGACGAAAACGGCATCAACTTCCTCAAGCAGCTTGGTGTAGAATGGGTTATGCTTGGTCACGGCCAGGTTCCCGAACACACTGCCGAATGTTACCAGGAGCTTTCCTACGAATTGGGTAAGCGCGGCTTGAAGATCTACCGTCTGGAAAATTACAACCTGCACAATATGTCTTCGGTCACCCTGGGACTTCCTGACCGGGATGAATATATTGAACGCTATCTCCAATATATCAAGGACCTGGGTTCCGCCGGAATCCACTATTCCACTTACGCCCACATGGGCAACGGCATCTGGCGGGGCGACATCCGTCGGGAAGTTCGCGGCGGCGCCACTGCCGGCGGCCTTGACCTGAAAGCCCCCAACAAGTCTATCGTTTTCGGTGACTTCAACTGGCCTCTTTCCCACGGCAGAGAGTATTCCGAAGATGAGATCTGGGCTAACTACGAGTACTTCATCAAAAAGGTGGTTCCGGTTGCCGAATCCAGCAATGTATACATTGGCATTCACCCGGATGATCCTCCTGTTTACACCATGGCTGGTGTCCCCCGCTGCGTCTTCGGCAATTTCGAAGGCTATAAGAAAGCGCTTACCATTGCAAACTCCAAAAACATCGGCTGTTGTCTCTGCGTCGGTTGCTGGTTGGAGGGTGGCGAACTGATGGGATGCTCCCCCGAGGAGTTCATCCGCTGGCTTTCTGAGCGCGGTCTTCTTTTCAAACTTCACGTCCGCAATGTCACCGCTCCCCTTTCGGCAGAAGGCGGCTTCAATGAAACCTTCCCCGATGCGGGATATTACAACATCATTAACGTCTTGAAGACGCTGGATGAAGTCGGTTTTGACGGTTGCATCATGAATGACCACCTGATCGACATGGTGGGTGGACACTACACCTGTGAAGCCTACTTCACCGCTTACCTGAAGGGTGCAGTAGACGCCGTGCAGAACCATCTGTTCTAATCTCTTTGAAGCCAAGCGGCATGTTTTGCTGCTTGGCTTTTTTCCCATAAATCAAGAGCAGACACAGCGTACTACCCTGTGTCTGCCCATTTTCAGAACTTTCTTTTTATCACTATCTTATTGATTCTCTTCGCCAAGCCCCTCAGTAACTTCCGCCTGGACCCCGGCGACAACAATTACCTCATCCTTAAAACAAGCAGTCACCACCAAAAGTGTCAGAAGTACCGCCACCAGGAGGCCGTGCAGTACAATAAAACGAATCTCTTTTTTATTCTTTTTCATGGATTGCTCCTTTGGCAAAGTCGTTGGAAGATATGATCCATCACACGTCTCCATTATACCGTTTTCCTCTTTGAAAGTCAACGCTTCTATTTTTTCTTTTTTCCAAGAACCCTGTTGATTTTACAGATAAGATGTGCTAAAATCAACTTATTAAATTTGGGAGGTCTATCTATGTATTACATCGGCATTGATCTTGGCGGTACCAACATTGCTGTTGGCCTTGTCAACGAAGAAATGAAGCTCGTCGCAACCAAAAGCACCCCTACTTTGACCAATCGTGACATCAACGATATCATCAAGGACATGGCAGAAACGACTCTTGCTTTGATTGCAGAGCAAGGTTTGACCGAAGCCGATGTAGCTGCTATCGGTATCGGCTCTCCCGGTACTGTTGACGGCAAAAATGGTGTCATCATTTACTCCTGCAACATTCCCTTCAACCACACCAATATCCGCGAAGCCTTCAAAGCATATACCTCCATCCCGGTTTACTGCGGCAACGATGCCGACGTAGCCGCCCTTGGCGAAGCCTATGCCGGTGCTGCTGCCGGTTGTGACCATGCTATCATGATTACCCTTGGTACCGGTGTTGGCGGCGGTGTTATTATTAATAAGCACATTGTAGCCGGATTCAACGGTGCCGGCGGCGAACTTGGCCACATGGTTATCGAAAAAGATGGCGCTCAATGCAACTGCGGCCGTAAGGGTTGCTGGGAAGCCTACTCTTCCGCCACCGGTTTGATCCGCATGACCAAAGAAGCCATGGAAAAGAATAAGGATTCCCTGATGTGGAAGCTTGCCCCCACACTGGACGAGGTTGACGGTAAAACTTCCTTCGATGCCATGAAGCAGGGGGATGAGGCGGCTAAGCAAGTCGTTGATACCTATTGTGATTATCTTGCCTGCGGCCTTCTGAACATCATCAACATCTTCCAGCCTGAAGTCCTTTGCTTGGGCGGTGGTGTTGCAAAACAGGGTCAGTTCCTGATTGATATGCTGATGCCGAGAATCGAAAAGGAACGTTACTCCAAGGATATTCCCCAGACCACCATCAAACCCGCCATCCTTGGCAACGATGCCGGCATCATCGGTGCCGCCATGCTTGGTAAGTAAACAAGTTTTTCCCAGGCACACGCTGCACAGCGTGTGCCTTTTTTGTATGCCTCAAAAAGAATATTGTAATCTTGAAAAAAACACTTGTATTTCTGAAGCGAATATAGTATAATAGAGCTGTTAGTTTTTGTTGAATGGAGAGATTGATTTGCCCAAGGAACCGAAGTACTATCTAATCGATGCCGAAGTCATGCCGTCCGTCCTGCACAAGGTTCTGGAAGCAAAGTTTCTTTTGGAATCGGGTCAATGCAAAACCGCATCCGAAGCGGCTGCGGTGGCAGAAATATCCCGCAGCGCCTTCTACAAGTATAAGGATGCCATCCGTCCCTTTTATGACAAGGAAATCGAACGGATCGTCACCTTCTATCTGGAACTCAAGCATGAACCTGGTGTTCTTTCCAACCTGCTCATCCATCTTGCCAAGGTTGGATTAAACATTCTCACAATCAACCAAAATATCCCGGTGGACGGAAAAGCCACCGCCACCATATCAGCCCAGATTTCCGGCAGTAGTGCCGAAATCAACGAGCTGATCGACAGCGCAAAGGAATGCGACGGTGTCATTGCATTCAAGCTTTTGGCTGGTAACTAAACGAAAGGACCTCTCGCTATGAAACAGATCGCCATTCTTGGATTTGGTACGGTTGGTGGAGGCGTTGCCGATATTATCACCGACAGTGCCGATCTGATTGCCTCCTCCGTGGGTGAACCTCTTGTTCTGAAAAGAATACTGGATCTTCGTGATTTCCCCGGTAACCGATTCGAATCTCTTTTGACCAAAAGTTTTGAAGATATCCTAAACGACCAGGATATTACAATCGTTGTGGAATGTCTGGGAGGCAAGACCTTTGCCTACGACTACACCAAGCGTCTGCTTGCAGCCGGGAAGAGTGTAATCACCTCCAACAAGGACCTTGTTGCCGCCTACGGTTCCGAGCTTTTGGCGCTTGCCTTTCAAAACAATGCCCATTATATGTTTGAAGCCAGCGTCGGCGGTGGTATCCCCATTATCCGCCCCTTAACCCACGATTTGAAGGCCAACAAAATCCAGGAAATATATGGCATTCTCAATGGTACCACAAACTATATTCTCACTGGTATGACCGACAAAGGTTCCACTTTTGAAGTTACCCTGCGGGATGCCCAGCAACTTGGGTATGCAGAAGCCAATCCCGCAAGCGACGTGGATGGCAAGGACACTGCCAATAAGGTTTCTATTCTCGCCTCTTTGGCCTTTGGAAAACACGTCTACCCCGAAACCATTCCCACTGAGGGCATCCGATCCATCTCTGACGAAGATATTTCCCTGGCTCTCAGCAAAGGTTATCACATTAAACTGATTGGCCGCACCACCCTAACCGAAGATGGCAGTATATATTCCTACGTAGCACCCCATTTGGTTGGAGATACAAATATGCTTTCCGGTGTAAACGGTGTGTTCAACGGTATCGTTGTTCGTGGCAACCAGGTCGGCGATGTCATGTTTTACGGGCGTGGCGCCGGTAAATACCCCACTGCCAGCGCCGTGGTGGCCGATGTTATCGACTGCGCAAAGACGTTGGATCAAGCCGTACCTCCCCTTTGGGTCGACGGTGCCGTCATTTCGCAAGGCAGTGAACAGGAATCCAAATGGTACGTCCGTGCAGGTGAAACCTGTGATGCATCCGTCTTTGGTGCTTTTGAAATGATTTCTGCCTCCGCTTTCATAACAAAAGCCATGAAACAGCACGATTTCATCCGCGCACTTGATATATTCAAAAAAACAAATACCGTTGTCAATGCCTTCCGCATTCTCGACTAACATAGATAGGAGTTTGGTCCCATGAATCAGAATATTACCGTCCTCAAGTTTGGCGGCACGTCCCTTGCGGATGCCTCCCAGTTCAGAAAGGTATGCGATATTGTCCGCATGGACGAGAAGCGTAAATATGTCATCGTTTCAGCACCTGGCAAGCGTTTTTCCGGGGACACCAAGGTCACCGACCTTCTGATCCGTTGTTATAACGCCCAGAATGAAGCCGATCGCAACGCCGCCTTCGATGTAATCAAGGAACGTTATCTGGAAATCGAATCAGAATTAGGGCTTTCCTGCAATATCGGATGTGAAATTGAACATATCCGCGGGGTTGTTGCTTCCGGTTGTACATATTCCTATCTGGTCAGCCGCGGGGAATACCTCAATGCAATTCTGATGGCCGCCTACCTGGGCTACGACTTTGTCGATGCTGCCGACCTGATTTTCTTTGACGACAAGGGTATCATGGACGAAACCAAAACCTACTCCACCATCCGTAAACGTCTCTCTTCTTGTAAACAGGCTGTGATTCCCGGCTTCTATGGTGCCCTGCCCGACGGTTCCATTAACACCTTCCCCCGGGGCGGGTCGGATATCACCGGTTCGGTGATTGCCCGTGGCATCGAAGCCGGTTTATACGAAAACTGGACCGATGTTTCGGGGTTCCTGATGACCGACCCCCGTATTATCCCCGAAGCCAAATGCATTGACGTGCTTACCTATCGTGAGCTTCGCGAGCTCTCTTACATGGGTTCCTCGGTTCTGCAGGAGGATACTGTATTCCCGGTCAAGCAGTTGGGTATTCCCATCCATATCCGCAACACCAATGACGTGAATGCCAAGGGTACCATGATTGTAGCAGACGCACCGCCTGCAAATGACCATCCCATCACCGGGCTTGCCGGACGGAAAGGCTTCTCGGTTCTCTTGATCGAGAAGATGCTCATGAACAATCAGATTGGCTTCATGCGCAAGGTTCTTTCTTTGTTTGAAAAACATAACATTTCTGTAGAGCACGTTCCCACCGGTATCGACACGCTTTCGGTGG
>SVKS01000130.1 GCA_015068345.1 Oscillospiraceae bacterium
AGGCTCCGGGAACGGCGGGGGATGATCTCCTGGATCATGTTGGCTTTCGCCCTCTTTGTCATGGTCTATGCCTTGATTTTGTGGAAAACCGGCGTGATCACCGAAGAATACGCCGATGGGGCCTGCAAGGCGGCATCGGTGGGCATGGGTTTCGCTCTGGGCCTGTGGCTTGAAGGGCGACTTGTGAATTTCAAGGTGGAGGGCCCTTGGTATATTCGCCTCCTTCGGGTCCCGGTGGGACTTTGCGGGGTGCTTGCCATCCAGAATTTACCCAAGATCATCTTTGGGGACCTTCTGTGGGTCACGATTTTCCGGTATTTCCTGCTTGCTCTTTGGGTAAGCTTCCTCTATCCTATAATATTTGCCAAATGCGAAGGCTATATGGGTAAGAAATCCCAATAAAAACGGCATTTTGACTATTGTAAAGTCTTTTCGTTTATGATATGATAAATTGTAGATTGGGATTGTGTCGTTCTCTTAAGGAACGGACATTCCGGTCGAGATGTTATGTGTTAAATTTTTAGTCGTAAGAAAGGACTTTGAGATGAAAGTACAGTTTACTGAAACCGTTCTCCGCGATGCCAACCAGTCTCTGATGGCAACCCGTCTGCCCTATGCCGATTATGAAAAGATCCTGTCCACCATGGACAAGGCCGGCTACTACTCGGTAGAATGCTGGGGCGGCGCCACCTTCGACTCCTGCCTGCGTTACCTGGGTGAAGATCCCTGGGAAAGACTCCGCGGCATTCGCAAGAATATGCCCAACACCAAGCTGCAGATGCTGCTTCGTGGCCAGAACCTGCTGGGCTACAAGCACTATCATGATGACGTTGTTGAAAAGTTCGTTGAACTTTCCATCAAGAACGGCATCGATATCATCCGTATCTTCGACGCTCTGAACGACTTCCGCAACCTGGGCACCGCCCTGGACGCCACCATGAAGTACGCCACCCCCAACACCGTTGCTTCCGGCTGTATCTCCTACACCCAGAGCCCGGTGCACACCGTGGAAAAGTACGTGGAAATGTGCAAGGAACTTCAGCGCATGGGCTTCCAGACCATCTGCCTGAAGGATATGGCCGGTACCATGAGCCCCTACGAAGCCGAAGGCCTCATCAAGGGCATTAAGGACGCCGTTGGCGATATGCCCGTGATCCTGCACACCCACTGCACCACCGGTATGGCTTACATGACCGTAACCAAGGCCATCGAAAGTGGCATCGATATCATTGATACCGCAACCAGCTGCTTCTCCAACGGTACCTCCCAGCCCGCCACCGAGACCATGTTCTATGCCTGCCAGCAGTACGGCATCGAAACCGGTCTCAACGAAGACGCCATCAACAAGGTCAACGACTACTTCAAGCCCATCAAGCAGAAGTACATCGACAACAAGACCCTTAACGCCAAGAGCCTTGCCACCGACTCCCAGGCTCTGGTTTACAAGGTACCCGGCGGCATGCTCTCCAACATGATCGCCAACCTGACCGATATGAAGGCCATGGACAAGTTTGACGCCGCTCTGGCTGAAATCCCCGCCGTCCGGGCCGACCTGGGTTATCCCCCGCTTGTTACCCCGCTGAGCCAGATGGTCGGCAACCAGGCTGTTACCAACGTTCTGCTTGGCGAACGCTACAAGTCCATCTCCAACGAAGTTAAGAACTACTTCCGCGGTGAATACGGCATCGCTCCCGCCCCTGTCAGCGAAGAGCTCCAGGCCAAGATCCTGGGCGAAGGCGGCAAGCCGGTTGACTGCCGTATCGAAGACAGCAAGCGCGATGGTTCTGACTTTGCCGCTGCCAAGGAAGCCCTGGGTGACCTGGCCCGCAGTGAAGAAGATATCATGAGCTACATCTGCTTCCCCGTACAGGCCAAGAAGTTCTTCGAAGACCGCAAGGCCAAGGAAGAAAATGTTGTTTCCTACACCATCGAAGCCATTGACTAATTAACCAAAAGGAAGGTTTTTATAGTATGAAGTACAAGGTAACTCTGAAGGGCGTCACCTACGAAGTCGAAGTTGAAAAGGGTGAAGCCATCCTGCTGGACGAATATGAAGCCAAGGCTCCCGCTGCTCCCGTAGCCGCCGCTCCCGTAGCTGCTGCTCCTGCTGCTGCCCCCGCCGCCGCTCCTGCTGCCCCTGCCGCTGCTCCCGGCGCCGGTGAAGCTGTTGTTTCCCCGCTGCCCGGCACCGTGCTGGACATCAAGGTCAGCGCCGGTCAGGCTGTCAAGGCTGGCGACGTCCTCATGATCATCGAAGCCATGAAGATGGAAAACGAAATCCCCGCCCCCAAGGACGGCACCGTTACCGCCGTCGTGGTTACCAAGGGCACCTCGGTTGATACCGGCGCCACCCTGGTCACCATTGCCTAAGTATCTGTAAAGTTACGTCAAAAAGCCTCCGGTTGATAAAACCGGAGGCTTTTTATGATGCAAAGTTGAAAATGGCGGGCGTGGAAGATTCTTTGGGAAAATACAAATAGTATAATATCGAAAAAATATACTAATAGTAGAGCATTAACTTCCACAAATTACCCTTCTTTTCGGCAAATCGTTCAGTTGCAGGGGGAATGGTACATAAAATTCTTGCAATTTCCTGCTTTACTGTCATAAAGAAATCTGGTATAATGAATCATGGCGTAATATCAAACTTTGGAAGGAGGGGTTGGACGTGTTTTACCCCCAAAAGCGCATTACCATCTATGCCGGCCACTATGGCAGTGGCAAAACCAATCTGGCGGTGAACCATGCCCTGGCCCTGGCGGATGCGGGGAAATCGGTGAAGGTCCTGGACCTGGATATTGTGAATCCCTATTTCCGCACCAAGGATAGTGAGGCATTGTTCAAGGAGAGGGGAATTACCCTGATTGCATCGGAATTTGCCAACACCAACGTGGATATTCCCGCCATTCCCGCCGCGGCCCAATCGGCCTTCGACGATCCCCGAAGCCACGTGATTATCGACGTGGGGGGAGACGATATGGGGGCTGTGGCCCTGGGACGTTACCAACGGTTCATCCTGCGGGAGGGGTATGATATGCTCCTGGTGGTCAATCGTTACCGCCCCCTGGCAAGTGAGATTCCCGATGCGGTGAAGATCGCAAGGGAAATCGAAATCGCCTGCCGCCTGCCCTTCACCGGCATTGCGGCAAACTCCAACCTGGGGCGGGAGACCGATCCCGAAACCGTCCTTTCCTCCGAAGCCTATACCCTGGCTTTGGCGGAGGCGATGAACCTCCCGGTGGTCTACCGGGCAGTGAAGCAAGATCTCTATCCGGTACTATCCGGAAAGCTGGATCGTTTGGAACCGGTGGCGCTCACCGGCAAGACATATTTCTGAATCGAAAGGAACACATCTTTATGGCAAAGGTAACCTTCAGAGAAGATTGGTGCAAGGGTTGCGGGCTGTGCGTGGAAGCCTGTCCCAAAAAGATCCTGGCCCTTTCTAAGACCCGACTCAACAGCGCGGGCTTTTATCCCGCTGAAATGACCGATCAGGAAAAGTGCATTGGCTGTGCCTTCTGTGCCACCATGTGCCCTCACGTGGTCATCACCGTGGAAAAGTAAGGGAGGAAGCAAACGAATGGCAGATAAAGTATTGGTAAAGGGCAACGAAGCCCTGGGCGAAGCCGCCATCAAGGCCGGTTGCCGCTTCTTCTTTGGCTATCCCATCACACCGCAGACCGAGCTTTCGGAATACCTGGCAAAGCGCTTCCCCAAGGTGGGCGGCACCTTCCTGCAGGCCGAAAGCGAAGTGGCGGCCATCAACATGGTTCTCGGCGCCGCCAGCGCCGGTGCCCGTGTTATGACCTCCTCCTCCAGCCCCGGGATCTCCCTGAAGAGCGAGGGAATCTCCTACATCGCCGGCAGTGACCTGCCCGCCGTTATCGTGAATATCCAGCGCGGCGGCCCCGGTCTCGGCGGCATTCAGCCCTCCCAGGCCGACTACTTCCAGGCCACCAAGGGCGGCGGACATGGCGACTACCGTCTGATCGTTCTGGCACCCAACTCGGTGCAGGAAATCGTCAGCCTGACCTTTGATGCCTTTGACCTGGCGGATCTTTACCGAATGCCGGTTATGATCCTGGGTGACGGTATGCTGGGCCAGATGATGGAGCCGGTGGAATTCCCCGAACACAGCGACCGGGTTCTGCCCGAAAAGACCTGGGCCACCGATACCACCCAGGGCAAGCGCAAGAAGAATATTATCAACTCCCTCTACATCAAGCCCGATGTACTGGAAAAAATCGTCCTGGAACGCTACGAGCGCTATGCCGAAGTGGAAGCCAAGGAAGCCCGGGCCGAAACCTACCTCACCGACGACGCCGACATCATCATCACCGCCTACGGCGCCACCAGCCGTATCTCCCGTAACGCTGTGGATGCCCTGCGTGCCTCCGGCATCAAGGCTGGTCTCCTGCGCCCCATCACCCTGTGGCCCTTCCCCAAGGCAGAGTACCAGCGGCTTGCCAAAACCGCCAAGGCCTTCCTGACGGTGGAAATGAGCATGGGTCAGATGATCGAAGACGTAAAACTGGCCATCGATTGCAGCCGTCCGGTCTACTTCTGCGGCAGAACCGGCGGCATGATCCCCACCCCCGGCGAAATCGAAGCCAAAGCCCGCGAAATCGCGGCCTCGTTATAAGAAAGGATGTGCATGAATGAAAACTGTATTTGAACATCCGAAGGCACTTTCCGATGTCCTGATGCACTACTGCCCGGGTTGCACCCACGGCATCGCCCACCGTCTGGTGGCCGAGGTTCTGGATGAACTGGGTGTTTGCGACAACACCATTGGCGTTGCCCCGGTTGGCTGCGCCGTGTTCGCCTACAACTATTTCGAATGTGACATGATCGAAGCCGCCCACGGCCGTGCCCCTGCGGTTGCCACCGGTGTCAAGCGGGTTCACCCCAATGCCGTGGTATTCACCTACCAGGGCGACGGTGACCTGGCCGCCATCGGTACCGCTGAAACGGTTCACGCTGCCACCCGTGGGGAAAACATCACCGTCATTTTCATCAACAATACCAACTACGGCATGACCGGCGGCCAGATGGCTCCCACCACCCTGCCGGGTCAGGTGACCACCACGACTCCCTATGGCCGTGACATCAAGGCCAACGGCCACCCCATCCGGGTCTGCGAAATGCTGGCTACCCTGTCGGGTACCGCCTACGCCGAACGGGTCGCCCTGAATAACGTGAAGAACGTCATGGCTGCCAAGCGTGCCATCAAGAAGGCCTTTGAGTATCAGATCGCCGGTAAGGGTTTCTCCATCGTGGAACTGCTTTCCACCTGTCCCACCAACTGGGGCCTGGCTCCCACCGACGCCATGAAGTGGCTGGAAGATAACATGCTCCCCTATTATCCCCTGGGGGTTTATAAGGATATCGGAGGTGACAAATAATGGCAGGTAAAATGCTTCTCGCCGGTTTTGGCGGTCAGGGTATCCTCTTTGCCGGTAAAATGTTCACCTATGCCGGTATGCTGGAGGGTAAAAACGTCACCAACATCCCCGAATACGGTCCCGAAATGCGGGGCGGTACCTGTAACTGTTCGGTCATCATTGACGAAAACCCCATCGGTTCCCCCCTGGTTCTGGAACCGGATATTCTCATCGCCATGAATC
Organism: Oscillospiraceae bacterium; assembly: GCA_015068345.1. GTDB lineage: Bacteria > Bacillota > Clostridia > Oscillospirales > QAMX01 > RUG11797. Next base: position 5,628 of record SVKS01000130.1, read on the forward strand.
TGCCCTCCCTGGCCCGGTTTGAAAATGCCGTGGCCCCGGGCGGCAAGATCTTCATCGACAACACCCTCATCGACCGGAAAACCATCCGGGAGGATGTGGATGCTTATTACATCCCCGCAACCCGCCTGGCAGCCGAAGCAGGCATCCCCAAGCTGGCCAACGTGATTATTGTTGGCAAGGTCATCCGGGAAAGCGGCATCTGCTCCATGGAAATCATGGATAAGGTGCTGGAAAAGGTGGTTCCCCCCTCCCGTCAGGCCCTGATTGCCCCCAACAAGAAAGCGCTGGAAATTGGCTATAATTTTGAATAATCTAACCCATTTCGGCAAAGAAAGGAATCAAAAATGACCTGGATTTATGCAGCTGTTGTTCTGGCCGTTGTAGTTTTCATTGCGGCGGGCTTCAAAAGCGACAAGAGCGAGTACCGGGACGCCTCCGGTACCTTCCACAAGAATAACAACCTCACCTGGAAAATGAACAAGAAGATGTGGCTTGCCATCCTGCCCCTGTTTATTACGGTGGGCGGGTGCATCACCAGTATCCCCGCCGGTCACACCGGTGTTATCGTCACCTTCGGTAAGGTGGAGGATAAGGTGCTGAGCGAGGGTATCCACGCCATTCTGCCCTACCAGGAAGTGGTTCTGTTCGACAACCGGGTACAGAAATCCTCCTTTGACGTGTCCGCCTTCTCTTCTGATATTCAGCAGACCAACGTAAAGGGCTCCATCAACTACACGGTTGACAAGAGCCAGTCCCAGAGCCTCTACCAGAACGTGGGCGTGTCCTACTACGACACCGTCATCTATCCCCGGCTTTTGGAAAACATCAAGCTGGTGTTCTCCAAGTACACCGCCGAGGGACTCATTGGTAACCGTACCGTGCTGGCCGACGAAGCCTGCGATCTGATTAAGGGCGAGCTTGCCGCTTTCCACATTGACGTGGTCAGCATCAGCATTGAAGATATCGACTTTACCGATACCTTCACCGATGCGGTGGAAGCCAAGCAGGTGGCCCAGCAGAATAAGCTCACCACCGAAACCCAGCAGGAGGCTGAGGTTATCGTAGCCAAGGCAGAGGCTGAAAAGAAGGTCATCGCCGCCGAAGCCGATGCGGAACAGGCCAAGATCGCCGCCGATGCCGAAGCCTACGCCACCCGCGTCAAGGCCGAAGCCGAAGCCGAAGCCAACCGCAAGCTGGCCGAATCCATCACCCAGGATCTGATCAACTATCAGCAGATCACCAACTGGGATGGCAAGCTGCCCACCGTCACCGGGGGCGACTCGGTCTTTCCCATGATCGACGTCACCGAACAGGGCGGGGCCTCCGGCCAATAAAGCTACGCAAAGAAAAACAGAGAGAAGCATTGCTTCTCTCTGTTTTTTTCATGGTGCGTGGGGGAGGGGAGCATCTTGCGGTGGAACTTAAAAACAAGTCTGTAACCATTATACAAATGGTATAATATAGCAAATAGTATAATAATATATTTCAAAACTCCCGCAGGACCAGGTCGGTTTCGCCCCGGTTTAATCCCCGTTCGATGCGCAGGATTCCCGCCCGGCCCCGATATTCCCGGGTAATCATATCGGAAATGGCGGTGCCGCCGTGGTAACCGTGAATCAGCCGCAGGCGGTAAGCCGATTTCCCCACCCGCCGGAGCTTGGCGTCGATGGCAACCTTGGCCTGGTGGATATTCATGCCGTGGAGATCCAGCTCCACAATACCGGACGTCATCATTCAATTCACCTCTCTTTCTTATTGTACTGTATGTTTTGTTAAAAAGCAAGGGAAAAAGTAAGGAAAAGAAGGTAATGGTGGCTATTTACTTTCTGCGGAAATTGTGATATACTTAAAATAGATTTTTATTGTGAAAAATAGGATATGGAAGGAGCTAAGAAATATCATGATTTCCGACGCTTGTTTGCAGGAACTGAATGCCAAAGCCCGGGATATCCGTGTACTGACCCTAGAGATGATTGGGCATGCCGGAAAGGGCCACCTGGGTGGAGCCGTTTCCATTGCGGATATCCTCTCCCTTTTATATTTCAAACGTATGAACGTGAAGCCCGAAGAGCCCAGATGGGCTGACCGGGACCGCCTGGTCCTTTCCAAGGGACACGCAGGCACCGCTCTCTACGCTACCCTCTCCCTGCGGGGCTACTTCCCCCGGGAAGTGTGCTACACCCTTAACGAGAATGGCACCACCCTGCCCAGCCATGTGGATATGCGTAAGGTTCCCGGTGCTGACATGACCGCCGGTTCCCTGGCCCAGGGATTCTCTGCCGCCGTGGGTATGGCCCTGGCCGGCAAGGTTGACAGCAAGTCCTACAAGGTTTACACCATCGTAGGTGACGGCGAAAGCCAGGAAGGCCAGATCTGGGAAGCCGCCATGTTCGCCGGTAACCATGGTTTGGATAACCTGGTGGCCTTCACCGACTGGAACGGCATGCAAATCGACGGGACCACCGACGAA
>SVKS01000131.1 GCA_015068345.1 Oscillospiraceae bacterium
CACCACAAGGGCAATCCCCCCCGAAAGGGCAAGGGCCACCCCCACGTCAAGAGGCGTATGCACCCCAAGGTAAAGCCGGGAAAAGGCCACTCCAAGGGCAATCAGAAAGAAAAGGATCCGAAGCCCCCATTTCCTTGACACCAGGCCCAGGGGCATCCAAAGAGAGGTTGCCGATTGGGTATGTCCCGAGGGGAAGGAGTAGCCGGTGGCCTCCCGCATGGAGTCCCCCACCGGAAGAAATTCCGGATCAATGACCCAGGGCCGAGGTACCCGGAAGGTGATTTTGAGCCCCTGTACCAAAAGACCCGAAAAGAAAAAGCCCAGCCCCACCCGGGTGGCAAGATCCTTGTCAATGGCCCAATAGAGGGCACAGATCACCACCACAACGGCGGTTTGATACCCCAAAAAGGTAAAGGCTTCGAAAAAAGAATCCCAAAAGGGGGTCCGTAGCCCGGCAATGGCGTAAAGAAGATCCATAGTCCAATTCTCCTTTGCAAAATTTTACCATATTTTACACCCCAAAACAATCCCCGTCAAGAAGCTTTGCCATATCTTATCCGGGAGAGAACCCAACCGCAAGACACCCCTGCCACAGAATCGATTTGGGGGTTGCACAATCCCCTGCCTCCCTCCCCGAGGGGGGTGGCACCGCAGGTGCCGGGGGGAGTTATGTGCACGGAAGGAGAAAACTCCCCCAGCTTCACTGTCGCTCAGCAGCCCCCTCCCAGAGGGGGCCTGAATCAAAAGACTAACGCTTCGCATACCTCCTCTCTCCCCCACCGCTTCGCGGAGCCCCCTCCCAGAGGGGGCCTTTTGGGCGGGTTCCACAGATCATACCCCTGCTTCCCGGCGGGCGATTCCTGAATCGCCCCTACCCGGCGGGTGCCTAAGAACCTCTGTCTCTGCAGCAGAGGCGGCCATCGGCCGTCCGCATCCTGCGGGATGCACACGCTACCTCCGGGGCAGACCCGTCCCCTGCAACAAAAACCGCCCCGGGCTGTGGAGGGTATGTCACAGCCCGGGGCGGTTTCCCCTGCGCGATTGCGGGGGATATGCAATATTAACTCTGCTCCGCAAGGTAAAGCGAAATGCGGTTTTGTACATAGTCAGCGGCTTGCTTGGCGGTGATGTCCCCGGCGAAATAACGGTAGGCTTCTTCTATGATAGCGCCGGTCACTTCATTTGAGACGTATCCCAAATGATCCGAACCGCAAATCAGTTCCCATTCCATCATGTCCAATGCTTCGTGGGTTTCTGCTATGTCGGTATATTGGGTGCCAAAACCGATCTGTTTCCGGCACTCGTCCACAATGACAGAGAAGCCCAATGGACCACTCTCTGCCAGCTCCTTTTCCCAATCGCTTTCCAGGAAGAAATAGCGCATGAAGGTTTGGCTTTCCGCCTTCCTCTCACCATTCACTATCCCTATGTAAAAGGAACTATGCATGCTTGCGGTTTCATATCCCGGAAGGGACAGGATCACCCGTTGCTTTCCTCCGGTATCATTATCATCCATAGCATATTCAAGCCCGAGAAATTCTGCAAATTGGGAAATATCGAATATGGCTCTTCCCCCGGTATTTGCTAAGGCTTCGCTTTCATCCCGAGCAAAAAGGTTACAGAAGGAAAGCATCTCCTCAAACTCCCGGCTTGCAAAACTGGCCGTTCCCTCATCCCAATCGATCCAATGGTCCAGGGTTCTAAAAAGAAAGTGTTGAAGAATCAGCTTCTTTTCATGGCTTTTCAGGCACCCGGGATGCTTACTTTTCAAAAGATTCCCAAATTCGGTATAACTTTCCCACCGGATTTTTCCTCCCGCCACTTCCGCTCTACAGGACGGAAAGTAAAAATCTACCGAACGGGGCAGAAAGTAGGTACCACCCCGGTATTTGATTGCTTCGGTCACCGACGGAAGGAGGACCCCCTCCTCAAACAATTCGGGAAGAGCATCTTCCAGGTTCAAAAGAACCTCCTGCCTTGCGAAATTACGCAAAACCATGGGGTCATTGGAGGCGATGGCATCCACCTCCCCCGAAAGAATGGCGAGATTCATATCCTCCCGGCTTTTGTAGTTTGTCAGCCTTGCTACGATTTCCTCTTGGGTACGGTTGAAACGAAGACACGCCTGTTCCAGCATATAGTCTACGCCGCCACAGGTGCCGATGGTGATGTTCTGGGCCGGTTCTTTCATTTTCCCCGGGGGCGGGAGTTTTATGATACCCTCGGCGTTACATACGGCAACCCATCCTTCCCCAAGAGAAAGGATACGTGGAAGAATGGAGTAGCTATCGACACCGTTTTCGGTCAGATTATGGAGGGGAACTTCCGTTTCTCCGTCGTATCGGTAAAGAACCTTGTCCCGAACCCAATAGGCGTTTTCCCCGTCGGTGGTGCAGATCCCCGGAAGATCGGGAAGTTCAAGCCCTGCATCAGCCACAGAATCGATGGTTTTCAACCCGGGATCCAGGGGAACAAGAAAGCCCTTCCTCCAATGGACCGTAACGTCCATGTCGGTCGCCTCATTCCCATCCTTGCGGGTAACCGCAAAAGCGGCGTATACCTTGCCAGCAAACTTCACGAGTCCGGTACATTGCTGAAAGATTCCGTCGGCCGTTTCCTCTTCAAAAGCAACCTTTTGCTCATCGGCAAAAAGCAACTTCTGGTTTTGCATATTAACGTAGCCGTAAAGGGTACTCCCATCGGATACCACGTCAAGAAACATGGATATGTCGGGGCGGAGCTCGGTCAAGCCGGTTTCCCAGAGGAGCGTATCCTCCCGGAACACCGCATATCCCACCCTGTCATCGTAAGCCAGGGAAAACAGCTCCCCGTTACAATACACCGCCGATACGGTGCGCTTCACCGGCGTTTCGGTACGTTCCTTTTCTTCATCAGAGGATGCCAAAAAGGAACTGTATCCCGGCATACCCACCAGGGCACAAAGGTTACCGTCGGATTGCACCATATCCATAACAACTTCGTTATCCCCTGTGAAACCGGATAGGATTTCCTTCTGGTACTCGGCTTCCACCTCAGCCTGGTTTGAGGTTCCTTCTTCGTTTGACGCATTTGCTTCCCCAATGGGGTTACTCTCCTTACCCCCTCCACAGGATGCAAGGAGGGACGCAGTCATGAGCAAAAGGAGAAGCAGAGCAGTGATGCGTTTGGCAAAGTGTTTCATGATAGGTTCCTCCTTGCATGATTGATTTATAATTTTATTATATACATAGAGGGGATATTTGTCAATATCGTTCGTTCATCTTTATACATTCTTAAGAACTTGGCCCTGCCGTAGGGGCCGTACTAAGCGGAATGACGTAGGAATGTAACGCATGTCGGCCCGCACGCAGCAACCTACAGACCGCGCGAAGGTTCCTCTGGGGCTGAACGACTCTAAATCGGCATTTCACAAATCAACCGTCTCTGCAACCGGGCCGACATGCGGTTCACTTCGTTCCCCTTAGTGCGGCCCCTACGGACACACCCTTGCCTCCCCTGTGTAAGGGGAGGTGGGTGAGCGTTGATTTCCATTGGAAATCCGCGAACCCGGAGGGGTTGTCGTCTCCCTGCCGACAATCCCCCTTAAATGCTCCTGTCGTCACATTTTTGTCCCCCCCGGTCGATTTCCTACGAAACGCGACCGATACATGGAACCTCTGCAGCAGAAGAACTCTCTTCCCGGGCCGGATGACCCGGCTCCCACGACGGGAACCCCACCACGCATCTGTAGGGGCCGGGTTTCCCGGCCCGCCCCGGGCCGCCTGCGGCACGGGGAATGGAAAAATCCACCGATTTTCAGGTTTTCCTATTGAACCCCCTTCCCGTCCCGTGCTATAATACGGAAAACCAGATCCATCCAAATCCCCGTACTTTATCGAAAGGAAGACCCGCCATGATCAAGGAAGTCAATTACAACGCCGATTCTGTTATGCAAAAGGGATTCCCCACCATCCGAAAGCTGGGTGCCGTCAGCCCCAACGGAGAATCCACCCCCTTCGTTTTCCATGACCGGCTCTACCGCCTGGAATTGGAAGACCCTTCCCGGGGTCTTGATCTCAGCGTCCCCATTCACGCCCTCATCCGGGACCGGGAAACCGGAGAAGTCCTTTCCCGTTTTGGGGAGGACTGCTACTACTATTCGCTTTACACCGAAAACGACACCGTTTATGTCATTGGTACTCTTTCCAAAAAGCCTTTGTTCTGCGGTGATACCCTGATTCTGTTTGAAAGCCGTGATCTGATCACCTGGAGCCGCCGGGAGCTTCTGTCCAACCCCGGCTGGAAGCTCTATAACACCTCCCTGACCAAGGGTCCCAACGGCTACGTGCTCTGCATGGAAGCAAGCGAACCCGCCGAGCTGGTGGGGGTCCTGTTCACCGCCTTCTTTGCCTATTCCTCCGACCTCGTTCACTGGACCTGGATGGATTACAATACCGCCTTCCCCACCCACCGTTATCTTGGGGGACCGCTTTTGCGCTACAGCCGGGGCTACTATTACCTGATTGCCGTTACCGAGCTTCCCTGCCAGCGCTACACCAATTATATCTACCGCACCGCTGATTTTGAAACCTGGGAGGTGGGCTTCTATAATCCCATCCTGATGCCCGACGAAAACGATCGTAAAATCTCCCCCTACGCCTACGATATGTCCCCCGAGCTGCTCACAAAAATCCGCACCGGCTTCCTGTCCAGCAATTCGGATATCGACCTTTGCGATTGGCAGGGAAAGACGCTTCTCAGCTACAACGCCGGGAATCAGCTCGGTTTTTACTACATGGCCGAGGCCGAATACGACGGCCCGGTGGACGATTTTCTCGCCTCCTTTTTTATCTGATCCTTTTCCCGTATGCCCGGGAGGAGTCAACACTCCTTCCCGGGTTTTTTTGTGTCCCTTCCCAAAGCCGCAGATTGTTTCCTCTTTTTCCCCTTGAAAAGCCCCCCCAATCGTGGTATAATATAGGGTACACTGGTTTATTATGTTCATTACCCCATTTCGAATGATTTTGGAGGAATCGATATGAAAAAAATCTCGGTTTGCGTCATTTTCGGCGGTGCTTCTTCGGAGCATGAGGTCAGCTGTGTTTCGGCTTCCTCGGTGCTTTCCCACCTATCCCCCGACCGCTATGATATACATAAAATCGGCATCACCAAAGAAGGCCGTTGGCTTTACGTCAAGAGCAGCAACGAAGACGTGAAGTCTGGAGCCTGGGCCGCCGACCCCGCCGCCATCCCCTGCGCCATCCTGCCGGATGCCACCCTGGGCAATATTGCCCTGCTTGGCGACACCACCAGCTTCCTTTCGGTGGACGTGGTATTCCCGGTGCTCCACGGCAAAAACGGCGAAGACGGCACCATCCAGGGCCTTTTTGAACTGGCCAAAATCCCCTACGTGGGTTGCGGTGTCTTTGCCTCCGCCGCCAGCATGGATAAGGGTTACACCAAGATTGTGGTGGATACCATCGGAGTCCAGCAGGCCAAATACCTGACCATCCGACTTCATGAATACAAGGCCGCCCCGGCCCCCTTCATCGAAAAGGCGGAAAGTGACCTGCTTTACCCCATCTTCGTCAAGCCCGCCTCGGCGGGAAGCTCGGTGGGTATCTCCAAGGCCACCGATCGGGAAAGTCTGACCCGTGCCATCGACCTGGCCTTTGAACACGACCGGAAGGTCATTCTGGAGGAATGCATCGTAGGCAGGGAGCTGGAAACCGCCGTACTGGGCAACACCGACATTGAGGTTTCCTGCGTGGGCGAGGTTCTGGCCGCCGACGAATTCTACTCCTACGACGCCAAATACAACAACGCCGAATCAGTTACCCTGATTCCCACCACCCTGCCGGAGGGCAAGGAAGAGGAGCTTCGGGATGCCGCCCGCCGTATTTTCGCCGCCCTGGACGGCCGGGGTCTTTCCAGAGTCGACTTCTTCCTGCGAAAGAGCGACAATGCCGTCATTTTCAACGAGATCAACACCCTGCCCGGTTTCACCAGCATCAGCATGTATCCCAAGCTTTTCGGAGCGGTTGGTGTGGATTACGACACCCTGGTGGACCGGCTGATTGAGCTGGCTCTTGCCGAGCACGCATAAGGGAGGGAGTCCCATGGACAATCGCCCCATCGGCGTATTCGACAGCGGCCTTGGGGGACTCACCGCGGTGAAGGAGATCACAAGCCTTCTTCCCGGGGAATCGGTGATCTACTTCGGCGATACCGGCCGGGTCCCCTACGGTACCCGATCCCGTCAAACCATTCTGCAATACACCCGGGAAGCCATCGCCTTCCTGAAATCCCAGGGAGTCAAACGAATTCTGGTTGCCTGCGGCACCGCCTCCACCGTACTGGAGGAAGCCGCCGCAGATGCGGGTCTTCCGGTGACCGGTGTCATCACCGCCGCCTGCCGTAAGGCTGTCATGGCCACCAAAAACCAAAAAATCGGCCTGATCGCCACCTCCCGCTCCATCCGAAGCGGACTTTACGAAAAAAACATTGCCGCCCTGTTGCCCGGCACCCAGGTGGAAAGCATGGCCTGCCCCCTGCTGGTTCCGGTGATTGAAAACGGCCGCATCGGTATCGACGACCCGGTGACCAAGATCCTGGTTTCGGAATACCTGGCCCCCATCAAGGCCCAGGGGGTGGACACCTTGATTTTAGGCTGTACCCACTACCCCATCATCCGGGATATCATCCAGGCCGAAATGGGCCCCGATGTCACCCTGGTGGATGCCGGCGCCGCCGCCGCCAGCGAATTGCGGGAAGCTCTGCGGGAATCGGGCACCCTTTCCCCCTCCCCTCGGGGTGAGCTGAAGTTTTTCGTCAGCGACATTCCCGAAGGCTTTGCCTCGGTGGGTTCGGTATTTTTGGGCCGAAGCATTGGCGAGCGGGTGGAAAAGGTTTCCATTCAACACTACATCAAATAAGGAATCAACTATGGACGAAGCACAGAAAGCACTGGTTACCATATCGGGCCTCCACGGGGCCGAACAGGGTGGCGAACCCATCCAGTTTGCCACCGAGGGCAAGTTTTCCCGCCGGGGCCAGGCCTTCAAAATTGAATACGAGGAATCGGAGCTCACCGGCATGGCGGGCACCAAGACCACCATCATTGCAAACAGCAAAACCGTGGCCATGAAGCGCACCGGTTCGGTGGAAAGCTACCTTTCCTTCTCCCTGGGTAAAAAACAACATTCCTACTACAACACCGAATTCGGTTCCTTTGTGGTGGGCATCGACCCCTACGAAATGGAGATCGAGCTGAACGGATTCGGCGGCCGCATCCACATCGGCTATAACATCGAGCTGGACCACGCCCCCACCGGCACCAACGTGCTGGACGTGATGGTGCGACCCATTTTCGTTTGACCACAACCAACTACACCGCCACGGCGGAGAAATATTTAGGAGAAACCACATGACCTACCCCACCATGCAAAATCCCTTTGAATTTGCCAAAAACGAGCTGGCAAACCTTGTAAAAGAGGCCTGTGAAAAGGCCATTGCCGAGGGTGCTCTGCCCGAAGCCGAGCTTCCCGTGCCCCCCTGCGAAGAACCCAACGATCCCACAAACGGTGACCTTTCCAGCACCTTCGCCCTGACCATGGCCAAGAAGATGCGCACCGCCCCCCGGAAGATCGCTGAAGCCATTGTTTCCCGCATGGATTTGACCGGCACCAGCTTCAAGAGCGTTGCCGTAGCCGGTGCAGGCTTCATTAACGTCACCTTCGGTGCCGGCTGGTACGGTTCGGTTCTGGAAAGCATTGCCGCCGCCGGCGAAACCTTCGGCGCCCTCTCCATCGGACAGGGCAAGCGGGTCATGCTGGAATTCGTATCTGCCAACCCCACCGGTCCCATGCACCTGGGTAACGCCCGGGGCGGCGTTCTGGGCGACACCCTGGCTTCCCTGATGGAACGGGCCGGCTACCAGGTATGGCGTGAATTCTACGTCAACAACGCCGGCAACCAGGTGGCTAAGTTTGCTGAAAGCCTGGAAGCCCGCTACATTCAGCACTACAAGGGTGTCGACGCCATCGTCTTCCCCGAAGACGGTTACCA
>SVKS01000132.1 GCA_015068345.1 Oscillospiraceae bacterium
GTGAATTCTATGCCAAGGCTTATTTTGAGAAGCTGGGCAAGAAACAGGCTGTTCTCTACGGTCCTGCCTATAAGGGCATCTCCCTTTCCATCTCCGCTGCCGTTGCCCTCAGCAAGAACGGACTGAACGTTCCCTTCTTCTTCAACCGCAAAGAAGTCAAGGATCACGGCGAAGGCGGCACATTTGTCGGTTATGTCCCTCAGGCCGGAGAGGAGATCGTCATTATTGAAGATGTCATCACTGCCGGTACCGCTATCCGTGAATCCATGGAGATCCTGAGCAGCCTGGAAGATTCCAAGGTCATCGCTACCTTCATTATGGTGGACCGCAAGGAAAAGGGCCAGACCGAAAAGGGTGCCATGCAGGAAATCGAAGAACAGTTCGGCTTCCCGGTTTACTCGGTGGTGGACGTTTACGACATCATCGAATACCTGGAAGAAGATCCTGCCAATGAAGAAAACGTAACCCGCATCAAGAATTATCTTGCGGTAAACGGAGCGAAGTAATATGAGAAGTCTGATCGATATTCTCGACCTGACGGTGGAAGAAATTGAAGAACTCATGAACACCGCCGCCGATATCAAGGAGCATACCCACTACTATGCTGCGGCCTGTACCGGCAAGAAGCTGGCCAGCCTCTTCTTCGAGCCCTCCACCCGCACCCGTCTCAGCTTCGAAGCCGCCATGCTGGAGCTGGGGGGTGGCGTCATCGGATTTTCGGAAGCGGGTAGCTCCTCGGTTGCCAAGGGCGAATCCATTGCCGATACCGCCCGCACCATCGGTTGCTACGCCGATATCATCGCCATGCGCCATCCCAAGGCCGGCGCCCCCTACGTGGCAAGCCTGAACGCCGGAATTCCGGTGATCAACGCCGGTGACGGGGGACATTGCCATCCCACCCAGACCCTGGCCGACCTGTTTACCATCCGCCAGGAGCTTGGTGGCTTCTCGGGCATTACCGTGGGTCTGTGCGGCGACTTGAAGTACGGCCGCACCGTCCACTCCCTGATTGCCGCCCTGTCCCGTTACGAAAACGTGCGCTTCGTGCTGATCTCCCCCAAGGAGCTCACCCTGCCGGGCTACGTTCGCTACGGCAACCTGATCAACAAGGGCATCCCCTTTGAAGAAACCGAATCCCTGGAAGAAGCCATGCCCAAGCTGGATATTCTCTATATGACCCGTATCCAGCGGGAACGCTTTGAAAACCCCGCCGATTATGAAAGACTGAAGGATAGCTACATCCTCACCGCCGACAAGCTTCGAAATGCCAAGGAAACCATGCGGGTCCTGCACCCCCTGCCCCGTGTCAACGAAATCAGCGTGGCGGTGGACAAGGATCCCCGTGCCTGCTACTTCAAGCAGGTGCTTTACGGCAAGTATATGCGCATGGCCCTGATCCTGAAGCTTTTGAAGGAAGCCGAAACCGACAAGCTCATCCATGGGTTGGAAGGGGAGGAGCTGGTGGAAGGCCGCTTTACCTGCCACAATCCCAAGTGCATTACCGCAAGCGAACAGGAGCTTGCCCATATTTTCAAGCTGACCGATAAGGAAAGCAACATTTACCGTTGTATATATTGCGAAACCAGAACACAGGAGGAATGACGAACATGGCCACCTTTATCAACGAACCGTCCCATACCTTTAACGAATATCTTTTGATTCCCGGCTACTCTTCTGCCGAATGCATTCCCGCAAACGTATCCCTGAAGACCCCCCTTGTCAAATTCAAAAAGGGCGAGGAGCCTGCCATCACCATGAATATCCCCCTGGTGTCGGCTATCATGCAGTCGGTTTCCGGGGACCGTCTGGCGGTAGCCCTTGCCACCGAAGGCGGTGTTTCCTTCATTTACGGATCCCAGTCGGTGGAGGATGAAGCCGCCATGGTCAAGCGCGCCAAGGATTACAAGGCGGGATTTGTTACCAGCGACTCCAACGTCACCCCCGACATGACCATGGCCGACGTGGTTGCCCTGAAGGAAGAAAAGGGCCATTCCACCATCGCCGTTACCTCCGACGGTACCCCCCACGGCAAGCTTTTGGGCATTGTTACCGGCCGTGACTACCGGGTCAGCCGTATGGACCCCGAAACCAAGGTTTCGGAATTCATGACTCCCTTTGAAAAGCTGGTCTACGCCAAGGAAGGCATTTCCCTGAAGGAAGCCAACGACATCATTTGGGATCACAAGCTCAATTCCCTTCCCATCGTCGATGACGAGGGCAATTTCCGCTACTTCGTGTTCCGCAAGGACTACGATACCCATAAGCAAAACCCCAACGAACTCCTGGACGAATCCAAGCGTTACGTGGTAGGCGCCGGTATCAACACCCGGGACTACGCCACCCGGGTTCCCGCCCTGGTGGAAGCCGGTGTGGACGTGCTGTGCATCGACTCCTCCGAAGGCTTCTCCGAATGGCAGAAGCTCACCATCGAATGGATCCGTGAGCATTACGGCGACAGCGTGAAGGTGGGTGCCGGTAACGTGGTAGACGCCGACGGCTTCCGCTTCCTGGCGGATTGCGGCGCCGACTTCGTGAAGGTTGGCATCGGCGGCGGCTCCATCTGCATCACCCGGGAAACCAAGGGTATTGGTCGCGGCCAGGCCACCGCTCTTATCGAAGTGTGCCAGGCCCGGGACGAATACTTCAAGGAAACCGGTGTTTACGTGCCTGTCTGCTCCGATGGCGGCATCGTTTACGACCATCACATCACCCTGGCCCTTGCCATGGGTGCCGACTTCATCATGCTGGGCCGTTACTTTGCCCGCTTTGATGAAAGCCCCACCAACAAGGTCAACATCGGTGGTACCTACTACAAGGAATACTGGGGCGAAGGCTCCAGCCGCGCCCGCAACTGGCAGCGCTACGACCTGGGCGGCGCCAAGAAGCTCTCCTTCGAAGAAGGGGTGGACTCCTATGTGCCCTATGCCGGGTCCCTGAAGGATAACGTGGCCCTCTCCCTGACCAAGGTGAAGTCCACCATGTGCAACTGCGGCGCCCTTACCATTCCCGAACTCCAAAAGAAGGCCAAGCTCACCCTCGTCAGCGCTACCTCCATTGTGGAAGGCGGCGCCCACGATGTCATTCAAAAGGAGAAAACCGCTCCGATTAAGTGACATACTTCGGCACTATGCACATTGACTTAGAACGCCCCCATCATGTATAATAGTACCGTGGCAGTAAGTTGCCATGGGATGGTTCGCGTCCCAAACAAGTGAATTGACCTTCTCTATAACTGACGGATTAGTGGAGCACCACGTGGAATAGGGAAGGGGAAATAGTCGACCGTCTGGGCATACGAACCTCGAATGGGGTTAGTATGCCCAGTTTGTTTTTTAGAAACTACGAACAGGAGAAACCCAATGAAAAAAGTCGGAATCGTCATGGGAAGTGACAGCGACCTTCCCATCATCCAAAAAGCAACCAATCAGCTGGCTGCATTGGACATCCCCTTTGAAGTCCACGTATATTCGGCCCACCGCACTCCGGTGGAAGCCCGGGACTTTGCCCTGAACGCAAAGGCCAACGGCTTTGGCGTTATTATCGCCGCCGCCGGCATGGCCGCCCACCTGGCGGGTGCCATTGCCGCCAATACCACCCTGCCGGTCATCGGTATTCCCTGCAAGGGTAGCGTGCTGGATGGTATGGATGCCCTGCTTTCCACCGTCATGATGCCCACCGGTATCCCGGTGGCCACGGTTGCCATCAACGGCGGCGCCAATGCCGCCCTGCTTGCCGCCCAGATCCTGGCGGTGGCAGATCCGGAGCTTGCCAAAAAGCTTGATGAAAAGCGGGCAAAGGACGCCGAAGGTGTCCTTCAGAAGGACGCAGGGATCATGGAACGTCTGTAAGCAAATCCAATTCACATAAACACAAACACAAAAAGAAAAAGGAGAAAGAAAACAATGGAACTGATCTACACCGGAAAAACCAAGAACGTATATGCACTGGAAAATGGAAACTATCTGCTCAAGTTCAAAGACGATTGCACCGGCAAGGACGGCGTGTTTGATCCGGGCGAAAACTCGGTGGGACTGACCATTGAGGGTGTGGGTGACGTCAACCTGAAGATGTCCATCTACTTCTTTGAAAAGATCAATGCCGCCGGCATCAAGACCCACTACGTCAAGGCCAACCTCCAGGATACCACCATGGAAGTCATCCCCGGCAAAAACTTCGGCCACGGCCTGGAAGTCATCTGCCGCTACAAGGCTGTCGGCAGCTTCCTGCGCCGCTACTCGGCTTACATTGAAGAAGGTGCCGACCTGCCCGCCTACGTGGAAATGACCTTCAAGGATGATGAAAAGGGCGATCCCCTGGTCACCAAGGAAGGCCTGGTTGCCCTGGGCGTCATGACCGACGAGCAGTATGAGGAAGTCAAGGCTATGACCCAGAAGATCACCGCCATCGTCGCCGACGATCTGGCCGAAAAGGGCCTGGTGCTTTACGACATCAAGTTTGAATTCGGCTACGACAAGGATGGCAACATCATGCTCATCGACGAAGTGGCTTCGGGCAATATGCGGGTTTACAAGGACGGCAAGTACATTGATCCCATGACCCTTTCGGAACTCTTCTTCGCCTAATCTATCCCCAAGGAGAGCGCATGGGAGGATATTTTGGAGTAGTTTCCCGGGGGGATGCCCTGTCGGATGTGTTTTTTGGCACCGACTACCATTCCCACCTGGGTACCCGGCGGGCAGGCGTTGCGGCCTGCTCCGCCGATAAAGGGTTGCAGAGGGTGATCCATAACATTGAGAATTCACCCTTCCGCACCAAATTTGAAGACATATTTGACGAAATGCACGGCACCAGTGCCATCGGTTGCATTTCGGACAGCGAACCCCAGCCCCTTTTGATCCGGTCCCGGATGGGGGCATTTGCCATTTCGGTCACCGGCGTGGTCAACAATGCCGAAGCACTTCTGGAAAAATACCTGGAGGAAAGCCACGGCCACTTCGACGCCATGACCGGAGGTCGGGTCAATTCGGTGGAACTGATTGCCGCCATGATCGCCCAAAAGGGTGATTTTGTGGCGGGGCTTCGTCATGTTCAGGAATCGGTGGAGGGAAGTGCCTCTATTCTGATCCTGAAGGAGGACGGAAATCTCATTGCCGCCCGGGACAAGATGGGCCGCCTGCCCATCCAGGTAGGCAAAAGTGAGGAGGGAATGTGCGTTTCCTTCGAGTCTTTTGCCATGCACAAGCTGGGATACACCAAGGTCCGGGAGCTTGGCCCCGGGGAGATCGTGGAGCTGACCCCCGACGGGATGACCACTCTGGCACCCGCAGGGGAGGAGATGCGTATCTGCGCTTTCCTTTGGAGCTACTACGGCTACCCCACCACAAGCTACGAGGGCATCAACGTGGAAGCCATGCGTAACCGCAACGGGGAAGAAATGGCGGAGTGGGACGTAAAGAACTTTACCGACGAAAACAAACCCGATTACATCTGTGGTGTCCCCGATTCGGGTACACCCCACGCCATTGGCTACGCCAATAAGAGCGGGATCCCCTTTGCCCGCCCCTTTATCAAATACACCCCCACCTGGCAAAAAAGCTTCATGCCGGCCAGCCAAAAGGAACGCAACAAGGTGGCAAAAATGAAGCAGATCGCCGTGCATGAGCTGATTGAGGACAAAAAGCTCCTGTTTGTGGACGACTCCATCGTCCGGGGTACCCAGCTCAAGGAAACGGTGGACTTCCTTTACGAAAACCGGGCCAAAGAGGTACATATGCGCTCGGCTTGCCCGCCCATTATGTACAGCTGTAAATTCCTCAACTTCTCCCGGGGAAACAGCGAAATGGAGCTGATTGCCCGGCGGACCATCGTGGAACTGGAAGGGGAGGAAGGCAACAACCACATCGAAGAATACAGCAACCCGGACACCGAACGGGGCAAGAAATTGCGCCGTGCCATTGCGGAAAAATTCAACTTTGCATCCCTGGAATTTCAGTCGCTGGAGGGGATCATCAAGGCCATTGGCATGGATCCCTGCAAGCTCTGCACCTATTGCTGGACAGGAAAGGAATAAAAGATATGCACAAGGATTCGTATTCGGAAAGCTACGCCGCCGCCGGCGTGGATATTACCGCCGGCTACAAGGCGGTGGAACTGATGAAAAAACACATCAAGCGCACCCAGAACGAAGGGTGCCTGGATGATGTGGGCGGATTTGGCGGCTGCTTCGGTCTGCCGGTTGCCGGCATGGAAGAACCGGTGCTGGTTTCGGGCACCGACGGTTGCGGTACCAAGGTTAAGCTGGCCATCCTCATGGATAAGCACGATACCATCGGCATCGATGCGGTTGCCATGTGCGTTAATGATATTATCTGCTGCGGCGCAAAGCCCCTGTTTTTCTTGGACTACATTGCCTGCGGCAAGAACTACCCGGAAAAGATCGCTGAGATCGTATCGGGGGTTGCCGAAGGCTGTGTTCAGTCGGGTGCCGCCCTCATCGGGGGTGAAACCGCCGAACACCCTGGCATGATGCCCCTGGAGGATTACGACCTGGCAGGCTTTGCGGTGGGCATCGTGGACAAGAAGAAGATCCTGGACAATACCAAAATGGCGGCGGGAGACGTGGTGATCGCCCTGCCCTCCACCGGGATCCATTCCAACGGCTTCTCCCTGTGCCGCAAGGTCTTTGATATCGATAACAATAACCCCGAACTTTATGTTCCCCGGGAAGAACTGGGTGGCAAGACCATTGCCGAAACCCTTCTCACTCCCACCCGTATTTACGTAAAGCCTGTCCTTGCCCTTTTGGAAAAGGTGAATGTGAAGGGCATTTCCCACATCACCGGCGGCGGCTTCTACGAAAATATTCCCCGTGCCATCCCCGACGGGCTTACTGCCAAGATCGATAAGAGCGCGGTGAAGATCCTGCCCATCTTCGACCTGATCGCCAAGTGGGGCAATATCCCCGAACGGGATATGTTCAATACCTACAACATGGGCGTCGGCATGAGCATCGTGGTTCCCGCAAACGAAGTGGAAACCGCCCTGGAGATCCTGAAGGCCAATGGGGAGGATGCCTACGTCATCGGCGAAATCGTCGAAGGTGAGGAAAAGGTGATCCTCCAATGACGAAACGAATTGCCGTACTGGTTTCGGGCGGCGGGACCAACCTGCAGGCCCTGATTGATGCCCAGGCCCGGGGAGAACTGGGCGGCGGCGAGATCGTTGCCGTGATCTCCTCCAAAGCCGGGGCCTTCGCCCTGGAACGGGCCGCCAAGGCCGGCATTCCGGGCTACGTGATCCCCCGCAAGGAGTATGAATCCAACCGGGCCATGACGGTGGCGGTGGTGGAAAAGCTCCGGGCGTTGGAAATTGATCTGGTGGTGCTGGCGGGGTGCATGGTCATTTTCACCGAGGAATTGGTGAATACCTACCCCAATGCCATCATGAACGTCCATCCTGCCCTGATCCCCTCCTTCTGCGGTGTGGGTTATTATGGACTCCACGTACACGAAGCAGCCCTGGCTTATGGGGTCAAGCTTTCGGGTGCCACCGTCCACTTCGTCAGCGAGGAATGTGACGGGGGACCCATCATTGCCCAAAAGGCTGTCCCGGTCCTGGAAGGGGATACCCCCGAGACCCTCCAGCGCCGCATCATGGAAGAAGCCGAATGGAAACTCTTGCCCGAAGCGGTGGCACTCTTCTGCGAAGATCGCATCACGGTAGAAGGCCGCCGGGTCATTATCAAGGAGAAATAACATGAACGTATACGAAATCGGTAATATGGGCGAAAAGCTCAAAAATAACGTCTACCCCGGCCGTGGCATCGTGCTGGGCGTCACCCCCGATGGGAAGAAGGCGGTGGCCGCCTACTTCATCATGGGCC
>SVKS01000133.1 GCA_015068345.1 Oscillospiraceae bacterium
TTGAGAGCCTTATTAACAACCGCCCCAGAAAGTGTCTTGACTGGAACACTCCAGCTGAAATTTTGCATGGTTGTGTTGCACTTCCTTGACAATCTGCCGTGGCTTCGCCGTAGGCGAAGACGGAGGGAGAGAATTCAAATCAATGATTGCGACCCGGGCCGAGGTGGTCAGACGGAGGGAGAAAATAATGAATGTCATTTCAAAAACGACTACCCCTCAGTCAGCCTGTTGGCTGACAGCTCCCCTGACAAGGGGAGCCTCCCAAGCTTGCACTATTTTGGCAGCCTCCCCTTGTTTCATCCCCACAAAAAGAGAAGTAACCCTTGACGAACGGTGGATTTCTTTTTGAAATCGTTTTCTTTGTCGTCAAGGGTTACTTCTCTGAACTCTTAATGTCCAGCATTGGGTAACCTCTTCTTTCTACGGATTCGGTGCAGCCTTTCCGTTATTCACTTTTCTGACCCTTCCGAAGGTCGTTCTTCATGAGCGTTTCTTTTGGTGGTAGCTACGAAAAGAAAATCTATCGTCACGGAAGTATTCGTCTTTCGGAAAGTCTGCGGGATGTGGAGTGATTCTTTTCAGAAAGGGCGGAGGGTTCAAACCTGGTTTCGGTTTGCGAATGTCTCTTGTCTTTCTGTGATTATATGATACCATAAAGTTCCGGAAAATGCAATATTGCAAGTGTTACAAAAGTTCGGCATTTCATTTGGTGAAAGGGGAGAAATGTGGTTTTAGGTGCAAAAAAGTGTTGACATTCTCCTTTGAAATTTGGTATACTAATTTTGTTGGGCGGCCTCCGGGGCCGCCTTTTTTCGTGGGATAAAATCCAAAATCCCTCTATACAAACCGGGGAAAATGTGATATATTCAATCCATATAAAAACCAATGATATGGAGGAGCAGTTATGGATTCCTACCTTTCTGCCATTGCCGCCCGCCTGGCTCCCGACCAGGTGGATATGCTGAAACGCATCTACGAGCCCACCGTGGTAGCCACCCCTCTGAAGGACAGCCGCCGGGACGTGTGTGTCCTGCCGGATGGGGAAATCCGAAGCTACGGCAGGCTCTACGGCAACCTGATGACCGGGGAACCGGGGGTATGGGCCTACCTTTCCTCGGTGGACGGTGGCCTTTCCTGGCAAAAGCGTTACGCCAAAGGCAAAATGAACGCCTGTGTCTATTTCCCGGAGAGGGATTTGTATATCGCCAGCATCGACAGCGCAGAAAGCGGGCTGGGGAAATCCGGTCTTCGGGTGTGGCGAAGCAAAATCGGTCCGGATGACCCGGAACCCGAAGAGATTCTGGTGAGCGAGGATAACTACAACTGTGCCTTCCAGCCCCAAAAGGCGGCCGCCTGTGACCGCATCTGGTTCACCGCCCAAAAGCGGGAGGATGGGGATTCTACCGACATCGGATTCTTTTTCTCGGATGATTTCGGCCTGACCTGGCAGACCCGCATCATTCCCGACCCCATGGGGTTTGAAGTGGTGTTTCCCCACAAGGGGCTTCGCTGGTCGAAAAACTCCGGTACCGAGCCCCACGTGGCGGAAATTGCCCCGGGCAAGCTGATGATGATCATTCGAAGCGCCACCGACCAATTCTGGCAGTGCTTTTCGGAGGATCTGGGGGAGACCTGGTCGACCCCGGAACCCAGCACCTTCTATGGCACCGACACCACCGCCTATCTCCTGCGACTTCACGATGGCCGCACCCTGGCGTTTTGGAATAATACCCGCCCTCTGCCGGAACCCAACCATCGGATAACCCAGCCCCCGGTGGGACCTTTCGTGGAGCAGGGAAAGGGAGAGGATGCCTTCACCAACCGGGACGCCGCCCACGTGGCCATCACCGAAGACGGGGGCGAAAGCTGGATCGGTTACCGGGAATTGATCCTCAACCCCATCCGAAACAACGCCGATTTTCGCTACGCTTCGGCGGATAAATCCACCCGGGACAAGAGCGTTCACCAGTTCCAGGCAATCGAACTGCCCTTCAACAAGATTTTGGTTTCTGCCGGACAGAATACCGCCAGCCGCCGGTTGGTCATTTTTGATCTGGATTGGCTTTATGAAACCACCCGTAAAAACGATTTTCTGCGGGGCATGGAGGAATTAACCACCCACACCTTCGTCAAAAGCGTGTCGGGCAGCTACATCGATGCCATTGGCAACGGGCACTGCGCCTGGAACCGGACCTACTCGGCCTACATGATGCCCGATCCCATGGGGGGTGTGTTTGAAACCCTGTCGATTGCCAAGCATCATGATGACCGGCTCCTTTCGGATATCGGGGGTGCCTGTTGGAATTTCCCCATGGCAAGAAAGGGGCGGGTGACGGTGGGGTTTTTGATTCGGGAAAAATCCGCCCGCTTTGTGCTTGCTGACCGGTGGTTTAATCCCAGCGATGCCTTTGCCGCCACCGAATCCCCCTTCTGGTTCGAATTGACCCGGGAGGACGTGGGGGATGGGTACCATACCCTGGAAATTCATTTTGACGTGGAGGGCGGAAAGGGGAAGGTATCCCTGGATGGAAAGCCCTTCTTCGGCCTGCGCATGAAAAATCCCTGTCCCACCGGGATTTCCTACCTGATTCTGCAATGTGCTACCGACGGGGATTCGGCGGGCTTCAATGTGAAATACCTGGAAAAGGAATGAAGACAATATGAATCGAGAAGTTCTTGCGGAACTGTCCGAACTGCAGACCGAACTATGCAGCTGGGATATATGTTCGGGCTATTTTACCGCCCCCAACGGCGAATCATACGAAGGACTCCCCAGTTTCCTTCGGATGGAGCTGGTTTCCTGCCCCGGGGAGGGATCCCACATCCGTCACGAGGTTTGGCTGCCGACAGATTGGAACGGCATTTTCGTCGGAACCGGTAACGGGGGGCTTGCGGGAAACATCGCCTACGGCTCCCTTGTAAAATACGTAAAGCAGGGCTACGCCGTGGCCAACAACGACATGGGCACCCAAAACGGCCGGGAACGGGGCATCGGAAACCCCGACGTACACAAGGACTTTGGCTGGCGGGCCACCTGGCTGATGACCCGGGCGGGCAAGGCCCTGGTGAAGGCCCAATACTACAGGGAGGCCAAGAAAAGCTATTTCATTGGATGTTCCACCGGGGGACAGCAGGCTCTTGTCATGGCCCAGCGTTTCCCGGAGGAATACGACGGTATCATTGCGGGGGTCCCCGCCAACAACCGCACCCAACTCCACACCTACTTCCTGTGGAACCACCGGGCCATCAAGGATGCCGGGGTTACCTTTACCAAGGAAGAGGTGGAGAAAATCTCCGCCCTGGCGGCGGACTTCATGCAAAACGTCCGCTATGCCCCCAGGGGGGATGAGGAGAGTATCCAAAAATTCATTGCCTATCTTACCGAAAAAACCGAACTGTCGGACACCAAACTCAAAGTTTTGGAAAAAATCTACCGGGGTCCGGTAAACCCCCGCACCGGGGAGAGGATCTACAACGGTATGCCCATGGGTTCGGAACGCTTCGGCTGCGGCATTCTGGATCACCAGATGGAGGAAGCCCCCCACTTTTATCCCTTTATCTGGACCTTTGGGGCTGATTATACCGGGGACGATTTCGATTTTGACCGTGATCTGGACCGGGTCAATGCCCTTCTGGCCCCCGATCTGAATGCCAACGATCCCGACCTGACCCCCTTTTTGGAGCGGGGCGGCAAGCTGCTTTTCTATTCGGGAAGCGCCGACCCTTGTGTTCCCTTCCCGGATGCCATGGCCTATTACGACCGGGTCATGAAAGCCAACGGGAAGCGGGGGCGCCAACAGATCCGTTATTTCCTGCTTCCCGGGGAGGATCACGGGGCGGATTTCGTTCGCTATGGCCGTGCCCATGTGAATGGGCACGAAGACGTCCGGGATAGCCTGGAAATCATGCGGTATTGGGTGGAAGAGGGACGGGATTTCGACCAAATCGAAACACGAGTCCAATCGGGGTGGGTTTGCCTGTTCGACGCCGACCGTCCGGAAGGTCCCCGGAAGATATTTCCCACCTGCCACGAACACTATCTGGAAAAAGGGGAGAATGCAATATGACGTCAAGAGAATTGGTTTACAAGACCCTTTCATTCGAAAATACAGACCAACGGGCACCCCGGGACCTTTGGTCCCTGGATTGGGCCCGGATCCACCACGGAGAGGCTCTGAAGGACATCCAGACCCGTTATCCCGGGGATATTTCGGGGGTGCGGGTGATCTACCACGAAAAATCTCCGGTGGAAAAGGGACACAGCACCGAGCTTGGGGAATACGTGGATCCCTGGGGGTGCCGGTTCACCAACATTCAGCGGGGGGTCATCGGGGAAGTGAAGGCCCCCATTGTCCTGGGGGAGGAATGGGAGGACGCGGATGCGGTCCATATTCCCGAGGAGCAGTTGTCCTTTGATGTGGCTCAGGTAAATGCCGAGTGTGCCAAAAGTGACAAATTCATCTCCTGTGGTGCCTGTCCCCGTCCCTTCGAACAGCTCCAGTTTATCCGGGCCACCGCCCCGCTTTATATGGATTTGATGGACCCCAGCCCGGGATTTTTGGCCTTCCTTGAAAAAATGCACGACTTTTACTGCCGCCTGCTCCGGAAATGGGCCGAAACCGACGTGGATACCCTGAATTTCATGGACGACTGGGGCTCCCAGCGGGCTCTGCTGATTTCCCCGGCCAAATGGCGGGAATTCTTTGCCCCCATGTACAAGGACTACATCGATATCGCCCACAAGGCAGGCAAGAAGATCTTCATGCATTCCGACGGCTACACCCTGGAGATTCTGCCCGACCTGATTGACATGGGCCTTGACGCCATCAATACCCAGCTTTTCTGCATGGATTTCAAAGATTTGGCCCAGTTTAAGGGGAAAATCACCTTCTGGGGCGAGATCTGCCGACAGCACCTTCTGCCCTTCGCCAGTGTTGCCGAGGTGGAGGCGGCGGTGAAACAGGTCTACGACACCCTGTGGGACAACGGGGGCTGCATTGCCCAGTGCGAATTCGGAGCCGGTGCCCGCCCCGAAAACGTGGAAGCTGTCTTCCGCACCTGGGACCGGCTGACGGAGAAGTAAAGAGGAGAAAGACGAGGGAAACGGTTATGACGATCTTTATTTCGACCATGAATCAGATCGTGTTCCTATTTGGCTTTATTGCCATCGGGTACGGTT
Source organism: Oscillospiraceae bacterium (assembly GCA_015068345.1). GTDB lineage: Bacteria > Bacillota > Clostridia > Oscillospirales > QAMX01 > RUG11797. The sequence continues at coordinate 5,180 of SVKS01000133.1, forward strand.
TGATGAAGGCGCAGGTTTTGCCGGATAACACGTCGGCAGTACTATCCAAATTGGAAAACGTGCTGTTTATTCCGGCATTGGTGCTGGGAACCTTTATCGACAATTTCACCCTGGATAAGATCAGGACAGCCTGGAAGCTTTTGCTGATCAGCTCGATCATTGGCTTGATAGCCATTCCGGTGGCAATCCTGGTGTCGCGGTTGGTGACAAAGGATCGGTATACCCGCAATATCTACACATACGGGCTTTCCTTTTCCAATTTTGGATTTATGGGAAATGCGGTGGTCAGCAGCCTGTTCCCCGATATGTTTTTCGATTACCTGATCTTTACGTTGCCCCTTTGGGTATTGATTTATCTGTGGGGGGTGCCGCGATTGCTGATTGCCGATGCGGGAAAGAAACAGACCTTGAAGGAAAGCCTGAAATCCTTTGCGAATCCCATGTTTCTTGCTATGCTGGTGGGCATGGTAATTGGTCTGTTGAAAATTGCGATGCCGGTGTGGCTGACCAACCTGATTTCGGTATCGGGAAGCTGTATGTCACCGGTGGCAATGCTTCTGACCGGAGTGGTGGTTTCGAAGATTTCGCTGCGGAAAGCCTTTACCAATCTTCGGGTCTACGCCATCTCTATTGTGCGGCTCCTGATGATGCCGGGGGTGTTCATCGTTGCGGCATCGTTCCTGCATCTTTCAGATACCGTGTTTTATTGTGCGCTTTGTTCCCTGGCGATGCCTTTGGGGCTGAATACCATCGTAATTCCCAGTGCCTTGGGAAAGGATACCTCCGAGGCGGCGGGGATGGCGATGATTTCCCATTTGCTTGCGGTTGGGACGATTCCACTTTTGTTTATGATTGTTGGTTAAGGAAAGGAGAAGAACCACTGTTATGAAAATCACGCTACTTGGGGATTCCATTCGGCTGATTGGCTACGGGCCGCTGGTGCCGGGGCTTTTGGGGGACGGGTTTGAGGTCTTCCAGCCCGGGGACAACTGCCGGTTTGCCAAATATACCCTGCGGATGTTATTTGAGTGGGCCGGAAATATGAAGGGAAGCCGGGTGGTCCATTGGAACAACGGCTTGTGGGACGTGTGCGACATTCTGGGGGATGGGCGCCCCTTTACCTCCATCCCGGAGTATACCGAAAATATGCTCCGGATCGCCGATATCCTGCTTGCTCGCTACGATAAGGTGATCTTTGCCACCACCACCCCCGTGACGGCACAGAATCCCCACAACAAAAACGAAGTGATCGCCGCCTACAACGACTTCATCACGCCCCTCCTGCGGGAAAGGGGAGTTATCATCAACGACCTCTATACCCCCATGGTGGAGGATATTCCCCGATTCATCCGTTCGGACGACAACATTCACCTGACCGATGTGGGGGCACGGGTTTGTGCGGAGCTTGTGGCGGAGGCCATCCGGAAGGCGGCGGAAGACCTTGCGTAACGCCCTTTCCCGCTTTTTGGTACTGCCGGAGGTTGGCGGACGGAAATTTTGGGTGCGGCTGGGGATCTTCGCCGGCTATCTGGGGTGCCTTGGCGTCTGGATATGGCTGGGGCTTCCCTGCTGGGTGCAGGCGGCGTTTGGGATTCCCTGCCCGGGGTGCGGCATGAGCCGGGCTCTTTTTGCCCTGTTGCGGCTGGATATCCCGGGAGCCTTAGGCTGGCACTTCATGGTTTGGAGTCTGCCTTTCCTTCTGTGGGGGCTTTTCACCGATGGCAGAGTTTTTCGAAATGCCCGGCTCAACAAGCTCCTTTGGGGGCTGATCGGCCTGGGGTTTCTGGTGCAGTGGGTGTTCCATCTGGTAAATTGGTGAAAAATTTGTCGAAATTTCTTGACAGAAGCATGGCATTGTGCTACAATTTCCCCATAGCAGAGATTACTATAAAAGAGAGGGTTTATCTATGTATTGCAAAAACTGCGGCAAAGAAATGAATGACAATCAGGCCATCTGCCTGAACTGCGGCGTGAAGACCGGCGTCGGCGAAGCCTACTGTGCCAACTGCGGCGCGGCTGTTGCTCCGGGTGCTGAAGTATGTATGAGCTGCGGCGTTGCCATCAAGAAGAGCGGCAACAACGGCGATTACAAGGGCATGGGCAAGGTTGGTATTGCTCTGATCTGCTTCTTCCTGGGCGGCATCGGCATCCATAACTTCATCCTTGGCGAAACCAAGAAGGGTATCTTCAAGATCGTTATGTCCTTCTGCTTCTACCTGGGCAGCATCTTCGCTCTCATCGATTTCATCAAGATCCTCATGGATAAGTACGAAATCAACCCCGAAAAGCTCATCTAAGCAGCAATCTACATAAGAAAATCCCCTGTTCCGTCGAACAGGGGATTTTTTTATGCATCTGTCTTTTGCTTGCGCCAGATATGAAGGTAAACCGGAATGGCCATCAGGGGGAAGAGCATACCCACAAGCATCCCGCACTTCATGCCAAGAGCATCCGGCAGGAGGGAAAGCTTGGCAGCAAGGTCGGCGGCCCAAGGGGCGGCAATGACCCAGTCGGTGATGAGTCCCACCAGCTGGGGACCCACCGAGGCACCGAAGTCACCCCCGGCGGCCATCATGGCAAAGATGAAGACCCCGCCGGTGGGGAAATAGCGCTCGGCAACCACCAGGCTCCCCGGCCACAGCATGGAAACCATGAAGCCGGTGG
>SVKS01000134.1 GCA_015068345.1 Oscillospiraceae bacterium
CGTAGTTCGATTCCCGGGACAGGGTGGGACCATTGGGCTGGCGGGGGAAGATCCCCTGCTTTCCGTCCATGATCCAGGGCTTTTCAAACAGGAAGCCGGGGAAAAGCTCCAAATTGAAGGAGAGCTTACCCACGTATTTTTCGGGGATGGGCTTGTCCAGGTCCACCGTAACCACAACTTCCTCCCCCACGCCCTGGACGGTGACCTGGTAGGAAAGCTCCAGGTCGGGATAAATCATGGGGTTGAAGCCCCGCAGGTGGCCCGAAAGGTCGGGGTACTGCAGTTTGGTGGTGATGGTGTTTGTCGCCCCATCCAGGGTTCTTTCCCCCTGTTTGGGGATGGGCTGCCATTGGCCCGGGGTGGGTTCAAACCGAATGTCCCCGCAGGTGGCCATGCGGCTGCCGTGCATGATGATGCTGACACCCGATTGGTGTCCGGAGGGGTAAAAATCGTCAAAGGCCATCACATCCACGCCCCGGTTGCGGAAATAGCCGGCGGTAGCGTCCAGAAGGAAGCCTTTCTTTTCCTGGTTCATATTGATACCTCTTTCCTTTTTTCTTCATTTTATCACAGAGATGGCTTCATGGCAAGTCTTTCCGAAATGTGACAGAGTTCCCCTCTTTTTTCTTGCATTCTTTCGCTTTTTGTGATAAAATTCTTCTGTTGAATCTACTTCATTCCAAAAACGGAGGATTTGATCCCTTGGACCAGTCACATATTCGTAATTTTTCCATCATTGCACATATAGATCACGGTAAATCCACCCTGGCGGACCGCATTCTGGAGCATTGCCGGGCCATCACCCAGCGAGAAATGTCCTCCCAGATTCTGGACAACATGGATTTGGAAAAGGAACGGGGCATCACCATCAAAGCCCGGGCTGTCAGCATGGACTACACCGCATCCGACGGGGAAACCTACCACTTCAACCTGATCGACACACCGGGCCACGTGGACTTCAGCTACGAGGTTTCCCGTTCCCTTTCGGCCTGCGAAGGTGCCATTCTGATTGTGGACGCCGCCCAGGGCATCGAAGCTCAGACCCTGGCCAACACCTACCTGGCCAGCGACAACGGCCTGGAAATTCTGCCGGTGCTCAACAAGATCGACCTGATCTCCGCCGACCCCGACCGGGTGAAGCAGGAGATTGAGGACGTTATCGGTATTCCCGCCATGGATGCCCCCTGCATTTCCGCCAAAAACGACATCAATATTCCTGAGGTTCTGGAACGCATCGTCACCGACCTGCCCGCCCCCACCGGGGATACAGCCGCCCCCACCAAGGCCCTGATTTTCGACAGCCAGTACGACCCCTACCGGGGTGTTATCGTTTACATCCGGGTGAAGGAGGGTTCCATCGGCAAGGGCGACAAGATCCGCATCATGTCCACCGGTGCCGAGTACGACATCATTGAATGCGGCCACATGCTCCCCCTGTCCCTGGCCCCCTGCGACCGGCTTTATGCCGGTGACGTTGGCTACTTCACCGCCTCCATCAAGGCAGTCAACGAAACTCCTTCCGGCGACACCGTCACCCTGGCGGAAAATCCCGCCACCGAGCCCCTGCCCGGCTTCCGGGAAGCCAGCCCCATGGTCTACTCCGGTCTTTACACCGCTGACGGTTCCAAATTTCCCGACCTGCGGGACGCTCTGGACAAGCTCAAGCTTAACGACGCCTCCCTCACCTACGAGCCTGAAACCTCCATCGCCCTGGGCTACGGCTTCCGTTGCGGCTTCCTGGGTCTTTTGCACATGGAGGTCATTCTGGAACGGCTGGACCGGGAATACAACCTGGACCTGATCACCACCGCCCCCAGCGTTATCTACCGGGTCCACCTGATGAATGGGGAAGAAAAATACATCGATAACCCCCTGGATTACCCCGAACCCAACGATCTGGATTACGCCGAAGAGCCCTTTGTCAATGCGGAGATTCTGGTGCCCCGGGAATTTGTGGGCAACATTATGGAACTGTGCCAGGATCGTCGCGGCATCATCAAGAATATGACCCATCTGGACGATATCCGGGTGGTGCTCCATTACGAACTTCCCCTGAACGAAATCATTTACGACTTCTTCGATGCCCTGAAATCCCGCACCAAGGGCTACGCTTCCCTGAACTACGAATTCCTGGAATACCGCCAAAGCCAGCTGGTGAAGCTTTCCATCCTTCTCAACGGCGACGTAATCGACGCCCTTTCCTTCATCGTACACGCCGACAAGGCCTACCCCAGAGCCCGCCGCATTGCCGAAAAGCTGAAGGACAACATTCCCCGCCAGCTCTTCGAAATCCCCGTGCAGGCCGCCATCGGTTCCAAGGTCATCGCCCGGGAAACCGTCAAGGCCCTGCGTAAGGACGTGCTTGCCAAGTGCTACGGCGGCGACATTACCCGCAAAAAGAAGCTCCTGGAAAAGCAGAAGGAAGGCAAGAAGAAGATGCGTTCCCTGGGTTCGGTGGACGTGCCCCAGGAAGCCTTTATGGCGGTTCTCAAATTTGACGAGGAATAAGGTGAGTCCATGTCCTTCCTGAAAAAACGCAAACAACTGCAGATTCGGCGCTACGTGCCCCATTTGGTGGACGACAGTCCCATCGGCATCTACATCCACGTCCCCTTCTGCGTGCACAAGTGCCCCTACTGCGACTTCTACTCCATCCCCACCGAAAACTACAACACCGAAGAGCTTTACGACACCTACACCAACGCCATCATCACCGGTATTTCGGAAACCGGCATGATCAATAGCTCCCTTCGGGTAGATACCGTCTATTTTGGCGGCGGCACCCCCACCCTTCTGGGTGCCGAGCGGCTCAACTCCATTCTGAAGTATATCAAAAAATGCTTCGACGTGGATGACGATGCCGAAATCACCCTGGAAACCAACCCCGGTGTCACCAGGGAAGCCGAAATGAAGGCCCTGGTGAAGGGTGGCTTCAACCGGGTCTCCATTGGGGTACAATCCTTTTCCAACAAGGAGCTTGTGGCTCTGGGCCGCATCCATTCGGCAGAGCAGGCCGCCGAAACCATCAAACTTTGCAAGCGTTCCGGCTTTTCCAACATTTCCATCGACCTGATGTACGGCATTTCGGGCCAGTCCATGGAATCCTGGGGAAAATCCCTGACCCTGGCGGTGGCCGCAGGGGTCCAGCACATTTCGCTTTACAGCCTGACCATTGAGGAGGGAACCCCCTATGGCCAGGTCACCCCGCAACATCCCCGACGATGACACCGTGGCGGATATGTACCTGAATGCGGTGGAGTATCTGGAATCCAACGGCTTCCATCAGTACGAAATTTCCAATTTCTGCCTCACCGGCCGGGAAAGCCGCCACAACCTGAAATACTGGCACTGCGGTGAATACCTGGGCTACGGACCGGGGGCTCATTCCTACTACAAAGATTCCCGCTACAGCTACATTCGGGACCTGTACGGCTACATCGACGCCATGAAATCGGGCAATGACAGCATTATTGACGGGGACCCGGAGCTGATCCGTCCCAAGGAACGGGTGGGCGAATACCTGATGCTGGGACTCCGCCTGCGGGAGGGCATCAACGAAAACCACTTCCGCCGACATTATTCCAGGGAGCTTGCCCCCATCGTGAAGGCCCTGGAGCCCTACATAGCGGAGGGCTACGTCCGGGTGGAGGAAGGCAGCTACAGCCTGACCCCCAAGGGCTTCCTGATCTCCAACCGCATCATCTCCGACGTTCTCGACGCCGCTCGGGAAAAATAACGTAAAAAACCTCCGGATACGGTCCATTGGAACCGACCCGGAGGTTCGTTTTTCGTTTGGAATATGAGGTAGTGACGCTGTTTGGAGCGAAGGAATATTTACAAAGCAGATTCCCCGTGCCCGTGGCGGGCGCCCGGGGACAGTCATCCCTACAAAAACCCTCTCAGTCTCGCGGATCCCCTTTGGGGATCAACGCTCGACAGCTCTCCCAGAGGGAGAGCCAAGGGGACTGGTACACCGTAGGGGCCGGGTCTCCCGGCCCGGTGGCAGCAGGCCGCATCCCGCACAAGACCTCCTCTGTGGCACTGACTGCAATGCCCCCTCTGGGAGGGGGCTGTCACCTAAGGTGACCGGCTGATACCTTATCCCAAAGGGAGAGACAAGAATACGATCAAGTAGGGGTCGGCATTGCCGGTCCGCCCCGGGCCGTTTGTGGGCAGCGGCCCCTACAGCGAAAAATCAGAGCATTCTTCGGTGGGGCAAGAAGCGGCAGAACAAGGATGTATTCTTCCTCTACGACAACCCCTCAGTCACGGCTTCGCCGTGCCAGCTCCCCTTGCACAGGGGAGCCTAAGGGCGGGTTCCACCGAGGAAGTCTTCACCGGGACGGCTTAGGTTCGTTCCATGCAAATTCCGTTCCACATACCGTATCACAGCCGTGACAGGTTTTCCTACACAATATTCATTAGAGAAAACAGAATCCAGACGAGAAGCCCCACCAAAACAATGAGGGCAATGCAAAAAAATGCCCACACCGCAATCGCTACATACCACCACCGCTTGTCTTCAATTTCATTGATAAACCTCGGCGTCTTTTCGATAAACAGGAGTTTGAATAACCCGATCAACATTTCACCAAACCAATCTCCCACGATTCTCTCCTCCTGTATCGATTTTCCTCTACCTTGTTAGAATTTCGGCAAAACCTTTTCTTCTCCATGCATCACCTATCAAGGCTTACTCATTGGACAAAGCTACTTCACGTGACCATCTTTATGGCAAAGTCAAAGGGTTACTGCAACTCCCAAATCACCTGATTAACACAGTAGCCTTCCAAATCATCGATATTGACTCATTTGGATTTTACTCGGTCGTTACTTCGGTTCCGGGAACCGGGGTAAAGACAAGTTTCTTGTATTTGCCTCCATAGAAACTATCATCGTCATCCACAAGCAAAATCATCTTATCATTTTTGCGTGTGAAATAATACTCGCCGGAGAAAACGGTTTCCCAACTTCCGTCAGGGTTTTTCAGCAGCATGTCATAGAATCCTCCCTGCACACCGAGAAAAGCATCAAAGGATTGACTGTCCTTGTGCAGGACAGCATTGGTTTGTCCAATTGTTGGGTGATAAACTTGAATTGATGGTTCTTCACACACCCATTCGAGGGCAATTTCCGAAGGAGAAGGGGTATTAAGTATAATACAACTGTAAATGATAGCCACAAAGAGATAAAGGACTAAGGGTACCAACGCGCATAACACAGCAATTACGACTTTCTTCCGTCTGTTACTCGATTCGTAACCCATAATGAAATTCCCCTTCCTCCCATATGTCCAATAGATTTCTATCATTACCGACTGAAGCACTGTTTTTTATCTATTATACACGAGGTGCTGGTGACACCGTTGACGGTTTTGCTGGTACGGATGCCCTCTTCGTTGTAGGTGTGTCTTTCGTTTCACCCAGCGTTGTCTTCTGTACTGATTAGGTTGTGGACTCCAGTATTTCGAAAATCAGAGTCAGCAATCTGTTTATGGTGTTAAGTCCCAAATACGCAAAAACAAAATTCAAGACTCGAGTCCAGCGAGCTCGTTTCCAATTCTCACTAACATCAAACTTTTCCTCGTCGTATTCAACCCAGGGATATACCGAGAGAATCACCGACATAATGACTCGTTCAAAAAACATGATTCCCAATGGACAGAAAATAATGCTAATCCAAAAAGTGTTCCAGAGTAACATATCAAAAGGACTATACGGCCATAAAACAGCAAGAAGTAGTCCATCGAGAAGGTAGACCAGACCCCCGCTCAGAAAATACATAAATTTTGCCAAAGGGTGATAGTACTCGTGCGGGACCTTGATGGGTGCACCACATATGGAGCACTCGCCGGTGTTGTCTTTTGTGTAAAATAGATCTTTGCGGTGGAGAAAAAAATCCCATATACGCTTCAAGACATTCTCCTGTTTGCTGGGACTATGCTTGTGGTAGTTTTCATAGATCAATGGATTCATGGTTTGTCTCCTTTGATAGCAAGCTTAAGGATATTTTACGCTGGGTTTTGTGTTATTTACAAAGTTTTGTAGTTGCCAAAAATCTTCTTCTTTAACCCTTTGGCCTGTTTGATGCTGGTGTTCCGGAACTACTGATCCATCAAAGAAAGCCCTAATGAATCCAAGTATTGATCGTATTCCTCTAAAATCATTATGGAATATCGTTTGGCTTGCCGCTCCTCTCCGATCAAAGTGAGATCTAGGTCGTTTATATATTGGAAATAATGGGTAATTTCATGTGCAAAACATTCCAATAACGCCCACATTGCGTTTTCACTTCCTCGTTCGGATACAAGCTCGGTGTAGTCGCCTACCGCAAGACGCATATATGGGTATGAATCACCAATTGGCGGTCTCCAGAAGGTTCCCACAACCATATCGCCATCTCGAGCTTTGATGAAATACGTGTCTTTCACATACACGTTTAGCCTGAGTGGAAACACGAATTCTTTTCTGAGCCACTTTACAAACGCCATATGGCATTTTTTTACATCAGGATCTACCGATTTATCAAATCGCAGATAAATTCCTGTTTTACGAATTATCCAGTTTTCGTCGAGGAATTTGCGCCATTTTGTTTCACGCCATATATGTTTCATATAGCCATCTCGATTCTTGATGAGAGTAATCTATAATCTTCTGCCCATTCAAGTGCATGGTGATTTCCGGCAGGTTCTCCTGTCGATGTAGCTGTAGGTCATCTCCCTACGTTCCCCCTCGTAGGTGTAGCATACTTCGGTGTGTACATTTAGGTTCATACTTGATTATCCGCAAATCCCGAGATTACTCTCCGGCCCATCCTCCAATCAGGTTCCCAGTATTCCCGTCTATTACATAAACAGTACACCCACCTTCAACAAGTTCCTCTATGGGGGTTTCTGGCAGGTTGAGCGAAAATTCAAACACCCAAATATTGACATCAGTATAATGTGAAATCCCTGCCAGTTTTTGCCTAAAGGGAGCAATATTTTCAGATATATAATCTGCCAATTCAAATGCTTGATTGCTGCTTGTAATCGGTTCTGGGTTTGTTCCCATATGAATCAGCTGTGGGTCAATCGATGAACCCATGTCTTCCCAAAAATAATCGCAAACATCCCACTCTACAAGGCGCTCTTCCCAATCGGCTTTATTTGCGTCCTCTGTTGATGCATCCGAACACGCAACAAACGAAATGAAAAGTAAAAGCCACATCAAGCAGATCATGAGAAGTGAAAATACGCGTCTCACTTTTTTTATGATAAACATTCGAATTTCCTCCTCTTATTCTGACGAAAGAATCGGTATCTCCTGTCCATTCAAGTGCATGGTGGTTCCCGGCTGCAGCCTTCCGGCGTAAAATAGACAGAAGTTCGCCCCAGGCAAAGAAAACATTCTGACCTCTCCATCCGAGGGTACAACGTCCGGAATTTCTTCCCCAAGCGCAACAATCTCCACGTAACACTCGCTGGTGGGTCGATAACGATATACGTTTACGTTTACTCCATCATAGGAAGAAAACGATACCAGAGTCGTGTCGATTCCCATGCCTACTCCCCAGCCCTTAGCATCCTTCGGAAGAATCAAACAATTCCCCTCATTCCCACGAAAGGCCATCACATAGTCGCTTTCTGTCCCGGGAATAATCTGGATATCGTCGTATCGGGTCCAGGTATTGGTGTAACGAAATGCCGCCTGCGGTGTTGAAAAACGGAGAAATGGTCTTTCCAAGGGAAGAAAGGCAATGATCACACTCAGGCATATGGCTCCCAGCACAAACCCAAAACACATCTGCCGTCTCTTTTTTCTCTCCTTTTTACGGACCACAAGCACCCCATACCC
>SVKS01000135.1 GCA_015068345.1 Oscillospiraceae bacterium
TGTCCGGTGGTCAGCGTCAGCGTGTTGCCCTCGGCCGTGCTATCGTACGTAGCCCGAAGGTCTTCCTCCTGGACGAACCTCTCTCCAACCTGGATGCTAAGCTCCGTGCCCAGATGAGAACCGAGCTCTCCAGACTCCATCAGCAGCTCCAGACCACCTTCATCTACGTAACCCACGACCAGACCGAAGCTATGACCATGGCTACCCGTATCGTCGTTATGAGTGATGGTCTTATCCAGCAGGTTGCTGCTCCCCAGGAACTCTACGAAAATCCCTGCAACAAGTTCGTTGCTACCTTCATCGGTACCCCGCAGATGAACACCCTGGAAGCCACCATCCGCGCCGAAGCCGACGGCACCTACCTTGATTTCGGTAACTCCACCATTAAGTTCCCCGAATCCAAGGGCAAGGATCCCAGAGTTCTCGCTTACGCTGGCAAGAAGGTTATTGTTGGTATCCGTCCTGAGCACATCCACGACGAACCTGTTTACCTGTCCCAGCTTCCCGATTGCCTCGTAGAAGCCAAGGTAGACGTTGTCGAAGCTCTCGGCTCCGAAACCTTCCTGTACTTCGTATCCGAAGGCCAGAACTTCACCGCCCGCGTATCCGCTCGTTCCACCACCCGCGCCGGTGATACCGTTAAGGTTGCTTTCGACACCGCTCACTGCCACCTCTTCGATATCGAAACCGAACAGACCATCATCAACTAATTGTTGGTCCACAAAAGGTGAATCCAAGAGACCTCCCGATGGGGGGTCTCTTTTTTATGACTGTAACACGCTAAAATTTCCTCTTCCCTTTTTGCCGGAAAACGTGTATAATAAAGAGTATCACAATCATCCTGAGGTAATACATATGCGAGTAGTCATTAAGATTGGCACCAGTACCCTGACCCATTCCACAGGGCACCTGAATATCCGTCGGGTGGAAGAAATTTGCAAGGTTCTCAGCGATATCCAAAACGCCGGACACCAGGTTATTCTGGTCTCCTCCGGCGCCATCGGCATGGGGGTCGGCAAATTGGGGTTACCTGGCCGACCTAAAGATATGCCCGGTAAGCAGGCCGCCGCCGCAGTCGGCCAGTGCGAACTGATGTATACCTATGACAAGCTCTTCGCCGAATACAGCCATACGGTCGCCCAGCTTCTTCTCACCGCCGACGATATTCGGGACCCCCGTCGAAGCAAGCACGTTCACGACACCCTGGAACGTCTTCTGGAATTCCGGGCGATTCCCATCATCAACGAAAACGATGCGGTTGCCACAGACGAAATCGGCATCGAAACTACCATTGGCGAAAACGACACCCTTTCGGCCATCGTGGCCCAGCTTGTCAACGCCGATCTTTTGGTCCTCCTTTCCGACATCGATGGACTTTACACCGCCGATCCCCGAAAGGATCCCAATGCCTGCCTGATCCCGGTGGTTCATAAAATCGACGCCGACATCGAAGCCCTTGCCGGGGGCAACGGAAGCTCCCTGGGTACCGGCGGTATGGTCACCAAGCTCAACGCCGCCAAAATGTGTTTTGAAGCCGGTTGTGACATGATCATCACCAACGGGGATAACCCCAAGGCCCTTTATGACATCATCGATGGCAAGCCCATCGGTACACGCTTTACGGAGAAATAATCATGCTTGATATGCTCAAACGTGCCAAGGCTGCTAAAACTGCCGTAGCCTTGCTTTCCACCGCCGAAAAGAATGCCGCCCTGTCCGCCATGGCTTCTGCCCTGGTGGATGCCGGTGACGCCATTCTGGAAGCCAATCGGGCTGATATCGAAAAAGCCCGGGGCACTGTGTCAGAGGTGATGATCGACCGACTGATGCTAAACGAATCCCGTATCCAGGGCATGGCCAAGGGTATCCTGGAGGTGGCTGCCCTCCCCGACCCGGTTTGGGAAACCATTTCAGAATCGGTGCGTCCCGACGGACTGAAAATCGAAAAAAAGGCCGTCCCCATGGGGGTTGTGGCCATCATCTATGAAAGCCGGCCCAACGTCACCAGCGATGCCGCCGCCCTGGCCCTGAAAAGCGGGAATGTGTGCGTCCTGCGGGGCGGGAAGGAAGCCTTCCAATCGGCAAATGCCATCGTTACCGCCTTGAAGGCTGGTTTGAAGCGAGTCGGCATCACAGAGGATGCCATTAACCTGGTCACCGATACCACCCGGGAAAGTGCCAATCGGCTGATGACCGCCACGGGTTACGTGGATTTGCTGATTCCCCGGGGCGGGGCAGGTTTGATCAATGCCTGCGTACAAAACGCCACGGTTCCGGTGATTCAAACCGGTACCGGCATCTGCCACGTGTATGTGGAGGAATCCGCCGACCTGCAAAAAGCCATAGCCATCCTGGAAAATGCAAAGACCAGCCGTCCCAGCGTTTGCAATGCTTGCGAGGTGCTGTTGGTGGATGAAGCCATCGCCCCCATCTTCCTGCCTATGGTCAAGGAGGTTCTGGCGGAAAAGAGGGAAAATCCGGTGGAATTGCGTCTGGACGAAGCCGCTGCGAAACTCATTCCCGGTACCCCCGCCGGAGAAAGGGATTTTGACACCGAATTCCTCGATTACATTCTGGCCGTCCGGGTAGTAAAGAACACCCGGGAAGCGGTGGCCCACATCGCCGCCCACTCCACCGGTCACAGCGAAGCCATCATCACCCAAAACGAAGCCGCCAAGGCTCTCTTCCTTTCGGCGGTGGACAGTGCAGCGGTATACGTGAATGCCTCCACCCGCTTTACCGATGGCGGGGAGTTCGGCTTGGGTTGCGAGATGGGTATTTCCACCCAAAAACTCCACGCCAGAGGCCCCATGGGCCTGCGGGAGCTTTGTACCTACAAATACGTCGTTACCGGCGACGGTCACATCCGATAAGGAGGTTCCTATGAAATACGGATTCATCGGTTGCGGCAACATGGGGGGCGCACTGGCCCGGGCTCTTGCCAAAACCACTAAGGATATTCTGCTTTCCGATTACGATGTCAGCAAGGCCATAACCCTGGCTGAAGAGATCGGTTGCCGGGTCGGCACCAATGAAGAGGTTGTTTCCCGTTGTGACCGGGTCTTTGTGGCGGTAAAGCCCCAGATGGCCCAGGCGGTGCTGGGGGCTCTCCTTCCCCTTTTCCAGACTCACACTCCCCTCCTTATCTCCATGGCCGCCGGCCTCACCACCGACAAGATCGAGACCTTTGCCGGTGGCAATCTGCCGGTCATCCGCATCATGCCCAATACCCCCGCCGGAATCGGCAAGGGACTGATCATGTATTGCAAAAACAAGCTTGTGACCGATGCCGATGTGGCAGATTTCGTGTTTGACATGCGCCATGCCGGCACCCTGGACGCCCTGGACGAGAAGTATATCGACGCCGGTACTTCTGTTTCTGGTTGCGGTCCGGCCTTCATGTACCTCTTTCTGGAGGCGTTGGCCGACGGCGGCGTGGCCTGCGGTCTGCCCCGGGACAAGGCCATGCTCTACGCCGCCACCACCATGGCTGGTGCCGCCGAAATGGTGCTCCAAAGCGGCAAGCATCCCGGCGAATTGAAGGATGCGGTTTGCTCCCCCGGCGGAAGCACCATCATGGGAGTCAAGGCCCTGGAAGATCACGGTCTTCGCTCCGCCGCTATCAACGCCGTTATGGCTGCCTTCGAAAAAAACAAGGAACTGGGAAAATAGCGACAAAAATGCCACCCGAATTTGTCTGATCCGGGTGGCATTTTCTTTCAGATAAAAGGAAAAATCGCGCTGTTTTCACAGCGCGATTTATTCGTTGCGGTTTTCGATTAAGCCTCAAATACCTTTTCCTTAACCTTCGCAGCCTTACCAACTCTCTTGCGCAGGTAGTAGAGCTTAGCTCTTCTAACGCGACCGGAGCGGACGATTTCAATGCTGGCGATGGAGGGGGAGCTGAGGGGGAAGGTCTTTTCGACGCCGATGCCGTAGGAAACTCTGCGAACGGTGATGGTTTCAGAGATGCCTCCGTGCTTTCTGGCGATAACCGTGCCTTCAAAACCCTGAAGTCTTTCACGGTTGCCTTCCTTGATCTTGATCTGGAGACGGATGGTGTCACCGATCTTGAAATCGGGATAATCCTTTCTTACCTGATCCTGGGTCAAAGCTTTGATGAGATCCATAATACTTGCAAGCCTCCTTTCACTGTAAGCGTTCATGCCTCCTATTTTTCATGGGGCAGAGGACCGCTCTGCTTGCGTCTCACACGCACCTGGATATTATAGCACCTTTTGCGTAAAATTGCAAGAGTTATTTTTATTTTTCTGAAGAAATTTCACTTTCTTCCAGAGCGAGACGGGCCTTTTCTGCCATGATGTCGGCCTTCAAGGTCATCCAGGCATCCTCGTGTTCCACGTAGTAGAGGGGGCAGAGCTTTCCCTTTACATCGTAATGGCGAATGATCTCGTCCTCCTCCAGGTCGTAGGTAAAGCACAACCATCCCGCCAGCTTCACCAGAGATGCGTAGGTCACGTCGCTGAACTCTCCTGTTTCGTCCGGGTGGCAGTTTTCGATGGAGATGGTATCTTCGTTTCTCGAATTGGAGGCATAGGCAATTTCATTCAGGGGAATACACTGGATAACCTCCCCTTCCAACCCTACAATGAAGTGACTACTTGCGTAGGTGGCTTTGGTCAGGGCTAAATTGTTGAAATAATCCCGGTTGTTTTTTGCAGTGGAACCGGGGTTGCCCACATAGTGGATGACGATGCCATTAACCTTGGTTAAGGAATCCCCAGGCCGGGAGTATTCATTGGGCACCAAAAGATCCCGCTCCACATAATCGGGCAATTCTACCCCACTTTCATCGGTTCGGGCACCGTTTTCCACCTGGGTCTCCAAGAGGGGAATCAAAATGATCAAACCCACCACCAAAACGAGGGTAGCCGCCACTGCAATCCCGATCCGGGTATACAACCGGCGCTTCCGGTACTTTCTTGGGATTGCCATAGTTACTTGAATTCCTTTCCGTCGCTGGTGTAAAAGCGACCCCGGGCCATGGTTACAGGTCCAAGTTTCAGGTCTGGAGCATACTTCTCCAGGGCTGCCATGAGCAGTCTTGGGTTCAGGCTTTCGGAGGTGGAGGAGCAAAGGAGCGCCCGGATACCGCTTTCGGTGGGCTCCACCTGGGCAATCAGCCCGGAAATGTCCTTTTCCTCCTCGCTCCGCTTGCTCTTTTTCATCACGACCAGGGGCTTCTGCTTGAGAATATCGCAAACCTCCCCATAATCCCGGTCGGCTGTAAAGCGCAGAGTATATTCCGCCATGGCAATATCCCGGGGGTTGGCGGTGACCCGATAGGCTTCGGTAACCCGGATGCCATCCGGCAGGACGGCGTTAAGCTTTTCTGGGATGGTTTCCACCGGATAGGTGGCATCCAGCCCGATATCTGCCATTTCGAACCAGCCTTCATACCCCAGTGACAGAGCGCAGGGGATGGAAATGTAGGCATGGGGATTGAAGCCGTTGGTCTTTGCCGCAGGAATCTCCGCCCGGGACAGAGCGCGGCCCAGGGTCCGCATCAGGTCCAGGTGGGAAATAAAGGCGGCACTGCCGGTTTTTTGGAACCGGAAGCGAACTTTCATGTTTTCGTTCATTGGCGTCCTCCTTGTCTCAGTTTGGGTTGCAAACGCCGTCAGTCAGGCATCTGGCGCCGCAATTGGCGCATTTTTCCCGGCAATCGGGCCAGGCCTTGCCCTCCAGGGCATCGTGCCAACCGGCAAGCAGGTAGTCCTTCCGGACTCCGATGTCGATCATATCCCAGGGCAGGATTTCATCCTCCCCACGGGCACGGGTGGCGTAGAAGTCAAAGTTGAGACCCAAATCGTTGATGGTCTTTTTCCAGACACCGTACTGCATCTGCTCGTCCCATCCGTCGAATCGGCAACCCCGCTGCCAGGCAAGCAGAATCACATCCCCAAGCTTACGGTCACCCCGGGCAAATACGCTTTCCAGCTTGGAAACCTTGGGTTCATGCCAGGAGTAGGAAACCGACTTTCCCTTGATGTTATCCCGCAGGTAGGCAATCTTTTCCCGAAGCTGTTCTTCGGTATCCTGGGGGGCCCACTGGAAGGGGGTAAAGGGTTTGGGCACAAAGGAAGAGGTGCTGACGGTGATGCGGGCTCCACGGTTCTTGTTGCTGGCGGTCTGGCGCCAGGTATAAAGCACGTGGTTACTCATTTCGGCGATACCGTGCAGGTCTTCCTCGGTTTCGGTGGGAAGGCCCATCATGAAATAGAGCTTGACCCCATTCCAACCGTGGGAGAAGGCCATAGCACAGGCATCCAGAATGGACTTTTCGGTGATATTCTTGTTGATCACGTCGCGAAGTCTTTGGGTACCGGCTTCGGGGGCAAAGGTCAGGCCGCTCTTTTTCACCCGCTGGAGCTTTTCCAGAAGCTCCACCGAGAAGCTGTCGGCCCGGAGAGAGGGCAGGGAAATACCGACCCCCTTGGGTTCGCTGTATTCCAGGAGGGAATCGCAAAGGGATTCCAGCTCCTTGTAGTCGCTGGAGGAAAGGGACAGCAGGTTGATTTCCTCACATCCCGAGTAGGCAATGTGGGTTTTCGCCTGTTCCAAAACGGTTTCCGGGCTCTTTTTCCGCACCGGACGCCAGGTATGACCTGCCTGGCAGAACCGACACCCACGGATACAGCCGCGGAAGAGTTCCACCATAGCCCGGTCGTGGATGGCTTCGGTGGTGGGCACCACCAGGGATTTGGGGAAATACATGCTGTCCAGGTCGGTAACCACCCGCTTGACTACTTTTTCAGGGGCTCCGTTGGTGGCGGTGATGGCCGAAAGGGTGCCATCGGCATGGTAGGAGATTTCATAGAGGCTTGGCACGTAGACGCCGCCGATTTGGGCGGCTTTGCAAAGGAATTCCCGGCGGCTCAGGCCGTTTTTCTTGCATTCCAAATGCAGAAGGGCCAATTCCCGGTTGACCTCCTCCCCTTCGCCGATGATGAAGATATCAAAAAACTTGGCGATGGGTTCGGCATTGAAGGTGCAGGGGCCGCCGCCGATGACGATGGGATCGGATTCTCCACGCTCGTCGGCAGACAGGGGGATCCCCCCCAGATCCAACATGGTCAAAACGTTGGTGTAGCACAGCTCGTACTGCAGGGTGAAGCACACCTCATCAAACGCCTTCAGGGGAGAACCGCTTTCCAGAGAGTAAAGGGGGATTCCCGCCTGGCGCATTTCTTTTTCCATATCCACCCAGGGAGCGAAGGCTCGCTCGCAGGAAACCCCTTCGGTATCGTTGTAAAGACCGGTCAAAATCCGCATGCCAAGGTGGGACATACCGATCTCATAGGTGTCGGGAAAACAGAAGACAACCCGCAGATCGGCCTCTTCCTTGATGATCTGGCCATACTCCCCGCCAATGTAGCGGGCAGGCTTTTCCACTCGGGGCAAAATTTCCCCAAGGGCAGGATATTTTTCCAGTATATTCATAATGAGCAACCTCGATTCGGCATATTTCCCCTATTATACACCCTGAGAAAGTTTTTTTCAACCCCGCAAAAAAACATAAAATTTTACACAATATTCTCTTCCCTTTTCCAAGGTTTTGTTGTATAATATTATCAAGCGTAAAATGATAACCCGGAAAGGACGTGGCAACCCATGCAGCAGTCCCTTCTCGCCTCCCCACCCCGAATTGCCGCGCCCGTTGCCGCCTACAATGCAGGCACCAATCGCCGGGCCTTCGAATTCCTGGGGGCTCATCCGACGCGTCGGGGAGAGGTGAGCGGTTGGCAATTCATCCTGTGGGCCCCCAACGCCAAAGCGGTCAGCTTGGTGGGCGATTTCA
>SVKS01000136.1 GCA_015068345.1 Oscillospiraceae bacterium
AAGCAGGTTGTAGACCGGGGTGTTCAGGGCCTTACCCTTGATGTCCCACAGGGCCATGTCGATGGCAGACAGGGCGGACTGAAGGACCGGGCCGCCTCTCCAGAAGGTACCGCGGAACACGTCCTGCCACAGGTGTTCGATCCGCATGGGGTCGTGACCGATCAGGTAATCCCGCATGTTGGCAATGCAGCCTTCCACAGCGGCTTCACGGGTGTGCAGGGTACCTTCGCCAAGGCCGTAGATGCCTTCATCGGTTTCCACGATGACGTAGTGGTTTCTGGCACTGCGATAGTTTTTGATATCGGTGATCTTCATATCACGTAGATTCCTTTCCTAAAATAGGTTGTCTTTATTATAGCCCCTTGCGGGGCGTTCGTCAACCATTGACAGGGAAATTTTTATTGGGTATAATAGATAAAAATACAACTGCCCGCTCTGTGTGGACGGGCGGAGAGGAGAGTCCATGAAAAGAATCAACCTGATGAACCTGCCCCGGCGGGGCGTGACGCCCCTTTTGGAGGAAGAAGGAAAGTTTCGGGCAATATTCGGGAAGGATGGCGGAAAAATCCAATTGATTTGCCCTGCCGACCTTGCCTATCGTTACCTGGTGGTGGACACCACGGTGGAAGCCGAGCACTCGGTGGCCCTGGAGCTGAATTTCTTCAACCCCGGTGCCGACGAATTCAAGCTTGGCTATCGGTTCGGTCTTCTGCCCGGACTCAAGACCCGGGTGTGCATCGACCTGGCCCTCATTGATTCCCGTACCATCTTTACCCCCCGAACTCCCGGTACCCTGAAAATGGTGGTTCACGGAAACCGTATGGAACCCGATGAGGTGGATAAGATCGAGTTTGGTATCCATCCTTGCGTGGACGACGTGACCCTGCTTTTGGAGGATGCCTATCTTTCGGACGAGATGCCCACCGAATTCCCCATTCCCGAGGGGAAATACGTGGACGAGTTTGGTCAATGGACCGGCCGGGACTGGCCGGGCAAGATTCACACCGAAGAGGAACTACGGGAAAGCCTGCTTGCCCTGCGGCAAAACGGCAAGCCCCTTGCCACCCGGACCAAATGGGGCGGGGAGGCGGCCCGGAAGCTTTGCGAAGGCAAGGGCTTCTTCAAAACCCTGAAAACCCCCGACGGAAGATGGCATCTGGTGGACCCGGATGGCTATGAATTCTACTCCCTGGGGGTGGATTGCATCCGCCCGGGTGACAATCCCAGAATCGACCAGTATCCCACTCTGTGTGAACTGCCCCCGGAACCCTGGGCCAGTATGTGTGGAGACGAACGTTTTATCCGCTACACCGAAGCCAATCTGCGCCGGGTGTTTGGGGAGGATTGGAAGGCCGCTTTCCGGGAAATTTCCGAAAACGTCCTCCTGGAAGGAGGCTGGAACACGGTGGCAAACTGGTCGGATGAAATTTTCCGCACCGGGGAAAAACGCCTTCCCTACGTGTGGCAGCCGGATATTTTCCCCACCACCGAGCTCAAGATCTTCCGGGACTTCCCCGACGTGCTTTCGGAGGAATATCAGAAAGATGCCATCCGTCGGGCAGAAGCCCTTCGGGAAGCGAAGGACGATCCCTGGCAGATCGGCTACTTCCTTCGTAACGAGCCGGAATTTGCCTTCGTGCCCAACCTGCTGATTGCCGACGAAGCCATCCGGAATCCCGCCGACAGCGCCTGCAAGCGGGGCATTCTCCAAAAACTGGAGGAAAAATATGGCGATATTGCCGCCCTCAACGCCGTGTGGGGGAGTGGCTTTGCAAGCTTTGAGGAGATTGGGGAGCAACGGGCTGGTATCGAAACCCGCTTCCCGGGTGCCAAGGCCGACCTGAAGGAACTTTCGGTTTACCTGGTGGAAGCCTACGTGGGCATCCCCAGCAAGGCCTGCCGGGGGGTGGATCCCAATCACCTGAACCTGGGGATGCGCTGGGCGGTGGCTAACAGCCCCGAACAGGTGGCGGGGTGGCAGAATTTTGACGTGTTCAGCCTGAATAACTACAGCTTTGATCCCACCCCGCTGATGAACTTTGCGGTGGGCTGTGGGGTGGATTTGCCCTTGATGATTGGGGAATTCCACTTCGGCGCCCTGGACCGGGGGCTCCCTGCCACCGGGCTCAAGGGAACCGCGTCCCAGACCGACCGGGCTAAGGCTCTGCGGGGCTATATCGAAAAGGCGGCGGCCCATCCCAATGCGGTGGGGGTTCACTGGTTCCAGTTCTGTGACCAGAATATCGCCGGCCGGTTCGACGGGGAAAACTACCAGATTGGTCTGGTGGACGTGGCCTTGCGTCCCTATCCCGAAATGATGGTGGCCTCCCGGGAAAGCGCCATGGCCCTGCCGGGGGTCAAAAACGGGGAGCTTCCCGCCTTTGACGAGCCCTTCGAGGAAATTCCTATGATCGGCTATTGACGGGGATTTGGGTCAAAAAGTTGTGCAAAATCGGCAGGCAAATTTATCCCGTCCGGAGAAGAAGGTTTCGAATGGGGACAAAACCAGCCGAATGTTTGGTAAAATCGACATTTTTGACGTTAAGTTGAAAATTATTCTATCGGATATGAACAAAAAAACAGGGGAAAAAAGAGGGCGAAATCGAAAAAAGCCTCTTGCAATTACCCTGAAAGTATGGTATATTTGACTCAAGAATGGGCCGTGGGAGAATGCCCCGCGTCCCCCGATTCTTGAATAAAGAAAGGATGGAAACTCACTATGAGCAAGCCCGTAATTGCGGTAGTAGAAAAGTGGACAATCCCCACTTATCCCTTCCCTCCCGCAGAAGAAATGCCCATGTATGCCGAAACCCGCGGCCATCAGGGCACCAGCGGCAACCCCTACCCCAACCGTGTTGTTAACAAGGTTGACCGTATCCATCGCGCTGACAAAGAATGGGAAGTCGTTCGTCTTGAAAACGACTACATTCGCGTCTGCATGATCCCCGCCCTGGGCGGCCGTGTATTCGAAGCTTACGACAAGAAGAATGACTATCATTTCCTCTATCGTCAGCACGTCATCAAGCCCGCTCTGATCGGCGCCTTCGGCTCCTGGATCTCCGGCGGTATTGAATTCAACTGGCCGTTCCACCATCGTCCGTCCACCGTTCTGCCGGTAGACTACACCATCGAAACCGAAGAAGACGGCACCGCCATCTGCTGGATGAGCGAATGCGATCCCTCCGACCGTACCAAGGGTATGGTAGGTATCGTCCTCCATCCGGATGCCAGCTTCTTTGAAACCCGCGTCAAGGTTACCAACCGTACCGCCACCGAGCATTCCTTCCTTTGGTGGGAAAATGCCGCTGTCCGCGTACACGAAAAGTATCGTCTGATCTTCCCCCCCGATGTAACCTGGGCTCACCATCACTATGACAGAAGCCACGTCACCTTCCCCATCGCCCAGAGCCAGTATGGTGCCGAACGCTTCGAAACTCCCACCGATATTTCCTGGCACAAGAATACCCGTACCGCTAACTCCTACTTCGCAGCTCCCTCCGATTTCGACTTCTTCGGCGGCTACGACTACGAAAAGGAATGCGGCACCATTCACATTGCCAACCACCACATCTCGCCGGGTAAGAAGATGTTCACCTGGGGCTACGGCGCCAACGCTGAAAACTGGGAAGACGCTCTGACCGACACCGATGGACCTTACGCCGAACTGATGGCCGGTTCCTACACCGACGACCAGCCCGACTTCACCTGGCTGGCCCCCTACGAAACCAAGTGCTTCAGCCAGTACTGGTATCCCACCAAGGACATCAAGTACGTCACCTTCGCTAACCTGGATGCCGCCATTGCCGTTGACAAGGCCGGTGCCGAAAGCAAGGTTCGCCTGAATGTCACCAAGGTCGTGGAAAACGGCACCTTCCAGGTATTCGACGGCGAAAAGCTCGTTCTGGAAGAAAAGGTCACCATCGCTCCCTGCGAATGCAAGGAATGGGACGTTGTTCTAAGCGACGAAAAGTATACTGTCAAGTTCCTCTGCGCCTGCGGCGAAGAGATTGCCAGCTACACCGAAATCACCCCGGACTATGTCCATATCCCCAAGGACAACCCCGGTATCCCCACCCCCGACAAGCTCCACAATGCTCAGGACAACTACATCGCCGGCCTGCACATCGATCAGTATCGTGATCCCATCTACAAGCCCGATGAATACTACTTGGAAGCCCTCAAGTACGATCCGAGACATCTGCCCTCCCTCATCGGCATGGGTGAATACCTCTACCGTACCGGCAAGGTGGACGAAGCGGTTGAATATCTGGAAAAGGCTCTGGCTGTCCAGAACGCTTACAACACCAACCCGAAGGATGGCACCGTCAGCTACCTGCTCGGTCTGTGCTACCTCTATCAGGAAAACTACAAGAAGGCTTACGACACCTTCTACAAGGCTACCTGGAGCTACAATGCCATTGGTAAGTCCATGTCCTTCATCGCTGCTCTCGACGGCCGCAAGGGCGACTATGAAAAGATGCTCTTCCACGCCGAAAAGGCTCTCGACAAGGAATCGGCTCACCCCCTGGCTGGCCCCTACGCCGCTTACGCTCTGTGGAAGCTTGGTAAGGTCGAATGCGCCAAGAAGTGCATCGACGCCATCCTTGCCAACGATCCGCTGAACCAGCTGGCCCGCTACATCAAGATCAAGGTCTATGGCGAAGCCATCGAAACCTTCTATGATGAAAAGCTCATGGCCTCCAACCCGTCCCAGACCTGTCTGGACGTCGCCTTCGACATTCAGCGTGCCGGCGATTACGCTGCTGCTGCTGAAATCTTCGAAGGTCTGAAGGCTACCCGTGGCGCTTCCACCATGGCTCTCTATGCCCTGGGCTTCGCTTACGAAAAGATGGGCGAATGCTGCAAGGCCAAGGCTGCCCGCGAAGAAGCCGCCAAGAACCCCATCGTCGAGATCTTCCCCTATCGTCTCGCCGAAATCAAGGTTCTGGAAGCCGCTGTCAAGGCCAACGAACTGGATGGCACCGCTTGGTACCTCCTGGGCAACGTTGTCTACGACAAGAAGCACTATGCTTACGCCGAAGAATGCTGGAAGAAGGCCACCATCGCCTCTCCCGACTTCTACATTCCTTACAGAAACCTGGCCGTTGCTTGCTACAGCCACCTGGGCAAGCAGGCTGAAGCTCTTGAATATCAGAAGAAGGCCGTTGACCTCAAGCCCGGTGACGAGCAGCTGCTCAACGAAGTCAGCTTCCTGATGGCCTCCGTCGGCGTACCCGGCGAAGAAAGAGCCGAATACCTCAAGGCTAAGATGCCTGAAAACGCCGGTGACGATATGTCCCTCGAACTGGCCAAGGCTTACAACGCCTGCGGCAAGTACGAAGAATCCCTCCAGGTCATGCTTGGTCATACCTTCACCCCGGGCGAAGGCGGCGAATTTGCCATTGCCGAGACCTATATGTACAGCCGCTTTGCCGCTGGCCGTAAGGCTCTCAAGGCCGGCAACTACGAAGAAGCTCTCGCTTACTTCCAGGCCGCTCTTAAGATTCCTGAAAACCTGCATGCAGGCTTCTGGAATGAAAGCGTTACCGTTCCCTATCGTTACTACGAAGCCGAAGCTCTTGACAGACTGGGCCGCGTAGACGAAGCCAAGGCCATCATCGATCATATCTCCAAGATCGACAACCGCGGCATGTGGAACATGGGTGGCGAATTCACCTACTACACCGCCAAGATCGCTCAGCTCGCCGGTGACGAGATGAAGGCCCGCGACATCATCCGCAAGGCCATCCTCAACTGGGAAGAACAGCTGGCCGACAAGAGAGGTGCCGGTATCCGTCAGAAGGGCGGCAGATTCTTCTATCTGTCCTTCATCGACGATCCTCAGGCCCTCAAGGAAGGCAACCTCTATTACATGCTGGCCTACGCTATGCTCTTCAATGGCGAAAAGGCCACTGCCAAGGAATACTTCGAAAAGAGCCTTGCTCTCAACCCCGACAACGTCAAGGCCGAACTCGAACTCAGCCTCCTGTAAGTTTATTCTTACTCCAAGCCTCCGGCATCATGCCGGAGGCTTTTTTGATTGGATACGGAATGGGGGAGATCCTGCCTTTTTGCTACTGAAATATTCTTTGTGTAATTCGTCTATTGCAGATTTCGGGAAATATGATATAATGGTGGATGGAAAGCCAAGTGAGCTTCCAAATAAACCTTAATTGGAGGATTATCATGAAAATTATTGTAGATACCCCGGAAAACATCGCCAAGATGGCGGCTGAACGTTACGTTACCCT
Source organism: Oscillospiraceae bacterium (assembly GCA_015068345.1). GTDB lineage: Bacteria > Bacillota > Clostridia > Oscillospirales > QAMX01 > RUG11797. Next base: position 6,252 of record SVKS01000136.1, read on the forward strand.
TCTCAACAAAAAGCCCGACGCGGTACTGGGCCTTGCCACCGGTTCTACCCCCTTAGGCCTGTATGGCGAAATCGTCAAGCTCTATAACGAAGGTAAGATCTCCTTTGCCAAGGCCAAGTCCTTCAACCTGGACGAATACGTTGGCCTGGACGGCACCCACGACCAGTCCTACCGTTACTTCATGAATGAAAATCTCTTCTCCAAGGTGGACATCAACCCCGACGAAACCCACGTGCCCGGCGGTAAGGGAGACATTGCCGAAAACGCCAAGGAATACGAAGAAATGATCGCCGCCGCCGGTGGCATCGATATGCAGCTTCTGGGCCTGGGCCAAAACGGCCACATCGGCTTCAACGAACCGGGTACCCCGCTGGCCTCGGTCACCCATGAAATCGAACTCACCGCCAACACCCGGGAAGCCAACGCCCGTTTCTTTGCCTCCATTGACGACGTTCCCACCCACGCCATCTCCATGGGTATCAAGAGCGTCATGAACGCCAAGAGCATCATCCTCATTGCCCTGGGTAAGAACAAGGCCGAAGCGGTTGCCAAGTCGGTGAAGGGAGAAGTGGATGTGATGGTTCCCGCTTCGGTTCTCCAGCTGCATCCCGACGTGACCTTCTACCTGGACGCCGAGGCCGCTTCCCTGCTGTAAGGAGTCGCCTATGGCAAAATACTTCGGTACCGACGGCTTCCGTGGCAGAGCGAATATCGACCTGACTGTGGAACATGCCTTCAAAATCGGCCGCTACCTGGGGTGGAAGTATGCAACCACCGGGGTGGGAAAGATTGTCATTGGTAAGGATACCCGTCTATCCAGCTATATGTATGAAAGCGCCCTGATTTCCGGCATTGTAGCCTCCGGGTCGGATGCCTACCTGATGCACGTCACCACCACCCCCAGCGTCTCCTATATCGTCCGTCTGGAGGGGTTTGATTGCGGCATCATGATTTCCGCCAGCCACAATCCCTACCACGACAACGGCATCAAGATCCTCAATGGCGACGGGGAAAAGATCGAGGACGCCCTGACCGACGAGTTGGAGGCCTACCTGGACGGCGAGCTTGGAGAAATTCCATACGCCACCGATGATAAGATCGGTCGTGCCATCGACCACGCCGCCGGACGAAATCGTTACATCGGCTATCTGATCTCCCTGGCGACCCATTCCTACCGGGGAATCAAGATCGGGTTGGATACCGCAAACGGTTCCACCTGGATGATCGCCAAGAACGTATTTGAAACCCTGGGGGCCGAAACCTACGTGATTCACAACACCCCCAATGGTACCAATATCAACGAAAACTGCGGCTCCACCCACATTGCCGCCCTGCAGGAACTGGTGCGGGAAAAGCATCTGGATATCGGCTTCGCCTTTGATGGAGACGCCGACCGGCTCATCGCTGTGGATGACCGGGGCGAGGTGGTGGATGGAGATACCACCCTCTACCTTGCGGGGCGTTATATGCACGCCCGGGGCAAGCTTACCGGTAACACGGTGGTTACCACCGTTATGAGCAATTTGGGCCTT
>SVKS01000137.1 GCA_015068345.1 Oscillospiraceae bacterium
CAGGTTAGCGGCGTCCTTCTCAGCGTAGATCTTGATGGTCTTGCCGTCGACGGTGATGGAATCTTCACCAGCGGAAACGGTATCACCAAGAGCGTATCTGCCCTGAGCGGAGTCGTACTTGAGGAGGTGAGCCAGCATCTTGGGGCTGGTGAGGTCGTTGATGGCTACGATTTCGTAACCTTCAGCGCCGAACATCTGTCTGAAAGCGAGACGGCCGATACGACCGAAACCATTGATTGCTACTTTTACTGCCATAGTTTTTTCTCTCCTGTCAAATTAGTTAGTTGTTTTTAACCGTGTTAAATTATACCATATCTGGCAATGGGAAGCAAGTGTTTTTTTGCACAAATTTGAGGATTTTCCAATTTTGTATTGTATGCTTTTGATTGTTTTTACCTTTTTCGATGATTTTGCCGAAAAAGCAGGCACTTTCCTATGCAAATCATCCCCAAATTCCCGTCTTTTTATGCATCAGAAATCCAAGGGTTCCATTCTCGTCACCACAATATATCTGGCATCGTCGTATTCGTAGGAACAAGTGGACATCACAAGGAAGTTTTCCACCGGGGCATCATCTGCCGGCGGGGTGAAATCATTTTTTTCCAATGCCTGGGCTAAGAAGTTTCCGATCCCTTCTTCCGTCATGCCAAATTCATACAGAGAAGAGCTGGCTTTCAAGGTAAAACCTGCTATTACGTGGAGCTTATAATCCCCATTCGGTGTCAGAAGCCACATCACTGAGTGGTCTTCGTAATAACCATCCTTTTTGTAGTTCAAAAGAGAACCAAACATCTCCTGGGTATAAAGATTATGCCCATAAATCACGTTGAACACGGTGGAGAAATCGGGTTCATTCCGATAATCCATAAAAATGGAACCGGCAATGTTATACTCCCTTCGAATGGTATGTCGAAGATACTCGTCATTGTCCTTTCCCTGGACAATGGGGTAGTTGATGGGGGTTCCCGGGGAATAGATCCAGCCAACCACGTCGGGATTGATTTCCTGCAGGGCATCAAAATCCACCGAAATAGGCGCCTTTTCCTGGTTGATCATCACTTCCGGTTCGTCGGTAACCGACTCAGCCTCCTGGTCGGGTCCCGTTTCCGCCATTTCGTTTTCATCCACCACTTCAAACTGAATCTGGTCGTAGACGTCACTGCCCGTCTTATATGCGTTGTGAATCTCCATGAGTTTATACGCCGCAACAAGGAAGCTGCATCCGAAAACACACAGGAGAATCAGACGAATCACACCGGTTTTACTCCAATTAGACTTGGAAAACCGCATTGCTTTGGCGTGCTTTGCTTTTGAATGTTTCATCAGAAGTGACCGTTATCGTCCACCCGACCCGGGTCAGCATCCCAGTTGATGAGAGCATCGTCAAAGTGGATCATCACATTCTGGCTCGCAAGGATTTCCTGGAGCTTGGTAACCGGCACGGCATCGATGCCGCACCCTTCGTCAATGGCCAGGGCGGCGGCATTGCCTGCCGCCTGACCGGTGAGGATGGCAGGGGGAATGACCCGCAGAATGTCCCAGGCATACTCCTCCCCTGCCACGGTACGGCCGGCGGTGATCAGGTTGGGATACCCCGATTTGATCATGGTGCGGTAGGGCACCTCATACAGGAAATCCCGGCGATCAAAGTCGTTGACTGCGGCAATGGAATCATCAAAATGACGGAACATATCGCTGTTTTTCAGGGTATAGTCCCCATCGATGCGGCGGGTGGTGCGGAACTGGGCCATTCCGGGAAGCATGGTGATGTCCCGGCTGGTACGCTCATCCCCTTCAATTTTATGGAGACATTCAATCTGGTTGCGCACAAAGTAGGTATTCACGTCCTCCGAGGAGGTACCGGTATAGTAGGCCATGTTTTCTGGATGATGATCCCCGTAAAGAGAAGCATGTCCCCCGGCGTAGCTGACGTAGAGCTTGGCAATGTTTTCGGTATCCACCACCTGCTTACAGCTTTGCAGATTGGCCCCATGCGCCACGTAGGTGTGGAAATTGCGTCCCTGCACAGTGGGAATTCCGGCCCGATAGAGAAGGTCCGCATCCCCGGTGGCATCCACCAGCATTTTGGCGGCATAGTATTCCAACCCCGACTTGTTTTCGCAAATAACCCCCTTGCAGAGAGCCCCATCCATAACCGGTTCGGCCACCACGGTATCGAAAAGCACGTCTACCCCTTCGTTATGCAGGAGATTGAGAAGCTCCAGGGCGAAGATGGTGGCGGAATATTTGGTTACGTAGCGTACGTTGGTGGGTTCGGCGGGTTCGCCGTTACGCCATTCTTCCGGCAGGGTATCATAGCCGTTTTTGATGGAAAGGCGCAGGAATTCCTCCGCCATACCCTTGATGATCTGGACCCCGCGGCCGTTGCACATGGGGACAAAGTAGTTAATAAGCCCCAGGGTGGCAAGGCCCCCCAGCATGGTGCTTTTTTCAAGCAACAGGACGCTCTTCCCAGCCCGGGCTCCCGCCAGGGCGGCCGCCGCACCGGCAACACCGCCGCCGGCCACCACAATATCATAACTTCCCTTTTCGGGAACCTCTTTTTGAAATAGGATCGCCATTTAGATTTCCTCCCATTTATAGTCTGCCTCTATTTTATCGAACTTTCTCCCTTTCGTCAACCATTTCTTGATTCTTTTTCAAAGTTATGGTATGCTATAGAAAACCAAACAGAAAAGAGGAACCCCTATGGACTATATCATGCAAACCATTCCCCGGCTCATGGCCATCCCCAGCCCCACCGGCTACACCCGCAAGGCCGCCGAATTTGTTGTGGACGAGCTCACCAAAATGGGCTACACCCCCACCCTCACCCGTAAGGGCTGTGTGCTCTGCACCCTGGGCGGCGAAGGCGATCCCCTGGTGCTTTCGGCCCATATTGACACCCTGGGAGCCATGGTGGCCGGCATCAACGGCAACGGCACCCTGCGGCTGACTCCCCTTGGCGGGCTCAATCCCAACAACGTGGAAACCGAAAACTTCACCATTATCCCCCGCTTTGGGGACAAGACCTTCACCGGCACCCTGCAGATGGCCGACCCCTCGGTTCACGTGAACCGTGGATACAGCGAAGACAAGCGCAGTTTTGAAACCATGCAGCTCTACCTTGACGAGCTGGTGGAATCGGCCGCCGACACCAAAGCCCTGGGTATTGAGATCGGCGACATTGCCGCCCCCGATCCCCGCACCATCATCACCGAATCGGGTTACATCAAGAGCCGTTTTCTGGATGACAAACTCAGCGTCGTGATCCTTTTGGGTCTTGCCAAAAAGATTAAGGACGAAAATCTCGCCCTGAAGCGGAAGGTCTCCATCTACGTCACCGTGTACGAAGAGGTTGGTCACGGCTGCTCTGCCGGCATTCCGGAGGATACCACCGAGATTCTGAGCGTGGACATGGGTTGCGTGGGTTCGCTTTGCGCCTGCAAGGAAACCCAGGTTTCCATTTGCGTTAAGGACTCCCACGGCCCCAGCGATTTTGACACCACCACCGCCCTCATCGCCACCGCCAAAGCCCACAACATCGACTACGCCGCTGACGTTTATCCCTACTACGGGTCGGATGCGGATGCCGCCCTGGCGGCGGGTTACGACGTGTGCCACTGTATCATCGGCAGCGGTGTCTTTGCCTCCCACGGCTACGAACGCACCCACAAGAAGGGTGTAGAGGCCACCCTGGCACTCCTGATCCACTATATTGAAGCGTAAATTTTGAAGATATACGGAGGTAATACCATGATCCGACTTTCTCCCTGTATTGAAATGCTTTTTGCCGATACCCCGGATTTCTACGATCGTTTTGCCGCAGCCGCCAAGGCCGGTGCCGAAACGGTGGAATTCTGGAACTGGACCGGCAAAGACCTGCCCCGCATCAAAGCCCTGGCCGAAGAAAACAATCTGAAGATCGGCGCCTTCTGCGTGGCCGGCGACAACGCCGAATTCAACCAGAAACGGCTGATGTACCGGGAAGCCATTCCCGCTTTCAAGGAAGTATGTGCAGAAAGTATTGAAAAGGCCAAATACCTTGGCTGTCCTTCCCTGATTATCACCTGCGGCAACACCAGAATTGACATCCCCCGCCACGAACAGCACACCAACATCGTCCTGGCCCTGAAGGCCGTGGCCCCCATGTTTGAGGAAGCGGAGGTCACCCTGGTGCTGGAACCCCTGAACGTACTCACCAACCACATGGGTTACTTCCTGGATTCCAGCTACGAAGCCTTTGCCATCATCGAAGAGGTGGGAAGCCCCGCGGTGAAGCTGCTCTTCGACGTGTACCACCAGCAAATTTCCAACGGCAACCTGATCGACACCATCAAGAAGTTCGGTCATCTGGTGGGTCACTACCACATTGCCGACGTACCCGGCCGCAACGAACCCGGCACCGGTGAAATCAACTACCCCAACGTATTCCGTGCCATCGATGCCACCGGCTACCAGGCCTACGTGGGTATGGAGTACCGTTCCCTGGCCCCCTCTGCCGATACCTTTGCCGCCGTCAAGGCCATGACCCTGTAACCCCAAATTCTTTCAACCTCCGGGAAATTTCCCGGAGGTTTTTTTGAAACCAATCCCTCCAAACTGCGAGTAGAAGGGTGAGAACACACGAAAGGAGGTTCCCCATGGATGACAAACAGATCGTAGCCCTCTATTGGGCCCGGAACGAGCTGGCCATTACCGAAAGCCAGCGCAAATACGCAGCCTATTGTCACTCCATTGCCAAAAACATTCTGGGAAGCGAGCCGGATGCGGAAGAAGCCACCAACGATACCTGGCTTTCGGCATGGCACGCCATCCCACCCCACAAGCCCATGGTGCTTTCCACCTTTCTTGGCAAGCTCACCCGCCGCATCGCCATCGATAAATGGCGGCGGAATCACAGCGAAAAGCGGGGCGGCGGACAAACTGCCCTGGTGTTGGAGGAGCTTGCCGAGTGTCTGCCCGCATCCTCCCGCCCTGAGGAGGAAGTGGAACAGGCAGAGCTTGCCGCCTGCATCCGGGAATTTATCCAGACCCTGCCGGCCACCGAGCAACGGGTATTCCTCTGCCGTTACTGGTACCTGGATTCCTTGGCTTCCATTGCCCGGCGCTTTGGATTTACCGAGGGCAAGGTGAAATCCATGCTCTTCCGTACCCGCCGTAAATTACAACAGCATCTATCCAAGGAGGGATTTTGATTGAACCCATACGATATTCTGGACGCCATCGGCCACGCCGATGACCATTTGCTTGTCAACGCCCGCAAAAAGCCCATCGCAAGGCCCAGGCTTTTCCTCTCTCTTGCCGCTGCAGCGGCCTGCCTGGGTCTTGTGGCAGGGGTATTCACCCTGGGGGGCAGAAAGCCCCAGCTCCATCAGGTGGATTTTCCCGAGGTGGAATATGCCACCTCCCCCGGTATCCACCACACATCCGGCAACCTGATGGAAGGCATCACCGCCGAAGTGATTTCAGAAAGTGCCGACTTGACCGACGGACGGGAAGCCCTCACCGATTTTGCCCTGGACCTTTTCCTGGAAGCCCAGCAGGCGGAGGAAAACACCCTGTTATCTCCCCTTTCGGTGCTTTGTGCCCTGGGCATGACTGCCAACGGAGCCGAGGAGGAAACTTTGGCGGAGCTGGAAGCCATTTTCGGCATGGACCGAGACACCCTCAACCTCTATCTTCACACCTACCTGCAGTCCCTTCCCCAGGGAGAGGCCTACAAGTTGAAGCTTGCCAACTCCATCTGGTTCCGGGATGACCCCAACCTTGCGGTGGGCAGGGATTTCCTCCAAAAAAACGCCAACTTCTACGATGCCACCCTCTACCAGGTCCCCTTCAACGCCAAGACCTTAGGGGACATCAACAACTGGGTTTCCCAAAAAACCGGTGGCATGATCCCCGCCATTCTGGATGAGATTCCTGAACGGGCGGTCATGTACCTGATCAACGCCCTGGCCTTTGAGGCCGATTGGGAGGAGGCTTTTCCCCTGGAGGAAATCAAGCCCGGTGCCTTCATCACCCTATCCGGGGATAGGCAAACGGTGGACATGATGACCTCTACCGAAAACCGATACCTGAATGACGGCAACGCCCGGGGATTTATCAAGTATTTCAAGGATCAAAGCTACGCCTTCGTCGCCCTGCTTCCGAATGAGGGCATGACCCCCGCCGATTACCTTGCCACCCTGGACGGAAAGGCCCTTTCCAACCTACTGGCAAACCCCACCGAAGAGAAGGTGGAGGTCTTCCTCCCCCGCTTCCAGGTGGCGTACGAGGCAGATTTGATCGATGCCCTCCACAAAATGGGAGTGGAACGGCTCTTTGACCAGGAAAATGCCAATCTTTCTTCTCTGGGTCAGAGCAAAGAAAATCTCTTTGCTTCCCGAGTGATCCACAAAACCTTCTTTGCCATCGGTGAAACCGGTGCCCGGGCCGGAGCCGCCACCGCCGTGGAGATTAAGGAAGCCGAGGGCATCATCGAACACGAAGCCATCTTCTTCAACCGTCCCTTTGTTTACATGCTTATCGATACCCAAACCAACCTCCCCTTCTTCATCGGAAGTGCCATGAGCATGGAGTAAGCCTCCATATTGTCAATCACCGTCTTTCGTGCTATACTATCCCCGAAAGGCGGTGAGCGCATAGGATGCGGCTCCTTCGAGGTAACCTCCCGGTGCGGATTTCCATCCAACAAACCGATCCTGCCGGGATTCACGAGGTTTGTTGAATCGGAATATCTGCACCTTTTTGCATCACAATCCATCAAGAAGGAGTAGTATTATGGAACATCAAAACAAAATCGACCTGTGGCGTGCCGAAGAAGCGGCGGCCCACATTCACGGGTGGGATTTTTCCCACATTGCAGATCGCTATGAGGAGGAGGACGACATCCCCTGGAGCTATCGGGAAGAAATCCTTTCCCGGCTGACTCCGAATATGCGCATTCTGGATATCGACACCGGCGGCGGGGAATTTCTCCTCTCTCTGGGTCACCCCCACGAAAACACCGCCGCCACCGAATCCTTTCCGCCAAACGTATCCCTTTGTAAGTCCGAGCTTCTTCCCCTGGGAATCGATTTCCGGGAGGGAAGCGGCGACCACATCCCCTTCGATGATCGGACGTTTGACATGGTCATCAACCGGCACGGGGACTTCGACCCCCAAGAGATCCACCGAGTGCTGAAACCCGGAGGTCTGTTCATCACCCAGCAGGTGGGGGCACAAAACGACCGGGAGCTGGTGGAGCTGTTGCTTGGTGACCTGCCCCTCCCCTTTCCCGACCAATACCTTTCGGTGGCTTCCCAGACCTTCCAAAAGGCAGGCTTTGAAATCCTTGCTGAACGGGAGCACTACGGTACCATCCGCTTTTTCGACGTGGGTGCCCTGGTGTGGTTCGCCCGGATCATTGAATGGGAGTTTCCCGGATTTTCGGTGGACGCCTGTCTTCCCCGGCTCCTTGCCGCTGAAGAAATGCTCAATCTTCAAGGAGAGCTTTCGGGCCGTACTCACCGGTTCCTTCTGGTGGCAAAAAAGAAATAAAAAAAAATACAA
>SVKS01000138.1 GCA_015068345.1 Oscillospiraceae bacterium
AATTCCAAATTGAAAAAATGCTTGGCAATATGCCGGTTGATCTCCTGTGTGGCTTCCTGGTATTTTGCGTGGCCGTCCACCAGGATTCGGCTCATAAAAGTCATGGTGGCCACCGGGATTACCGCCGAAAAAATGGCTGCCATGCCGATCCAGGGGTGAATCATCAAAAGCACCACCGACCCCGCCAGGAAGGTGAAGACGTCGGGAATTCCCATGCCGGTGATCCGGTTGACGTAGCGGATAATGCCTGCCGTATCCGATGTGAAATAGGTGCCTGCAGTTCCCGCATCGGTGGCATCCAGGGCGTTTTGGAAAACCGAAAGCGCTTTCCGGTATAATCTGGTGTAAAGGGTCTCCTGGACACGATCGGAAAGGCGGGTTTTCACATAGGGAAGCAGAAAACTGATGGCTATGTAGGTGACTATCATCCACCCAAACGCAGAGAAGGCAAAATCGTGGATACGCCCGTCCCCCAATAGGTCGATCAAATCCCCGGTTTGCTTGCGGATTCCAACATCGATTACCGCTGCCGCTGTTGTTCCCAGGATCACGAGAAGGGTGTGAAGCTTTGCATAGGAAAACGGTGTCAGGAAATTCATGGATTTCTTCATGCCTGTATACCTCCTTTTGACGTTCTTATTACGTCAAATTATTATAGATGGTATCAAGCCGGTCTGCAATAACGGCATGGTGGAGTCGATTCGGCGCATCGTGGAATTTTGGTTGGAACCCATCTTGAGTGCAAAAAAGCAGGGAACCCATCGATGGATTCCCTGTAAAATATGGTATTGTAAGCCGATGCGTGGGGGATACGGAAAAGGCTTCAGTCCAAAAAGAGGTCACGGTACAGCTTGACCGTACTGGGATGCCCGCAAAGGACCTTGGTATCCGGCGGATTCATGGTTCCCTGGTAGATATAGATGATGATTTCCTCCACGTAATCCGAAATGCTTTCCATTTGGGCCTTGATGCGTGCTCCGTCGGCGCCTACCATGGGACTGTGGTAAACCTTGCCTTCGCACTGGAAGGTTTCCATGTCCGCCCAGATCACGCTCCGTCCGGCGGCTTTATGGGCCTGGTTCAAATTTTTGAAATAGATTTTGGTTTGCTCCGGCGTTGCTTTTTCCACGCCCACCTCATCCTGGTAGGCGACGATATCGCAATCCAGACGCTTCAGCTGTTCGATATAGTGCGCATCGGTCACCGCCAGACGTGTGCCGTAGGGGGCAATCAGGATTTTTAGGTTTTCATCAAAGCTTCTGCCATACGCGGCGTACTCGTTTACGTACTTGATAAAATCCTCATCGAAATACGGCCCGATTTCGGTTTCGTCCGGCAGATACCAGCCGTAAAAGGCGTCGCTTTTGCCATACCGTTCGTATAGCTGCTTCATGGCCTTGAAAGCACGGGCTTTGACCTCTTCGCTTGTGATGTTATCCCGGGTATGGTTCCAGATGCCGTAAAATCCGCAGGACATGAATACCTTCAAGCCGTTGCGTTCTGCCGCCCGCATCATGGCGCCGATGGGGTCCTTTGCTTTCATGGGGGCGGGGGGATAAATGTCGGTGGGGAAATAGCTTTCGGCGCTGTCGGGATACACCAAGGCGCTTTCCATCAGCACGATGTATTTCATGCCCAGGGCTGCGATTTCGTCTACCTTGGTTTCCCATTGCTCTTCGGTGTATTCCCGGCATTGGTCATTCCAATGGGTTCCCCCCACACGATTGTGGTGGTAAAATTCAAAAAACGTACCGTTGATCCTTTTCATGACCGATTCCTCCTGGTTTACATGGATTGGTTTAAGAAGTATGATATCGTAAAAACGGTTTTTTGCTTGCAATATCTTTCCGGCAGACCCTTCGGGGGTGGAAGGAGACTCAGGAATTCTTCAACTCTGCCAGGGTTTCCAGCGACACCCTTTCCAATTCCGGTGCCACGCCGGGCAAGAACAGAGAACTGTTGGCCTCATAGCCGATTTCCTGCAGGGCGTCGTCGGTGGGGAAATAACCCTCCGAGCCGTTGGCATTGCAACAGGGGATGGTCATCAGGAAGGGGGATTTTGCCTTGATGTTGACACCGATGGCGGTGAAGGGTTCGCCGGGAAGACCCACGAAGGCCACGTCGCCGAAGCCGACGCAAACGACGTTCAGGGGGATGATGGGCTCCCGATGCTCCAAGCGGATATACTTTCGAGCCACCACAATGTCGAAGGGGTAGCCCTCATACCTGAACTTCCAGGGGTCGGGCTGGTTCAGATAGAGCTCCTGAATCTCCTTGGCGATTTTTACCTGTTCCTCCGTGCCCTTTGCCACAGCCGCGTGTGCCATGTTCTGCTTGTAGAAGACACGGTCTGCGTTGACGGGCTCGGTGTAGGTGTAGATGGATAGAACGGCACCGGCCAGGGTTCTGCCCATGTGCACAGACATCTGCACACCCTGGCGGATGATGCCCCGCATTCGGTCGTTTTGGGCAACGTCCCCCTGGGCACCGTTGAAGAAAATAACCCGCACACCCTGTCCGTCGGCTTCCCGGGCCAATGCGGCCTCCACCGTATCCCGCAGGTAGCAGGGCCAGTCGGGGCAGATGCCGGTACCCCCCAGCACGTCGGGATGGGTGCCGAAATTGACGATGGCAATATCCGCCGCACCCGGCCGTTGCAGCTTTACCAACTGCACCGTCTCGTCGGGCTTGCCGATGGGGCAGGCCAACAGATCCTTGTCCTCGGGAGGGGGATTGGTAACGGTAGTTCCATCCTTTTTACGATAGCGGCGCACAAAAGAAATGCCCTTTGCCTCACCTCTGCCGATGGAGACCGAAGACTCCTTCATGTCTGCGATGGCTTCTGCAGCGGCGCGGCAGATTTTTTCGCAGAATTCCCGATAGTAAGCCTCGTCCCGCTTGAAGAAGCTTCGGATTTCGCTGATAACCGGTGCGGTATGGGTGTGGATGCAGGCAAGAAACACCGCTTCAAATGGAAGACCAACGTGGGCCGCCACCTGTGCCCGGATCTGGTCGGTGTCCCGTTGCAAAATCTCGGAAATGTCCAAACTGATGGCCAGGGCGGTGTTGGTGCCGTCACTGAAGGCCAGGGCTGTTACGTACAGCGGTTCAATCACATGGTCGGCGTATCGTTCCCGATAATAGCCGTTGAGCACGGCACCCAAGGGGGGCGTGATGTCGATCTTTGCAATGCCAGCTTTCATAGAAACGGTCTCCTTTTTTATTTTATGCCAAAAGTATACCACGATTCCTTTTGGTTTTTTGTATCTCAAATTCCTCCGATGTACGGAACGCGCCAAGGCGGCTCATACGGGATCGATATTCTTTGCGGAAATCCATAGGAAGTCTCCTTTTTCCATTGTATCTGAATCTATAAACCGTGGTATGTTTTTTCGATTGTAGCATAAATCCGTGGGAGAAGCAAGCATTGTTTTACGTTGTCGTACACCTTCTTTTGCGGGAAAAAAAGCAGGGAATCCGACAATGGATTCCCTGCTTCATATGGGTCGATTGATTAATTCTTGGGTTTGATGGCTTTGTGGTAGTGGGCGTAAGTACAGGGGGTACCTTCACCGAGAACCTTGCTTTCGGTGACTTCACCCACAAACATCATGTGGCTTCCCAGGTCGGTCTTGCTGATGACCTTGCAGGAGAACATGGCCTTGGTATGATCGGTCAGGTACAAAAGACCGTTGTGACTGCGCCGGGTGGCGGAGGAGTCCGCAAACTTATCTACGTCCCGCCCGGACTGGAATCCGAAGTGGGTGATGGTTTCGTAGGGCACGTCATCGGTCAGGACGCTGACATTGAAGACACCGGTTTTTTCGATGATCTCCCGGGTCAGGTTGCCCATTTGACAGGAGATAGCCAGCTGTGTGGGAGCGGCACCTACCTGCACGCAGGTATTGGCAATACAACCGTTGTCCGAGGAATCCTTCGACGTGATCACGAACAGTCCATAAGACAGATCGTATAACGCTTTGGGATCCTCTGCAGGTTGGTCCTGCTTAGCGAAAGTAGCGGGTCAGCAGGCCTTCGAAAGCTTTGCCGTGGCGGGCTTCGTCACGAGCCATTTCGTGAACGGTATCGTGGATGGCATCCAGGTTGTGGGCCTTGGCCAGCTTGGCGAGTTCGAACTTGCCGGCGGTGGCGCCGTTTTCAGCATCGACCCGGAGTTCCAGGTTCTTCTTGGTGCTGGCGGTGACAACTTCGCCCAGGAGTTCAGCGAACTTGGCGGCGTGTTCGGCTTCTTCGTAAGCAGCCTTTTCCCAGTAGAGACCGATTTCGGGGTAGCCTTCACGATGGGCAACGCGGGCCATGGCCAGGTACATACCGACTTCGGTGCATTCGCCTTCGAAGTTGGCCTTCAGACCGGCAATGATTTCTTCCTGTACTTCGGCGGGAACGTTTTCACCAAACTGCTTGCCGACACCGACAACGTGTTCGGCGGCCCAGGTCTTTTCACCAGCCTGAACGGTGAACTTGCTGCCGGGGACCTTGCACTGGGGGCAGAATTCGGGGGCGGAATCACCTTCGTGGACATAACCGCAAACGGGGCAGACGTACTTTTTCATTTCTTTTTCTCCTTTAAATGTTTTGTTTTTTTGTGTTACTTGCAGTTTTTGCAATGACCGTAAAGGGTCAGGGCGTGGGAGTGGATCTCGACCCCGGTGTCGTGCTGAAGCCGGGTCAGGGTTTCCTCTCCAAGGGCTGGGGTTCTCACATCCACCACCCGTCCGCACTTTTTGCAGATAAAGTGCTGATGGGGGGAGGTGTCGTAGTCAAACCGCTCTTCGCCGTCGACTACCGCCACCGTAATCACCTCGCCATCCTCCCGAAATCCCGCAAGATTCCGGTAAACGGTACCAAGGCTTAACTCGGGGATTTGGGTTTTGAGGGCTTCGTAGATTTGTGCGGCGCTGGGGTGCTCTGTGGTGGAAGCAAGATACTTCCGGATTTCGTCGCGCTTCTTACTGTGTCTTCGTTCCATTCTCCCTCCGTTGAAGTATTAGTAATGATTACTGTTATTATTATACCGCAAATTTCTGATTTGTCAATAGGGATTTTGAAAAAATTCAAAAAAATTTTTGAGGGCAGAATCGAGGCAGACGGTTGCCTTTTTGAATGGGTTGGTATATAATGAAAAGAAGAACTTTGCCACTGCTTTACCACAGGAAAGGATTAGCCAAATCGGCAGTTGCCGGTGGGCTTAGAATCAATATGCGTCCCATTTCTCTTTTGATTAAACCCGCCTCGGGGCTTTGCAATCTCCGGTGCAAATACTGCTTTTATCGAAGCCTGTCGGACCACCTGACCGGGGAGGCGGAGGTCATGTCGGGGGATACCATGCGCAAAATGGTGGACCGGGTGTTTGAGGAGGATCCCTCCCACCTGACCCTGGCCTTCCAGGGGGGCGAACCTACCCTGGCAGGACTGGGCTATTTCCGGGCGCTGGTGAACTATGTGGAAAAGAAGAACGAGAAAAAGATCCCGGTGCAATATACCATCCAGACCAACGGTATGCTGCTGGATGTGGAATGGGCCGATTTTTTGCGGGATCACCATTTCCTGGTGGGGCTTTCATTGGATGGCACCCAGGATATCCACGATTCTCTCCGGCCCCGTCCGGAAGATAAGGGTAGCTTCCAGCAGGTGATGCGAAGCGCCGAACTGCTGCGTCGTTACGGGGTGGATTTCAATATCCTCTGCGTGGTGACCAATCGCCTGGCTCGGCGGGCAGAGGCGGTTTACAGCTTTTTCAAAAAGAATGATTTCAGATATATTCAGTTTATCCCCTGTCTGGATCCTTTCGGCGAAAAACCGGAGGAATCCTTTGCACCCGCCGCCAAGCGGTTTGGAGAATTCTATCTGCGAATTTTTGAACAGTGGTACCGGGATTTCATGGCCGGGGACTACGTCAGCATCCGCTGGTTTGACAATCTGATCCATATGGCCCAGGGAGAAGACCCGGAGCTTTGCGGCTGTATGGGTTTCTGCCCGGGTCAGTTGGTGATCGAAGGGGACGGCAGCGTCTATCCCTGCGACTTTTATGTATCCGATACCTTCAAGTTGGGAAACCTGCATGATATGTCCTTCACCGATATGGTGAAAAGCGAGACCATGTCCCGCTTTGTGGAAAAGTCCTTTGAACATGAAAAGGAATGCGAATCCTGCGACTACCGTTATCTTTGTCGGGGCGGATGCCGCCGGGATCGGCAGAATGAGGTGGATGGGGACATTGGCAAATCCCGTCTCTGCGAGGGGTACAAGATCTTTTTTGCAAGGTTTATGCCCCGACTGGAATCGATTATGCAAAAACTTTCCCGTTGGAATATGAATTAAAGGAGCCTTTGGATATGATGAGAGAGATTACCATTCAGGAATGGAAAGACAATCCCTTTATTACCATTGGTAAGGATTGGCTTCTGGTGGGCGCCGGAAGCAAATCCGGGACCAATGCCATGACCGCCAGCTGGGGTCAGATTGGGGAGCTTTGGGGTACCCACGTGATGACGGTTTACGTTCGTCCCCAGCGTTATACCTGGAGCTTTGTGGAAAAAGAGGATCTTTTCACCTGTCAGGTATTGCCGGAAAAACTTCATGATGCCCACAAGGTGTTTGGCACCCAGTCGGGCCGGGACCTGGACAAGGCGGCGGCCTGCGGCCTGACCCCGGTGTATGAAGACGGTACCTTCTATTATAAGGAAGCACGGCTTGTGGTGGTGTGCCGCAAGATGTATGTGCAAAAGCTGGAGGAGGCTTGCTTTACGGATAAGGAAGCCGACGCCCAGTATTACCCCGAACACGATTACCACTACATGGTGGTGGGTAAAATCGAAAAAATTTACGTAAACGAGGATTGATTGTTCCTCGCTATCGAGAAAGCAGAGGTGAACCCTTTCCATGGATGGACGAAGTCGGCCCGGCGGAGCCAAGTCGGTTCTTGTGCCGGATAACGATCCGCCGCCTATTATCTGCGGCATCATATGCTTTGCTCCCTCCGGGGAACGGGAAGCATAACTGGCATAAACCGGCATTCCGCTTTTCTTCATGACATGATATAAGAAAAGGAGAGAACGTATGCCCGGAACCATTACCTTTGAAAAAATGATTGCCCAGCTTTTTGAGGAACGTAAGTATGCCTCGGTTCGCGACGTATTCAAAACCATGAATCCGGCGGACATTGCCGCCATTTTTGCGGGGCTGGAGGAAGAAGAAACCAAGTCGGCCGCCCTGTTCCGTCTTCTGCCCAAGGAGCTGGCCGCCGAAAGTTTTGTGGAAATGGACCCCGACCTGCAGGAAGGGCTCATCAAAAAGCTTACCGACCAGGAGCTGAAGCAGATTATCGACGAACTTTACCTGGACGATGCGGTGGATCTGGTGGAAGAGATGCCTGCCAACGTGGTCAAGCGCATTCTGCGCCAGGCGGATCCCGAAACCCGGGAATTGATCAACGAAATGCTCAAATATCCCAAGGATTCTGCGGGGAGCATGATGACCTTTTTGTGCCAAAG
>SVKS01000139.1 GCA_015068345.1 Oscillospiraceae bacterium
GCCATCCGGTTTGTAGGCCTTTACCACAGAAAGATAACCATCTGCTTCAGTTAGGGTGGCAACTCCGCCTTCCGAAAGGGTGGCGTTTACAACTGCATCCGCCTGTGTCAACCAAAGGTATTCCTTTTCACCATCGCCCAAATAGAGATTGTGGGAGACTTGATCAAATAAAAGGAATCGATTTTTGGTAAGGGTAAGAGAGGGCGTGGAAAAGAGAGGGGTATTCAAAATCTCTTCAATTCCGTGAATATCGATAATACGGGTTGCAGTGGCATCGCAGGCTACAAGACCACCTTGATAGGATGCAAACGAGGCATTGTCCGAAAGGTTCAAATCCAGTACGTCGGTGGATATTTCGATACCCCACAAGTCGTTCCAAAGGGCGCGGAGTCGACGGGGAGTAATCTGATCACGGAAGCTGTAGAGGAGAACGATCAGCAGGACAGCGGCAAAGAGGAGGAAAAGCTTAAAAAAGACACTGAGAAATTGACGAACCCCTTCTTTTCTCTTTTGCAAATCGGCTTCGCTTAACGATTGTGTATCAATCCGATCGGTTTTGAGCGAAAGGGGAATATCGATATCAGGGCGTTCCTCGGTTGGCTTTTTGCGAATCAAAGCAACTCACCTCCGATAAAGCATCCTTCGGGGTACCAGGCTCGTTCCAAATAGAGACCATAAGGGGGAAGTGTGACACCGGCCTCCAATCGATCACCCGATTCAATCATTTTTGTTACATCGTCCGGGGAAAGCTTATGAAGTCCCACATAGTACAGGGTGCCCGAAATAATTCGAACCATGTTGTAAAGAAATCCGTCGGCGGCAACCGAAATGATGATGGTGCCATCCCGATCGGTTTCCACCTGACATTGGGTTACGGTGCGTACACTGGTTTTTGTGGGGCTGCCGGTGGCTTGGAAGCAGGAAAAATTGTGCTTACCCACCACACGGGCGGCGGCTTTCTGCATCAAAGGGACATCCAACGGGATGGGAGAAAAATAGGCACGATGCTTCATGAAAGGATCAGGAGTACGGGAGGAGTAAATTTTATAAAAATACCGTTTTTCCAGGCAGGAGAATCTGGCGTGAAAATCGGGGGCGGCCTCGGTGGCAGCTAAAACCGAGATGTCATCGGGCAAATACTGCTTCAGGGCATAGGGGAGCCGATCTACTGGAATCTGGGTTTCAGAGAGGAAGTTGGCAACGTAATTCAGGGCGTGAACGCCTGCATCGGTACGGCCTACCCCGTGAAGCTCGGGAAGAGGCTTTGCTCCTGTCAAACGGGTAATGGCATCACTGACGGTATCCTGAATGGTGTCCCCATTTTTTTGAGACTGCCAACCATGGTAGTTGGTTCCGTCGTATCGCAGAAGAAGAGCAATATTTTTCATAATCCAAAGCACCCAAGTACGATAATGCCCGAAAACACCAGAATGCATCCAATCAGAATGACGTAATCACTTCCGGATGCAACCAGAGGTTTCAGGCGGGTCCGGTCATCGCCGCCGGTGTAGCAACGGCTTTCCATGGCCATGGCCAAGTCATCCGCCCGACGGAAGGCGCTGACAAACAACGGAACAAGAATGGGGACCAGAGCTTTTGCCCGGGAAAGCAGGGAACCGGTTTCAAAATCAGCGCCACGGGCTTTCTGCGCATTCATGATCTTATGGGTTTCTTCCATCAGGGTGGGGATAAAACGAAGTGCAATGCTCATCATCATGGCCAGCTCATTGACAGGAACCTTGAATACCTTCAGGGGGGAAAGCAGGGCTTCCATAGCATCGGTGAGCATAATGGGGGAGGTGGTATAGGTCAAAAGGGAAGAACCTGCCACAAGTAAGATAATACGGATACCCATTTTGAGAGCAACAAGGATTCCCTCCAAAGTGATCTTGAAAATCCAGAAGGACACCAAGGGGGTGCCTTTGGTATAGAAAATGTTCAAAATTGCGGTAAAAAGAATAATGATAATGAGCGGTTTCAAGGATTTTAGGATCATGGAGAAGGGAATTTTGGACACAACAATAACACCACCCAATGCCAGGGTCACCAGACCGTAGCTCAAAAGCCCATCGGCAAAGAAAACGGTGACGATGAAAAAGATGGTCAGGAACAATTTGAAGCGGGCATCCAAACGATGCACCGGGGAGTTCATGGGGAAATACTGCCCCAGGGTGATGTTATTCTGCATAATGTTCCTTTTCGGATGAAATCAGTTCAGTAAGCTTACGCACGGCGTAATCCATGGTATATACCGGGTCGGATATAGGGAGGCCTTTTCCCTGCATATAAACAAAAATATCAGTCAAGTCGGGAAGAGCAAGACCCATATCCAAAAGTTCCTGGGTATGGGAAAAAACCTCCGCCGGGGTGGCATCCATAGCAATGTGAGAGCGATTCATCACCAGAATGCGATCGCACACGCTGGCAACCGTATCCATGCTATGACTGACAAACAGGACGGTTTTACCTGTGTTTTTACGGTAGTCGGTGATGGTTTCTAAAATCTCTTCCCGCCCCTTGGGGTCAAGACCGGCGGTGGGTTCGTCAAGAATCAAAATTTCGGGCTCCATGGCAATGATACCGGCAATGGCTGCCCGACGCTTTTCGCCCCCCGAAAGCTCAAATGGGGGAGCATCCAACAAGCGGCGGGGAAGATTGACGGCATCGCAGGCTTCCAGAATCACGCGTTCCAATTCGACACCTGAGATCCCCTTGTTTTTAGGGCCAAAGGCAATGTCTTTTCGGACGGTATCTTCAAACAGCTGGTATTCCGGGTATTGCATTACTAGTCCTACGGCAAAGCGGGCATTGCGGGTGGCGGTTTTTGTGGCAAAAATATCTTCGCCACGAAGCAATACCTGACCGGAAGTGGGGCGCAGAAGCCCGTTGAAATGTTGAATCAAGGTGGACTTCCCGCTTCCGGTGTGACCGATCAGGCCAACCAACTCGCCAGGATATAGCTTCAAATTGACGTTATCCAACGCCACGTGGCGGAAGGGGGTTCCCTCCCCATAAATGTGGGACAGGGAACGGATTTCCAAAATCGGTTGATTGGTATTCGACAAAATCAAACGTTCCCTTTCTTATCAAAAATAGCTTTCAAAATGGCGTCTCCGCATTCTTCCACGGTGACATTGCTCAGGGCAAGGTTAAAACCTGCCTGGTTAAGCCGATGTATCAGGGCGACGGTGGTGGGAACCTCCAGCCCGATGGCACGAAGCTCTTCCACGCGGGTAAAGATTTCCCGGGGAGTGCCATCCATGTAGATCTGGCCTTTGTTTAGGACAACCAAACGGTCAGCACCGATGGTTTCGTTCATGTGGTGTGTGATTAAAACAATTGTGATGTGATGTTCTTTGTTCAGGGTGGTAATGGTCTCCAAAACCTCCCGACGGCCTTTGGGGTCCAGCATGGCGGTGGGTTCGTCAAGCAGGATAGCCTCGGGGCGCATGGCGATAATACCGGCAATAGCGATACGCTGTTTTTGCCCACCGGAAAGCAGATTAGGAGCATGGGTACGGAATTCATACATTCCGACCTGTTTCAAGGCCTCATCTACCCTTTCCCGCATTTCGACGGTGGGGATACCGATGTTTTCGGGGCCAAAGGCTACGTCATCCTCTACCATAGCGGCAACGATCTGATTATCCGGATTCTGGAATACCATGCCGGCGGTACGGCGAATCAGAGGGAGGTTATCCTCTACCGTGGAATCCAGCCCTTTGATGTAGACCTTGCCCCCGGAAGGAAGCAAAAAGGCGTTGAAATGCTTAGCAAGGGTAGATTTCCCACTTCCATTGTGCCCCAGAAGAGCAGTGAAAGAACCGGGGGTGATGTCCAGTGAAATATGATCCAGCACAGGGGCGGATGTTTCGTCGTATTGATAAGTCAGATCCAGAGCTTTGAACATGAATACATCCTTGATGAAAAATATCAGAAGGTGGCGCGGATGGCGCATCCACAGGGAAGAACACGACCGCTTTCCCGGCACTTTAAGCCGATCTCGTCTGCGGTTACGGTGGCGTGTCGGCCCTTTAGGGCGCAAGCCAGAGCATATTCACCGGTTTTAGGGGAAAGGCCTGCGGTGTAGGAATTGAGTAAGACAAAAAGAGGCTTGTCGGAAAGAACTGCAGTACACTCCAACAGGAAGGAATACAGGTCCTCTTCCAGTTTCCAGACTTCGCCATTGGCACCCCGCCCATAGGAAGGGGGGTCCATGATAATGGCATCGTAGGTATTTCCACGGCGGGCTTCCCGGGCAATGAATTTACGGCAATCGTCCACAATCCAACGGATAGGGGCGTTTTGCAGACCGGAGGCTGCCGCATTCTCGCGGGCGTGGGCTACGATACCCTTGGCGGCATCCACGTGGCACACGCTGGCACCTGCCGCCGCAGCAGAAATGGTGGCGCCACCGGTATAGCTGAACAGGTTCAGGACCTTGATGGGGCGATTTGCATTCCGAATCAGCTCTGCGGCCCAATCCCAATTGACAGACTGTTCGGGAAACACGCCGGTGTGTTTGAACCCCATGGGCTTCACGATGAAACGGAGAGAGTCGTAGGAAATCATCCATTGCTGGGGCAGGGAGGAGATATCCCAATGTCCGCCGCCGGATTTGGAACGGTGATAAACCGCATCTGCCTTGCCCCAAAGGGCAGGGGAAGCAGGTTCCCACAGGGCAACCGGGTCGGGTCGGGAAAGAATATACTTGCCCCACTTTTCCAGGCGCATACCATTGCCGCAATCCAATAATTCGTAGTCTTTCCAGTTATTATCAGCCCACATAAAGGAACTCCAATCGGTTGGTCAAAAATCGTCGTGTTCCGGTCAATCCACCGGAAGAGAAAGGAAAAATCCTATCATCATATTATAGCACAATAGGGGGGGAGCGTCAACCTTTAACCCAGAAATGCAAGAATACGTTCCACAATAAATACCGTGACGCAGGAGGCAATTGCCACTGTCAAAAGACCCTTTTCCAGCCATGCCAGGATGCAGGCAACCGTGAGGCCGATCACAGCCGCAAGGACACTGTCGGTCGCGTAGAAGATGGCAGGAATGGTCATAGCGGCCAGCACTGCGTAGGGAATATAAAAGAGAAAGGAGCGAATCAGACGGCTTTCTATTTTCTTACGGAACAGGGTCAGAGGAAGCATTCGAATCAGGTAGGTAACTCCTGCCATAAGGATGAGGTAGAGGAAAAAGCGATCAGGCATGGTCGGTTTCCTCCTCAATCGGGTACAGAATAGCGCCGAACAGGGAAGCGGCAACACCGCAGATGATGATGGTAAAGCCGGCAGAAACCTGGTTCAATCCCGGAACGTAATAGAAAAGACAACTTAAAATCACCGATACCAATACTACCCGCATAGTGGGAGCATGGCGGCGGGAGGGGGGCAGGACAATGGCGATGAACATGCTGTAAATAGCAATGCCCAGGGCGCTTTGCAGCATTTGGGGGAGGAATCCGCTGGCGACTCCCCCAAGCAGAGTACCAAGCGTCCATCCGGCCACCGGAACCAGAATCAGTCCGGCCATATAGGTGGGACCCACTTCCCTGTCTTTGCTGGCCGAAATGGCAAAAATCTCGTCGGTAATGCCATAGGAAATGGCAAGACGTTTCGGGGTAGAAACTCCCGGAGCAAGTTTTTGGGAAAGGGACAGGGACATCAGGGCGTAGCGCAGGTTGATCACCAACTGGGACATGATCATTTCGATCATGGGAGCCCCGGAAAGGATCAGGGGAAGCCCGGCAAACTGTCCTGCGGAAGTGACGTTACAGAGGGAAATCAATACGGTACACCATACCGGCATACCCATGGCGACAGCGCTCAAACCAAAGGCAAAGGACACCGAAAGATAGCCAAGAGCCACGGGAATACCGTCATGAACGCCGTTTTTGAAGCTGTTTTCAATGGGATGAATGGAAGACACCTTCTTTGGAAAATGGATAAAGAGAACCCTGGTGAAGATCCGCCTTTTCAAAGGCGTGATTCATATAGTTGAGCACCTGCTTTTTGTTGGCGGTCCACAGGGGAGCGATCAGATCCCGTTTGGCTCCGTCCCCGGTAAAGCGATGTACCACCAGATCGGGGGGCAGATGACGCAGGGTATCGATGATCAAATCGGTATATTCCTCCAGGGAAAGGAGGGGAAAGGGATCGGCAGAAAAGAGTTTTGACAAGGGAGTGCCCTCCAGAATGGAAAGCATGTGGATTTTGATTCCGCCAATGCCGCTTTCCACGGCATACCGGACGGAGGAAAGCATATCCTCCCGGGTTTCGCCGGGAAGGGAGTAGATGATATGGGCAATGGGAGTGATACCACGAGCCTTCAAGGCAAGGGATTTTTCCCGAAAGAGTGAGGAGGGATACCCTCGATTGATCAACCGGGCGGTGGTATCGGATGCAGTCTGTAAACCGATCTCCACCCAAACCGGTTTGACTTGGTTGAGTTCGGCAAGCAGATCGAGTACGTTCTCGTCCAAAAGATCTGCCCGGGTGGCAACCGAAAGGGCAGCTACTTCGGGCAGCGCCATGGCGGCGGAAAAGAGCTTACGGAGCCGATCCACCGGGGCATAGGTGTTGGAACCTACGCCAAAGTAGGCAATGAAACGGCGGGCATCGGTTTTGGCTGCAATCCTCGCCCGTGCATTCTGGATTTGGCAGGCAATGTCCGGCAGGGCCGCTTCGGAAAACTCGGTGTTGCCGCTTTTGCAAAAGGTGCATCCAAGATTGGATATGGTGCCGTCCCGGTTGGGACAGCCCATCCCACCGGAAAGCAGTAAACGGTATACCTTTTCTCCAAACTGCTCCCGGAGGTATCGGTTGAGGGAGTAATAGCGATCCATCAGTTGCGCAGGGAATGGATGGGGGCGGGGATGCGTCCGCCACGGGAGATGAAGGCCAGGGGGGAGGCGGTGGAAACGTGCATAACGGGAGCATAACCCAAGAGGCCGCCGAAATTGACCACGTCTCCTTCCTTTTTGCCATAAGCAGGAATCAGACGAACGGCAGTGGTTTTGTTGTTTGCCACACCGATGGAAATTTCATCGGCAATGATGCCGCTGATCACTTCTGCCGGGGTATCTCCGGGAATCGCGATCATGTCAAGGCCCACAGAGCAAACTGCGGTCATGGCTTCCAGCTTTTCCAGGGACAGTGCGCCCTTTTCCACAGCTTCAATCATGCCGGCATCTTCCGAAACCGGGATAAAGGCGCCGGACAGGCCCCCAACGTGGCTGGATGCCATAACGCCACCCTTTTTCACCGCGTCATTCAGGAGAGCCAGTGCGGCGGTGGTGCCGTGGGCACCGCAGATTTCCAGACCCATTCCTTCCAGAATACGGGCTACCGAGTCTCCCTGGGCAGGGGTGGGAGCCAGGGAAAGGTCCACAATACCATAGGGGGTATCCAACATACGGGAGGCTTCTTTGGCAATCAGCTGTCCCATACGGGTGATCTTAAAGGCGGTGGTTTTGATGATGTCGGCAAGC